>CALLPP010000071.1 GCA_938015655.1 uncultured Algisphaera sp.
TCGGCGGATTGAACCGAGATCCCTTTGTCGCCGATCGACCAATAGATTTTTCCATCGGGACCAACGGTTAGGCCATGCATGTCGTGCCCTGCGTAGGCAATGTGCAGACCAAATCCTGTCGCCATGATCTCGCGTTGATCTGCTTGCATGTCTCCGTCGGTGTCGTTCAAACGCCAAACGTCGGGCGCGATCGTCGCCAAAACATCTCCCTGATGCCAAAGGACTCCGGCAGCAATGCCAGTCACTTCACTCTGAAAGCCGTCTGCAAATAGCCCCAGTTTGTCAGCTGTACCGTCTCCGTCGCTATCTTGCAGCCAGTGGATCTTTTCACTGATGACGGTGAGATCCTTCCAATCGTGTGAGCCGTCCGAATTCAGATCCTTCACGCGTTCCCGATTGCGTTCTTGTTTGTGCCCAGGGGCCAGTTGTTGGTGATAGAAATCACGCTTGTCTTGAACACTTTGAAAGCCGACATCACTGGGAACCCAGTCTGGATTGGCGCGAATGTCCAAATCCTGACACTTTCGCCGTTGGGTCTGAGTGATGTAGGCTGTACCGAAATCGTCGAAGGAAATGGCAACGGGGTCGGGCACCACAAGATCGCCGCTCCATCGAGAGAAATTCAACACACTGGGATCTGCATGATCCCCGTCTTCGGCATGCAAGCCAGGATTGAGAACTTCCTCTTCAGCTGTTTGCGCCAACACGAAGGGGCAAATCAGAAGAGTTGGCAAAGAGAAGCCAATTGAAAGTAGAAGGATGCGAATTCGTGACATGAGTGGGGAATTCAACTCTTGAATCGGTATGCGGGTTTTCCACTCATGATATTCGCTTGCGACACGAGTTGCCCACTGATTCACGCATGCGAAATCACTTTGGTCCGGCAGCGGCGCCGAAGTCGTACCCGTGGTCAACATCGACCGTCGGCCGGTGGGCGCTGGCAAGCCCGGCCCCGTGACCAAGCAGCTCATCACCGCATTCCGCGCGTTGATGAAAAACGCCCCCGAAGATTAAATAAACCGTTGCGATACTTACGCCAAGACGCCGAGTCGCCAAGACGCCAAGAAGGGACCGCCCCGTCTTGCCTCGGCTTCCTTGGCGTCTTGGTGCCTTGGTGTCTTGGCGTTTAATCCATGCCGCCCCCCCCCCTCGCCTACCTCACCCCCGACCTCCCCGGCACCGGCGGCGTACTCAAGCAAACGCCCGAGGACTTCCTCGTCGAGGAGCAGCCGCTCTACGACCCCTGCGGCGAGGGCGAGCACCTCTACCTCTTCATCGAAAAAAAATCCGCCACCACGCACGATCTCATCCGCCGCGTGGCCAAGGCGTTTCGTGTCAAACGCGGCAGCGTGGGCCACGCCGGCCTCAAAGACAAACACGCCGTCACCCGTCAGCACCTCTCGGTCCACCTGCCCGGTACCACCAAGGCCGACGACGCAGCCGCGCTCGAGCGCCTGGCCAGCTACCCCCACGCTCAAGTGCTGTGGGCCGACCGCCACATCAACAAGCTGCGGCCCGGCCACCACGGCGGCAACCGCTTCGCGCTGACCGTGCGCAACGTCGCCCCCACCGCCGTGATCCGCGCCCGGCCGGTGCTCGAAAAACTCGCCGCCGAGGGCTTCCCCAACTACTACGGCGACCAGCGCTTCGGCTACCGCCACAACGGCCACCTGCTCGGGCGCCACCTACTGAAGCTCGAGCACCAGGCCTTCCTCGACGCGCTCCTGGGCGACCCGCACGACGACGAACACGAAACCGCTCACACCGCCCGTGCCGCCTACGAGTGCGGCGACCTGCACACCGCCCTGGAGTACATGCCCAAGAGCCTGCGGGCCGAGCGCCAGGCCCTGGACGCCCTGCGGCAGGGCAAGGACGCCGCGCCGGCCGCGCGAGCGGTGGACGGCGCCCAACGCGACCTGCTCGTGTCCGCCACGCAGTCCGCGGTCTTCAACACCGTGGTGGATGCCCGCGTGCGCGCCGGCACGCTGGGCCGGCTCGTGCCCGGCGACCTGGCGTGGAAGCACGACAACCGCTCGGTCTTCCCGGTGGACGAAACGACCGCAAAAAAGGAAAACAACCCGGACGGCCGCGCCCCCACAAACCAAGTCTCCCCCTCGGGCCCGCAGCCGGGCCCGGGCATGACCAACCCCACCGGCGACGTGCTCACCGCCGAGCGCGCCGCCCTGGCCGCTTTTGACCTCAGCGAAACTGATCTGCACGACCACCGCGACCTGCGGACCGACGGCCGCCGGCGTCCCCTGCGCGAGCACCTGGAGCACCCCGAACTCTCCGGCGGGGTGGATGACCGCGGGGCCTACCTCAAAGTCGCCTTCACGCTGCCACGCGGCAGCTTCGCCACCATGGTCATGCGCGAGATCATGAAGGAGGCAGCGGAGCCGCCAGCGATTAGCCGTTAGCAAGACGCAAGCGGGTCCGCCCTCCACCAGGGAACGTCGGGGCCCGCGCCAGCGCTCTTGCTAACTCCTAACGGCTACCCCCTGCCCAACACTTGCTCCAAACCCCACCACCCCCGACACTACACCCCCCGCCTCCACCCAGGACCCGAAAAATGAAAGCCAACGACCTCAAACCCGGCCAGGTGCTCACCCTCGACGGCCAGCTCTTCCTCGTGACCAAGACCGAGACCGTCAAGCCCGGCAAGGGCGGCGCGTTCGTGCAGGCCAAGCTCAAGAGCATCAAGCACCAAAACGTCACCGAGAAGCGCTTCCGCAGCGTGGATGAAGTCGATTCGGCCACCCTCGATCGCCGCGACGTGGAGTACCTCTACAGCGACGGCACCGGCGCCATCTTCATGGACTGTGAAACCTACGACCAGTTCACCATCCCCGAAGACGTGCTGGGCGACGCGTTGAAGTACATCCGTGCCAACGAAACCATCAAAGGCGCCTTCTACGAAGGCACCTGCCTCACCGTCGAGCTTCCCCAGGCCGTCACCCTCACCATCGCCGAAACCGAGCCGGGCATCAAAAACGCCACCGCCACCAACGTAATGAAGGAAGCGGTCTGCGACACCGGCCTCAAGGTCCGCGTCCCGCCGTTCATCAGCGAAGGCGAGCAGGTCAAGATCAACACCGAGACCAACGAGTACCTCTCGCGGGCGTGAAGCCCTCGGCATCGGCGTCGAAGCACACCGGCCTCGCGGCCGGTTTTTTCTTGCGCGCCGTGGCCGCGCCGGCCCACTTGCGGCGCTAACCTCAAGCCATGCCCGCCCTCCAAACCCTCGTCATCGGCGCCGGCATATCCGGCATGACCTGCGCCCACCGGCTGGCCGACGCGGGCCAAGCGGTTACGGTCGTCGACAAAGGCCGCCGGCCCAGCGGCCGCCTGGCCACCCGCACCTCGCGGTCCGGGCCGGTCTTCGACCACGGCGCGCAGTTCTTCACCGCCCGCCTCGACGGCTTCCGGGCGCGCGTGCAGGACTGGATCGCCCGCGGCGTCGCCGCAGAGTGGGACGCGCGGATCGTGGACCTGGAAGACGCCAGCGCCACGCCCACCTGGCGGCGGGCGACACGCTACGTCGGCACGCCGTCGATGGACGCGCTGGTGGCCGACCTCTGCCGGCCAACCACCGGGATCGACGGCCCGCACTTCGGCATCCAGGTATCGCACCTCGCACCGGCCGCCACCGGCCACGAGGCCAGGACCGAAGACGATACGGCCGCCGCAGGCCGCGCCTTCGACCGTGTGGTCGTGGCCATCGCGGGCGCCCAGGCCCAAACGCTGGTCCAAACCACCCACCCAGCCTTCGCACGGCGGCTCGCCACCGCTCAAACCGCCGCCTGCTGGGCCGGCATGCTCGCCTTCGACCACCGGCTGAACCTGGATTTCGACGCCGCCTTCATCGAGAACACCAGCCCCCTCAGCTGGATCGCCCGCAACACCGCCAAGCCCGGCCGCCCCGCCGCGCCCGCGTGCTGGGTGCTCCACGCCGCGCCCGCATGGTCACAGGAGCACGTCGAACTCACCACCGACCAGGCCCTGTCGCGGCTGACCGAGGCCTTCGCCGCCACCACCGGCCTGACCTTGCCGCCGCCAACCTACGCCGCGGCCCACCGCTGGCGTTTTGCCCACGTCACCAAGCCGCTAGATGCCCCCTACCTGCACGACCCCGCGCAGGGCCTCGCGCTGTGCGGCGACGTGTTCTGCACCGGCCCGCGGCCCAATATCGAGCAGGCCTGGCGCAGCGGCCACGAGCTGGCGGGTGCGATCCTGAGCACGGGCTAACTCTACGTCCGGGGTCGCCGCGCCGTACCCTCGGCGACATGCCGCAACCTCAACCCCGCCTCTACACCGACCTGGCCTGGCTGTGGCCTCACCTCAGCCCGCCAGAGCACTACACCGCCGAAGCGGCGCACCTCGACACCCTGCTGACCGAGCACTTGGGTCCGGGCACTGAATCCACACCCCACCGCATCCTCGAACTGGGCGCCGGCGGCGGCCACACCCTGGTCCACCTCGATACCCGCGGCGGCCGCGGCGGGCGGCACCACACCGTCGCCGCCGACCTGTCCGCAGAGATGCTCGCCCATGCGTCCGGGCTGATCCCCGGACTAGAGACCCACGCCGCGGACATGCGCACCATGCGCCCGGACCGGCCGGACCAACCGCCCTTCGACGCGGTCCTCATCCACGACGCCGTGGACTATCTGCTCACCGAAGACGACCTGAAGCAAACCTTCGCCGCCGCCCGCGCCCACCTCCGCCCCGGCGGCCTGCTGTTCGTCGCGCCCACCTACCTCAAAGAAACCTTTGCAGACAACGAAGTTGCCGACGACGGCACCACGGTCAACGGCGACCAGCTCACCTACTTCACCTACGTCCACGACCCGGATCCATCCGACACCACCTTCGAAATGATCCTGCTCTACCTCATCCGCAACCTCACCACGCGCAAGGTCGAACTGATCGAAGACCGCCACACCCTAGGCCTCTTCCCCTACGAAACCTGGACCACCCTCATGGAACAAGCCGGCTTCACCGTCCAGTCCATCGACCCCACCGAAGACGCCGCCTGGGAACTCTTCCTCGGAAAACTGCCGTGACCTGCGCGCCCATCGGTCTGATTCTGAGTCGTGCGCAAATACGCGGAGGAGGGTTTGCGGGATGAGCGCGGCGACTTCGAACTGGGGTGCGGCAGATGCAAGAAGGGCGATGCAGGCGACCCCGAAGGGTCGTCGAAGCAGCCCG
The DNA here is from genome assembly GCA_938015655.1 of uncultured Algisphaera sp. Classification (GTDB taxonomy): domain Bacteria; phylum Planctomycetota; class Phycisphaerae; order Phycisphaerales; family Phycisphaeraceae; genus Algisphaera. The sequence goes on from CALLPP010000071.1 coordinate 5,209, forward strand.
ACGCCGCAGGTGCCGTGCCCCAGGGCGAAGACGCCCGCTCAGGCCGCAAACCCTCCGGAGCCATAAGAAAACCGCCCGGGCCGCATCCTTGCGGCGCCGGGCGGTGGATTGTTCTGCACCCCATCCCTGAGAAGCAAAACCCGCTTTGACCTCGGCATCCGTGCGTCGGGGGTCTTGGCGGAAGGAAGCCGATCCGTCATGCTTCCAAGCAAAATATACATATTCTCAAATTTTTGTCAACTCCATTCCCCCTAAATTAACTAAAACGCGGCTAAAAATCCAATTATCGGCCACACTCGATCGAAATATTGGATAAATGCCGCCAATACACGATAATACCTCCGTGACACCCTCTCTCCCGCTCCACGACGCCGCCCCCGCGCCCAACGCCGCCGCCCTGAGGTCGGCCCGCGGCGCCGCACTCCGCACCGCGCGGAACCTCGCCGGGTTGTCGGCGCAGAAGCTGGCAGACCGGGTGAACGAGCGGACCCGCGGGGGCAGCTCGATCTCCAAAGACGCGATCTACGCCTACGAAGCGGGAAAAGTCTTGCTGCCCCACGAGGTGGGCGTCCGCCTGGCCGCGGTGCTAAACCTGCACCCCGGCGAGCTGCTGGCGGGCGATCCGGACTTCCGCGACCCGGCCCAAGGAGCCGCCACCGACAAAGCCCGCCCGCAGGCCGACACGCCCACCGCCCGGTGGCTGCACCTGGCCAAAGAACCCGTCGCCGTCGCTCGGG
>CALLPP010000072.1 GCA_938015655.1 uncultured Algisphaera sp.
GGTGGATCCGTTTCGTCGGGGATCGTCGCGTGCCGCGGCGGTGGCTGCGCGGAAGGTGTCCGCCACGGCGTGGGCGTTGCCGACATCTAGGGGAGCGGAGGGGGGGGGGGGCGGGGCCGAAGACATTCGCAGCTACCATACGTCTATTACGGCGGTGGCGTGCCGGGGGGCCGGGCTCCGGGTACGTGGGGAAGACACCGCAGATTGCTGGCCAATGTGGGCAATAAGCCGGTGCCTGAGGCCGTTCTACGCGGTAGGAAACCGATGCAGGATGACTCTTTAGATACTGCGACCCTGCTTGAGAGAGCAGCCCAAGGCGACGGTGCCGCGTGGGAGGCCCTGGTGCGCGGCTACACGGGACGGGTGTACGGCCTGCTGATGGGGCAGTGTCGGGATCCGGAGTTATCGGAAGAGCTGACTCAATCGACTTTCGTAAAGGTGGTGCAGAAACTGGGGCCGGGGCCGGGAGGCTACCGCGAGCAAGGGCGGTTCGAGCCCTGGTTGTTTCGCGTGGCCATGAACGAATTGCGTGACGAAATGCGGCGACGCAAACGCCAGGCGGTACCGGCCGACTTTTCGAATCCTGTGGTTCCGGGCACGTCGGGGGTGAAAGCCCGCACCCCGCCCGACAACCGACCGGGGGCCCCGGGGGAAGATCCCGTGGACGCCGTGGTGCGCGAAGAAGACCTGAATTGGTTGCGGGACGCGGTGGCGGGGCTGCCCGAAGCCGATCGCACCGTGCTGCATCTGCGGCACACAGCTCAGCTCAGTTTTCGAGAGATCGCCGAGACGCTGGGCGAGCCGCTGGGCACGGTGTTGGCCCGGGGGCACCGGGCCCTTGGCAAGCTGAAAAAATTGGCCCCGTCCCCGTGACCCGTTCCTGTTTGTCTGCCTGTTTAAGCCGATTAAACCGTTGCCGATCACCGATTTGACCTTCGTTTTTTAACTCTTTGTTACCGTCGCCACGTTGAACCTTCCCTGTGACCCAACCCCCTCCCCAAGACGACCGGTCGCACGGCACTTCGCAGCCCAATGGGCCGTACGCCGATGGGGCTACCCCCACCGGCCCGGGTCGGTGTTTGCTAATACAGCTGGACCAGGCTTTGGAGGCTTCGCCGCCGGTGGGATTGAGCGACGCGGTGTTGGCCGCGACGTGCGATGGTCTGTTGGGAGAGGACCTGGGCGTGAATCGTGGGCCAGGTTCAGCCGAGCTTGACACGGCCCTAGCCCCGGTGGCGGTGCCGCCGGGGCTGGCTGATGCGGTGATTGCCCGGACTCGGACGCAGCTGCCTGTGGCAGGTGGGAATGATGTAGCACGGTACGACGCGGCGACGGCGCCGCCGGTGCCGCCGAATTTGGCCGACGCGGTACTCGCGGCGACCCAATCGGACCTCCCCGTCGCCGCGCCAGTGGGGCGTATCGGTTGGGGTGGCGGGCGTTGGTCGCGGGCGTTGGCGTTGGCGGCCGTGGTGGGGCTGGCCGCTGGGGTGTGGTGGTTGTGGGCGTCGGGTGATCGACCGGGCTTTGAGTCTGGGGCCGTGGTGGCCGGGGAGCAGGGTGTCAGCACAGAGGCGGATCTGAGCCCCGAGGCATGGGCCGAGTCGGTGCAGGCCGTGGACCGTGGGCTGGTCCAGGTGGCGATGTTTGAAGGTGCGGTGATCGACCCGGTGGAGCGGCTAGGCGAGCGCTTGGTTGCGGTGATGGGTGTCGATCCGTGGGCCGACTCTGGCTTTAGCGGCCTGGACCGTGCGGTGGACTGGGAAGTGTCGATGGACGACGCCGACGACGGCGCGTGGTTATTTTAAATCGGTGGCTTAGGCCGCGGCTGGAGACCTGACTTATGACCCCTTCCCGCCATGTGCGCCCGATTCTGGTGGCCGCTTGTTTGTTGGCCTGGGGGCTTGGGGCGGCTGCAAATGGAGGCGAGCAAAACCGTTCACCGGTTCAAGCACCCGAGGTGTCCGCTTCGGCGCCGGAGGCCAGTCAGGCCCCTGAGGGGGGGGCGCAGGCCGGTCGCTCCGGCGGGGGCCAGGGGGGCCAGGGGGCGCACCGAAAGCCGGCGCCGCTTAGCGGCAAACTTCTTGAAGAAGCGGTGACGCTGGTGATTGAGATCGACCCGACGATGGCCCCGCGTATCGAACGTCTGCGGTCCGAACGCCCCGAAATGCTCCCGCAAGTTTTGCAGCGTCGTTTCCCACGTTTACGACACTTGTTGAAGCTGAAAAAAATGCGGCCCGAAATTTATGCCATGCGGATCCACGACATCCGCCTGGAAAAACGCAGCCGTGAACAGGTGCGAGCCCTCGCGGCGTTGCCGGAGGGCGATCCGGGCGTCGATGCTGCGCGGGTGGCCTTACGTGCGACTCTCGATCGGCACTTTCAGGTGCGACAGGACGTCCGCCGGCTCGAACTCGCGGTGTTCCGTGAGCGGTTAGCGCAGATGGAAGCCAAGCTGAGTGCGGACGAAAGCCGGCGCGACGAGTTGGTCTCCAAGCGTCTGGCGAAGTTGGAGGCGGAGCCGGAGGGCGGAAACAAGGGTGCGTCCCGTCGAGACGCAGATAAGGCCGTCAAGCCTTAGGGGCTCGTATCTAAACTTTTTAACCGCTGTGCCTTGTGGACCGTGGCTCCCGCGGCGTCGATTTCCATCGGCAATCCTTCGGGGTTGCTTACTTCAACTTCTTTGAGGGAACCCGATCCCGCTGGTGCAGCCGGTCAAATCATCTGATGGGGTACTTTAATCACGCGGTTGGTAGAGATTAAACGCGTGACACTATGAGCTGATCCGCTATGCCCGCGGTGCGGAACGCGGCGGCTCGTCGACGGCAAAGACCACACATGCGGCAGGGCGGGGCGTCCACTCCGCCGGTATGGCCGTTGATGGTCTGCTCGCAGCTTTGGGCCAGGGCAAAGGGGCTGGCGTAGCCGCGGCCCAGTTCGATGACCTGCTGGTCGGAGTAGCCCAGCAGGGGTGCGAGGAGGCGCGGATTGGCTCCGGGGCCGCCGGGCAAGGGGTCTTCGAGGTCCGCCAGCTGCTCAGCCACCAGTTGGATTTCGGTTGCCCGGGAGACGTCAGCGGGCCGGGTGTTGCAGGCCACGGGCCACAGCAGGGTGTCGGCTTTTTGCGTACCCGCGTGAGCTAAAGCCTCTAGCAAAAGCCGGGGTGCCGCCAGCCGGGGGCGGGATGTCGTAGGGGTTGGTCTGCTGAAGAGCCCGGGTAGGGTTAGCTCGTCTAGCCGGGTTAGCCCAAAAAAATCGGCTTGCCGCCGCACGGCTTCGCGTCGTATCTCGGTGTCGAGGCGGCCGTCGTCGATAAACACAAGCCCCACCCGGGGCGGGTCGGGCGCGGCCAAGGCCGCAGACGTGGCCACCAGGCCTGCCAGGCCGCCGCGGTTGAGGACGAGGGTAAGCGGTTGGCGAGCCATGGCGGGGCGAACTCGGAATGAGGAGCCGGAGACCCGATTGTACGCGCTCGTTACGGTTCTTCCGGCTGTGGTCGGGGTGCAGGGAGTTTCTCTCTGCGATCTGAGGGGAGAGCTTCTGGACGCAGGAGGGCGGGGAGCCTTACGCTATCGCTATGTCCATTCTCGTTCTAGAACATCATCCGCTCGAAACTCCGTCCCGCTTGGGTTGTATCTTGAATGACAACGGCCACAAGCTGCGGGTGGTTCAGCTGCACGAGCGGGTGTCGGTGCCCACGAACCTGCGCGGTGTGGACGGTGTGATCTCCATGGGCGGGCCCATGAATGTTGACCAGGCCGGCGACCATCCATGGATGGCCGACGAGATCGCGCTGCTTAAAAAAGCCCATGCCGCGAACCTGCCGGTGCTGGGCATTTGTCTGGGCGCTCAGCTCATTGCTAAGGCTTTGGGGGGTGAGGTCGGGCCGATGGAGGGCAAGGCCGAGATCGGTTTTTATCCGGTGACCAGCACCTTCTTTGGTAGCACCGATCCGTTGCACCTGGGAGTGCCCTGGAAGACCACGCCGTTTCATGCGCACGGCCAAGAAGTGAAAAAAACCCCGCCCGGAGGCACGCCCATCCCGCTGAGCGGCAGCGCCCGGTGCAAGTGCCAGGCCTTCAAGGTCGGGCTGAACACCTATGGCTTCCAGTACCACATGGAATGGACCCGCGGGCACATCGAGCGGGTTATGCGCGACGACCCGGTGTTCTACGCCCAGGGCGAGCAGAGCATTGATGAGGTTTTCGCGTCGCTGGACGAGCACTACGAGCGCTACCGCCACTTCGGCGACCGGCTGTGCCGCAACATCGCGGAGCTGATGTTCCCGATCGACAAGCGGCTGGCACCCAGCGGGGAAAACGTCGAGAACTTCCACGCGTCGTAAGCGCCCGGGGCGCCGCCCTCGTCCCGCTCAAAGCAGCGGGACAGGGGCGCCTTCCGGGCAGTCGGGAGCTCCACCTCCGAACCGCGGGAGGTAGGCGGGGCGGTGTCACCCGTAAAACGGCCTGTTTTGTTGCGGTGCCCACGGGCTGCGGGGTCACGCGGTGCCGCGGAGGTTGTGCCTGCGATCATCGTGAGATTGCTGTGGCGTAGGCTTGTGGGCAATGTCCACCACCCTCACCTTGACGCCACCGCCACGCTTCGACCTGCACCGGGCCGTGTGTAGTTATGGCTACTTCGTTCTGCCGCCCAACCGCTGGGACGTGCCCAAGCGGGTGCTGCACCGCCCGCTGCGCACCGCCGCGGGGCGGGTGGTGAAGACGGCGCTGCGCCAACGCGCCGGCGGGGCGTTGGTGCTGGCGTGCGACCGCACGGTCCCGCGGGGTGATCACGCCACGCTCAAAGCGCAGGTGCGGCGGATGCTGCGCTTGGGCGAAGACTTCACCGCGTGGCGTGGGGTTCACCCGCTGGCAAAGAAGCGGCGGTTTGACCGCATGTTCCGCTCGCC
>CALLPP010000073.1 GCA_938015655.1 uncultured Algisphaera sp.
GGGTTGTGAGGCCGGCCCGGCACGAAGAAGCGTGGGCGTGCCGAGCGGGCGGTTTACGGGACCAGCCCTTCGGGCAGGCCGTTGGGGTACTCCCGGGCGATGGTCGCTTCAATTTTCGCCGCGCGGTTCTCGGGGTGGGGGTGGCTGGACTGCCACTCGGGGGCCTTGGGCGCCCCGCCCGAGGCTTCGTGCAGAATCTCCATCACGCCGATCATCGAGCGCGGGTCGTAGCCGGCTTTGACCATCAGCTTGATGCCCTCCTCGTCGCACTCTAATTCGTCTTCGCGGCCGTACTGCATCATCTTGGTGTTGCCCACGACCGCAACGATTTGCCCGGCGCTCATGTCTCCGCCCGCTACGGTCGCGGCGCCCACCAGCCCCTGAAGCAGTTTCCCTTTGGCCATGCGCTCCATGCCGTGGCGGTGGATGACGTGGCCGATTTCGTGGCCCATGACGCCGGCCAGCTGCCCCTCGGTCTGCAGCCGGTCGAAGAGCGCTTCGGTGATGAAGGTCGGCCCGCCGGGCAGGGCAAAGGCGTTCACCGTCGTGTCGTCGTCCAGCAGCGTGAAGCTGAACTCCCAGGGGATCTCGCCCCGGGGGTAGATGTCGTCGATGACGCTCAGCAGGCGCCGGCCCACCTGATCGACCAGCGCCCGCTTGCGGGGGTCGCGCGCTTCGCCGCCGAACTCGCCGGCCATCTGGCTTATGCTCGCCAGGCCCATCTGGATCTCCTGGCTCTCGGTCACCCCGCCCACACGCTGCTTCTGCCCGGTGACCGGGTTGACCGAGGTGTTCATGAAGTAGCTCACGACCACCACCAGCGCGATCACCGCGCCGATCGCCAGGCGGATTTTCAAGGCGCCCATGCCCGCGCCGCCGCGTCCGCGGCCGCGCAGCACGCCGCCCAGATCACGCCCGCCGCCGCGCTGAGGAAACCGAAAAAGCATGGTCGCTGCTCCGTATGAGTCGAGTTCGCGGGCCCGCGGGCCGGTTTCGACGACCCGGTATGCTGGCCGTCTCACCGCAAGGAGTTTAAACCATGGCCTATCTGCTGGGCATCGACATCGGCACCTCGGGCACCAAGGCCTTGATCTGTGACGGCCGCGGCCGGGTGCGGGCCGCGGCCAGCGCGCCCCACACCCGGCAGGAACCCAAGCCCGGCTTCAGCGAGCAGAGCCCCACCCAGTGGTGGTCGGCGGTGCAGAAGGCCACGAAGGCGGTGGTCAAGAAGGCCGGGGTCCGTGGCGATCAGGTCGGGGGCGTGGGCCTCTCGGGCCAGATGCACGGGGCGGTGTTTCTGGGCGAAGGCACCACGCCCCTGCGTCCGGCGATCTTGTGGAACGACCAGCGCACCGCCGCGGAGTGCGAGGCCATCACCCAGGCCGCGGGCGGCAAGAAGAAGCTCATCAAGATGGTGGGCAACCCGGCGCTGACCGGCTTCACGGCGCCCAAAATCTTGTGGGTGCGCAAGCACGAGAAGCAGGTGTGGAAGCAGACCCGCCGCGTGCTGCTGCCCAAGGACTACATCCGCTTGTGCATGACCGGCGACTACGCCACGGAGGTTAGCGACGCCAGCGGCCTGCTGCTGCTGGACGTGAAAAAGCGCAGGTACAACCAGAAGCTGCTGGATCTTCTGAAGCTGGACCGTGCGCTCTTGCCCGACTGCGTGGAGAGCCACGCGGTGACCGGCACGCTGCACCGGGCGGGCGCCAAAGCGCTGGGTTTAAAAGAAGGCACGCCGGTGGTGGGCGGCGCGGGCGACAACGCCGCGGGGGCGGTGGGCAACGGCGTCGTGGCCCGCGGCCTGGTGAACGCCAGCCTGGGCACCAGCGGCGTGGTGTACGCCCACGCCGACGAGCCGGTGTACGACCCCGCGGGGCGCGTGCACACCATGTGCAGCGCGATCGACGGCAAGTGGTGCGTGTTCGGCTGCATGCTCAGCGCCGCGGGCAGCTTCCAGTGGTACCGCGACCAGCTGCGCCCGGGCGAAGACTTCAGCGCGTTGGTCAAAGAAGCCAAGAAGGCCCGGGCCGGGAGCGACGGGCTGTACTTTTTGCCCTACCTCACCGGCGAACGCTGCCCCCACCCCGACCCCCGGGCCCGCGGCGCGTTCATCGGCCTGACCACCCGTCACGGCAAGCAAGAGATGACCCGGGCGCTGCTGGAAGGCATCACTTACGGCATGGCCGAGCAGACGCGCATCTTTACCGAGATGGGCCTGCCCATGAAGACCGTGCGGCTGACCGGCGGCGGCGCGCAGAGCGCGTTCTGGCGTCAGCTTCAGGCCGACGTCTACGGCACGCCGGTGGCCACGGTGAACAGCTCCGAGGGGCCGGCCTTCGGCGTGGCGATCCTGGCCGGGGTGGGCACGGGCGTGTGGAAGAGCGTGCCCGCCGCGTGCAAGGCGGTGGTGAAGCAGGGCGCCACGCTCAGGCCCGACGCCGCGGCAAAGAAGGCCTACGCCAAACGGGTGGACACCTACCAGTCGCTGTATCCGGCGTTGAAAGACGCGTTCGCCCGGCTGGTCTGACCGGCGGCGGATACCGGCTGTTTTCTAACGTTCACGGAGCAATCGCATGCGTGCCGGACTGTGGTGGATGGGGCTGTGGCTGTACGGCGGCGTGCTCGCGGCCGCGTCGGCCCAGCCGGTGGACCCGGTGGTGATGACCGTGTTGGGCCCGGTGCCGGCCGCGCAGCTGGGGCTGGCGCTCACCCACGAGCACGTGCTGGTGGACTGGATCGGCGCCGAGCAGAGCGGCCCGCACCGCTGGGACCGCGACGCGGTGGCCCGCCGCGTGCGCCCACACCTGGACCGGGCGCGGGAGCTGGGCGTGCAGGCGTTTGTGGATTGCTCGCCGGCGCATCTGGGGCGCGACCCGCAGCTTCTGCGTCTGCTGTCGCGGCAGACGGGCTTGCACGTGGTGACCAACACCGGGCTGTACGCGGCCCGGGGCGGGCGGCACGTGCCCGAAGCGGCCAAGCAGATGCCGCCCGCCCAGCTGGCCGCGGGCTGGGTGACCGAGTGGCGCGACGGGATCGACGGCACCGACGTCCGCCCGGGGTTTATCAAGATCGGCGTGAACGGCCAGCGCAAGACCGACGACACGGACGCGTGCCACGACGCCACCGGGCGATTTTTTGCGCTCAACGCGTTGGACCGCCGCGTGGTGGCCGCCGCGGCGATCGCCCACCGCGACACGGGCCTGACCGTGGCCTCGCACACGGCCAACGCCGACCCGGTGGAGCAGATGGCGATCTTCGCTGCGCACGGCGTGGCGCCCGACGCGCTGGTGTGGGTGCACGCCCAGCGGCGGCCGGTCGAAGACGCCGTGGAGCTCGCGCGGCAGGGCCTGTGGATTTCTTACGACAACGTGGCCAAGCCGCGGGTGGGGGATTATTTGCAGCGCTTGGCCGCGATGAAGCAGGCTGAACTTCTGCACCGGGTGCTGCTCTCGCACGACAGCGGCTGGTACACCGCCGGCGAGCCCAACGGCGGCGACCGGGTCCGTGGTTACGACGCGCTGCTGACGGATCTGATCCCCGCCATCCAGGCCCGGGGCGTGCTGACCGACGACGAGCTGCATCAGGTGCTGGTCGACAACCCCGCGCAGGCGTTTGCCGTGCGCCCGCGGCTGCTGGCCGAATCGCCGTGATGTGTGGCGGCGGGCGACG
>CALLPP010000074.1 GCA_938015655.1 uncultured Algisphaera sp.
GTCGGCGGGGCGGCCGGCGGGGACGGGGCGGCGTGGGCGGGGCGACCGAGAACCGCGGCGCTGGGGGGATGGGAGTAGGGGTTATCGGGCGGGCGATAACCATGGGCCTTCACCGCGGCGGCGGCGGCCGGCGCTTGAGCCGCGCCAAACAGCGGTCGATAGCGGACGCGTTCATTCTGTCCGCCACCCGCCGCCGCTCCCCGCGGTTTCCGGAGACTTTCTATGCCGTTTCATCGTTTGACGACTGCCGCCTTGCTTGCCGCCGCCCTGGGTTCTGTAGGTTGCTCGTCCACCCGCCCGGCGGTGACGGGATCGGGATTCGGCCACCACCCGCTGCTGGCGGAGGTGACAAGGTTTGACGACGCGGCCCCCACGTCTGTCGCGGTGTCCGCGGAGGGGCGACGCTTCGTTGCTTTTTCGCATCTGGATGCACGGCCAACGCTTTCGGTCGCCGAGCTCGATACCGCGGGCGAGCTGCACGCGTATCCCGGAACGGGGTGGAATGAATGGGACGGGCGCCAGGGTCCGACGGCGCTGCGTAGCCTGACCAACGCCCAGGCCCTGACCGTGTCTCGCGACGATGCGGGCGAGAGCCTCTGGATCCTGGACGGCGGGCAGACCGGCGACGCGGGCGTGTTCACCGGCGGCCCCAAGCTGGTGGAAATCAGCCTGGCCGACGACCGCGTGCTGCGCGTGTTCTACCTGGATCACCAACGCGAGCTGGGGCAGGGCGCCCGGCTGACGGACCTGCGGGTTGACGCCGCGGCTCAGGTGGCTTACATCGCCGACTGCGGCAACCACGCGGTGGTGGTGGTGGATTTAAACAACGGAATCGCCCGCTCGCTGATGCGGGACCAGGCGGTCACCGGCCCCGAAGCGGGGGTGGCCTTGCGACACACCCTGCGGCCGGACCTGCCCGAACGCGACGAGTTCGCCGAGCCGGCTCGGGCCCACGGGGTGGCCGCGATCGAGCTCTCAACCGACCGCGAGACGCTCTACTTCCACGCCCGCTCGGGCCGCACGCTGTACTCGGTTCCCACCGCGGTGCTGCGTGACGAAAACCTCAACGACGCCGAGATCCTTGCCCACGTCGAGCGCCTGGGACGCACCGGTTCGGCCATCGACGGCATGGTGCTCGACCCCGCGACCGGCGACCTCTACCTCTCGGCGGTTGAACGGCGCGGGCTGCGGGTGCGCCGGGCCGACGGCACCTTCGAGGACGTGCTGGGCGACGACCGGTTTCGCTGGCCCGATGGCCTGGCCATGGGGCGCGACGGCTACGTGTACGTGGCGGACTCGGCCCGGCAGTACCGCGCTCCGTTCGCCGATGATTCGCGGACCGCGGAGCCTGGTGCATTGATGCGGTTCCGTCCGTCGCTGGTGGATGACGCGAAGTTCGCCGCCATCGAAGCCCGCCGTCAACGCCACGTGGTGGCAGTGGCCACCACGCAAGCCCAGGCCGCCCAGGCGGAAGCCGAGGCGGCCCAAGCCCAACTTGAATTCTTAGAAACTGCCGAGCGTGGCGAAGCCGTGCTATTGGCCTGGCACACCGAGCGGCTTAATGCCGCGGAAAGCGGGGATGCGGCGGAAGCCGCGGGCCAGCAGGTCGCCCAGTTCCAAGCGGAGCTGGACCGGGCCCAGGCCCGCGTGGCGTCGGCCCAGCAGCGGGCTGAAGAAGCCCGCGCTCACTCGGCCCAGGCCCTGGCCGCCGCGGATCAGCGGAGCGATGACCTGGCCCAGTTCACCCTTGACCTGGCCCAAGCCCGAACCGCAGCCGGCGAAGCCCTGTTGGCCGAGCGCAATGGCGGAGCTACGGCGCCAGAGACCGGCGTGGCGGACGTCCCCACCGAATAACACTCAGTCCGTCAAACCCCATCCAACCGCGCACGCGGGGCGGAGGAGAGAGAGCCCCCAGGGGTGGTCCGGGTTCACGGCGAAAGCCGTGGACCCGGTCTTTTTTTTACCCTGGCGACGGCCGCCGAGACGCGCTGCCTACGCCGGGCCGTCGCCGAGCACCGAGGTCGAGTCGGCCGGCAGGTGGACTAGCTCGCCGCTGTCGCGCCGTACGATCAGCCCGGCGTGGGGGTCTAAATCAATCGCCTGGCCGGTAATGGTCTGCCCGTGGTGGGCAAAGCGTACCGAGCGCGAACGCAGGGTCGAGCGGCGGCGCCAGGCATCGAGCAGGTCGTCCATCGGCCGGTCGGTCAGCGCGTGGTCCAGCCGGGGCAGCAGCTCCAGCAGCACCGCCAGCCGATCGGCCGCGGCGCCCTGTTGGGTCAGGCTGGTGGAGGAGTCTTGTAGCGGGGCGGATAGATCGGTGCCGCGGGTGGACACGTTGACGCCCACGCCCACCACCGCGAAGCCCGCAAGCCGCTCGACCAGGATGCCGGCGATCTTGCGGCCGCCTACCACCAGATCGTTGGGCCATTTAATTTGTGCCGTGGTGCCCGCGGGCGCCAGCCAGGTGTCGAGGGTCTCGGCCACCGCGACCGACGCCGCGAAGGCCAGGCGATCGGCCGAGGCGGTGCCCGCGGGATAGGCCGCGCTGACCGCCAGCCCGCTGGACCCGGGGCACTCCCACCGACGTCCCAGCCGCCCGCGCCCCGCCGACTGGCGGTCGGCGGTCACCACCAGGCCCGCGGCCCGTGGCGGCGCAGCGCTCACTCGCCTGCGGGCGGCGTCTTGCGTGCTGGCGGTCTCGGCGTAGACCTCAACCCGCCCCGCGCGCTCCGGAAAGCGAGCTTCGATGGCGTCGGCCCATTGGCCTGGCGGTGTGTCAGGGCCGCGCGGCGAGCTCACGACCCGCCGCCCGTGTCCAGGTCCAAGCCCAAGTCCAGGTTGACCGACGAGTGGGTTAAGGCCCCCACCGAGATACGGTCCACCCCGGTTTCGGCCAGGCTGCGCACGGTGTCCAAGGTCACCCCGCCGCTGGCTTCAAGCTGCACGTGCGGCGCGACCGCGTCGCGTCGTGCCACCGCTTTTCGCAGCCGGTCGGGGGCCATGTTGTCTAGCAGCACGATGTCCACCCCGGCGTGAAGCACCTGGTCCAGCTGTTCGAGCGTGTCCACTTCGACCATGACAAACGCCAGGCCCGGAACGTCGGCCCGGGCCCGCCGGGCCATGGCCCCGAGCGTGTGCGTGTAGTCGCCCAGAGGCACGTGGGCCAGGTGGTTGTCTTTCACCAGCACTGCGTCGTACAGCCCCATACGGTGGGTGCCACC
>CALLPP010000075.1 GCA_938015655.1 uncultured Algisphaera sp.
GGCGTCCGATAAAGGCAACGTGGGGCGGCGTGCCCCGGTGGCACCTCCTCGTTACGCTCCCGGACCCCGCGTTGACTGTTCAGGCCAGGCTTTACCGAAATCCCGTAGCGCGGTGGCGTGCGGTGTGCCGTTGCGCGTGGGCGCTCGGACTGTTGGTGGCCGCGGTGTCCGCCCAGGGGCAGAGCGTCGGAGAGGTGGACCTCGCGGTCCGCGCTCAGCAGGCCTTGGTGGAAGCCGAGACCCTCACGGATCGCGCGGACATTCCCGATGCGCAGCGCGAGGCGGCGGTGGGCCTGGCCCGGGCCGTGGCCGAAGCATGGGGGTTGGCGGCGAACACCCGCGACGCGTCGCAGACCCAGGCGGAGTTTGTGGCCACCGCACCGGGGCGCATCGCCACGGCCCGGGCGGCGGCCGAAGACTTGACCCAAGACGCGGCCGGCGGGTCGCTGGAGGCCAAACCCTACACCAACCTGGAGGACGCGACGACGGCCTTGCGCGAGGCTGAGAGCGCGCTGGCGCGAGCCCGGGCCGCGGCGGGCGAAGCCTCGGCGCAGCAGGCCGCGGTGGACGGCCGCCTGGCCACCCTGGCCGAAGACCTGGAGCGAGCCCGGGCCGCGGAGCGGGCGGCTTTGGAAACCACCGACGCGCCGTCGCCCGACGACGCGTTGCTGCGTCCGCTGCGCGAGGCGTTGACCGAGGCGCGACGTGCCGCGGCCCGGCAGCAGGTGTTGGCGCTCGAGCGCCTGGAGCTGGCCTTGCCCCTGCGGATGGAGTTGGCCGCCGCCGAGGGCCGGCTGGCGGGGCTGCGGTCTGACGCGGCGGCGGCGCGGGGCGAAGCGCTGCGGGCCCGGGTGGAGGTGTTGCAGCAGGCCGAGGCCAGGGCGGCCGAAGACGAGGCCGCGGCGGGCGTGGCCGTGGCCCGGGCGCTGCCCGGGCAGTTTCCGCGGTGGGCCGAGCGCAGCGTCGAGCTGGCGCGGCTGACCGGTGATGCCGCCGCCCAGCAGTCGCGCGTGCGGGCGACTGCGGGCGCCTCCGCGGAGCGCGCCGCGGAGCTGACCCAGAGCCTGACCTTGGCCCAAGAACGGGTGGCCGCGGGGGAGATGACCGAGACGGTCAGCCGGCTGTTCACTGCCGAGCGCCTCGCCCTGCCGTCCGAGGCGCGGCTGGCGTTGGAGCTCGAAGCACGGCAGGAAGAACTGTCGGAGCTCAGCACCCGGCTGATTGACCTCAAAGACGAGCGGCGGCGCGTGGCCCGCGACGGACCGTTGGCCTTGGCCGCGGTGAGCCCGGAACTGAAGGACACGGCCCGGGAAGTCTTGGAGCAGTTCACCGAGCGGTTGGACGATGCGCAGGCTGCCTCGACGGCAGTGCTGGACGCCGCGGGGGCCGCGGTGGATGCGGACGACCGTCAACTCGAAGCGCTGCGCACGTACCGGTCGTTTCTCGACGCTCGGCTGTTGTGGACCCCGGACCTCAAGGCCCTGCGGCCCGCCGACGGCCCGGCGGCGGTGCGGGACCTGCTCCGCTGGGCGGGGCAGCTGGAGTCGGCCCGGGTGGTGGAGGGGCTGGGGGCAGCGGTCGGACGCACGCCGGTGCCGGTGGTGTTGCTGGGCGTAGTGGGTGTGCTGCTGCTGGGCCTTCGCCGCCGGCTGGAACGTGTGATCCAGGCCTGGCACGAGCCGGTGGGGCGGCTTGCCGCCGACCGTTTCGGCTACACGGTCAAGGCCTTCGCCGCGGCGGTGTTGACTGCGTGTACGGCGCCGATCATCTTGCTGGCGGCGGGCCTGGCGCTGCGTTCGGCCCCCGACGCGGCCCTGGTCCGCGCCGCGGGGTCCGCCCTGCTGGCGCTGGCGGTGGTGTTGGTGCCGCTGCTGATCATGCGGCACATCGCTCGGCCCTGCGGCCTGGCGGTGAAGCACTTTGAGTGGCCCGAAAATGCCTGCCGCGTGCTGCGCCGCGCGCTGCGTTGGCTGACGCCTTTGCTGGCCGGCACCTCGCTGGTGGTGACCTTCATCGGCGCCGAACCCGGCGGCGACGAGGTGGACCTGCGCGGGGTCGGCCGCCTGGTGTTGATCGCCACGATGCTGACCGTGTCGGTGTTTTTGGCCCGTTTGCTGCGTCGCCGCGGGCCGCTGGCGGCCGCGGTGATCCGGACCGGGGGGGCCCTGGGCCGTGCCCACTGGTTGTGGTACCCCCTGGTGGTCGCGGCCCCGGTGGCGGTGGCCACCCTGGCGGCCTGGGGTTACTACTACACCGCTTTGCGGCTTGAAAGCCGGCTGCTGGCCACCGTGCTGCTGGGCACGGCTCTGCTAATCGTGTACGCCCTGGCCCTGCGCTGGCTCCGGCTGACTCACCGGCGGTTGAGCTACGAGGAGTTGCTGCGGAAGCGCGAGGCCGCACGCAAAGCGCGGGAAGAAGCGCAGGCCAAGGCGGCGGCGGAGGCCGAAGCCGCCACCGCGTCGAGCGAGACACCGGTGGGCCCCACGCCGCCGGCGCCCGCGTCCGCGGAGGTTGAAGAGCACATCACCCCGTTCGCCCTCAACGAGCAGACAGGCAAGCTGATCCGCAGCGCGGTGGTGGTGCTGCTGGCCGTGGGGTTGTGGGCGGTGTGGCGTGACGTGCTGCCGGCGCTGGGCATCCTCAACACCATCCCCGTTCCGGGCCTAAACCAGCAGGTGCTGGGCCTGGACGGGGTGTCGAAGTTGGAAGCCGTTTCGCTGGGTGCCGTGATTCTCAGTCTCATCCTGCTCTCGCTTACCTTCACCGCCGCCCGGCACCTCCCGGGGCTGATCGACCTGGTCGTTCTGGGCCGCTTCGGCCTGCAGTCGGGCACTCGCCACGCGGTCACGTTGCTCTTGCAGTACCTCGTGGTCGCGGCCGGGCTCAGCTTGGCGTTCGCGGCCGTGGGGTTTGGCTGGTCGCGCATCCAGTGGTTGTTGGCCGCGTTGTCGGTGGGGCTGGGCTTCGGCCTGCAGGAGATCTTTGCCAACTTCGTAAGCGGGCTCATTATCTTGTTTGAGCGCCCCGTGCGCCTGGGCGACACGGTGACCGTTGCCGGCACCACCGGGGTGGTGACGAAAATCCGCATCCGGGCCACCACGATCACCGACTTGAACCAACTGGAACTGATCGTACCCAATAAGGAGTTCATCACCAGCTCGTTGGTGAACTGGTCGTTAAGCAGCCCGGTTACGCGCTTGATTGTGCCAGTGGGCATCGCCTATGGAGCCGACACGCGGCTGGCACAGAAGCTTCTTTTGGAAGTGGCCGCGAAAAACAAATCGGTCTTGAGTTCGCCCCCGCCCTCGGCCTTGTTTCTGGGGTTCGGGGACAACAGCCTGAACTTCGAGCTGCGCGTTTTTGTGACCGACGTGCTGCGGCGTTTCCCGATCATGAGCGAGCTGCACCTGGCCATCGACGATGCATTCCGCGCCGCGGATATCAGCATCGCCTTCCCCCAGCGAGACGTACACCTGGATCAGACCGGCCCGTTGGAGGTGCGCCTGACCGATCCGGTGGTGCCTGTGCCGCGCGGGGCCCCGTAGGGGGCGCCCGCTGGGTAAATTGTTTCCCGTGCCATGTTGGCGCGCATTCGAATATTGCCATGCCGATCTTCGCCACTGCCGCCGGCTTTTCATCGGGATCACCCCCGATGCGGCATGATGTCCGATGTTGCGCGGAGGCCGTGGGAAGCTTGCGGTCGTCGGTCGGTGTGGCGGCGCGATCCGGGGGTGGGACGGATGGAGGGGCGCGAGGTCGTGGGGACGTGGTGTGTGATCCCCTGGTGCCCCGAGCTGTTCTGACTTCCCATGGCTGAACTTCCCCCCATCCCGACGCCTCCGGCTCCGTCGGTCACCGGCCCCAAAATCGGCGGCGGCGGCCCCGCGAAGTTCGGCACCTTCGGCGGCGTGTTCACGCCCTGCGTGCTCACGATCCTGGGCGTGATCATGTTTCTGCGTTTCGGCGACGTCGTCGGCAACGCGGGCATCTTCAACGCGCTCTTGATCGTGCTGACGGCCAAGGCCATCACCACACTCACCACGCTGTCGCTCTCGGCCATCGCCACCAACACGCGAACCAAAGGCGGCGGGGCGTACTTCCTGATCAGCCGCAGCCTGGGCGTGGAGTTTGGCGGGGCGATCGGCACCGTGTTTTTCCTGGCCCAGGCGATCTCTGCATCCATGTACGTCATCGGCTTTGCCGAAGCCTTCGTGGGCACCTTCCCTGGGCTGGGCCTGTCGCTGGCCGCGGTGGCGACGGCCACCAACCTCGCCGTGTTCGTGTGCGTGATGATTGGCGCGGGCTGGACCATCAAGGTGCAGTACGCCATCCTCGCGGTGCTGCTGCTGTCGCTGGTCAGCTTTGCCGCGGGCGTGCCGCAGGCGTTCAACCCGGCGCTGTTTCAGGCCAACTGGGGGCCGGGCTTCGTGGCCGGCGAGAGCTGGGTCACCATGTTCGCTCTGTTCTTCCCCGCGGTCACCGGGGTCATGGCCGGGGCCAACATGTCCGGCGATCTCAAAGACCCCGCGACATCGATCCCGCGGGGCACACTCTGGGCCATCGGGTTCACCGCGCTGATCTACCTGGTCCTGGCCGTGCTGCTGGGCGTGGTCCGGCCGCGCATCGGCGAGGGCGGGCTCATCGGCAGCAACATGATCATGAACGACATCGCTGTCGTTCCGTGGCTCATCACCGCCGGCGTGTTCGCCGCCACGCTCAGCAGCGCGCTGGGCAGCATGATGGGCTCTCCGCGGATCTTGCAGGCTTTTGCCCGCGACCAGGTGCTGCCGGTGTTGCGGCCGTTTGCGGCCGGAAGCGGCGCCAGCAACGAGCCGCGCCGGGCGACGGTGCTGACGTTCATCATCGCGCAGGTCTGCATCCTGGCGGGTGATCTCAACGCCATTGCGCCAGTCATCACCATGGCGTTCATGATCACCTACGGCACGCTGAACCTGGCGAGCTTTTACGAGAGCTTCACCAAAAACCCCAGCTACCGCCCGCGCTTCAAGTACTGCCACTGGAGCCTGTCGCTGGCCGGGGCCCTGGCCTGCCTGGGCGTGATGCTGCTGCTGAACTGGGTCTGGGCCATCGTGGCCATCGCCGGCATGAGCGGCCTGTACTGGCTGATTGCCCAACGCGAGGTACAAGCCAACTGGGGCGATGTGAAAAGCGGCCTGGCCTTTGAGCGGGCCCGGAAAAATCTCGCGCGGCTCGAAGACGAGGCCTACCACCCCAAAAACTGGCGCCCCATGCTGCTGACCATGGGCGGGGCGGGCGAGGCCCGCCGCCACCTGGCGACCTACGGCCACTGGCTGACCAACGGCCACGGCATCCAGACCCTGGGGCTGGTCATCGAAGGCGAACTGATCGAACTCATGGACCGCCGCGCCGCCCAGCGCAAGGTTTTGCGCAGCTTCATCCGCGAGCAGCGGCTGTCCGCCTTCCCCGCAGTCGTGGTATCGCCCAGCGTGACCGCGGGCGTCACCGCGTTGGTGCAGGCCCACGGCCTGGGCGGGCTGGAGCCCAACACCGTGCTGCTGGGCTGGCCGGACGTGCGCAAGGCCGAAAGTGCCCGCGACGACGTGAACGACGCCTCGGCCGCGGCCGCCAGCGCCGCGGCCACCCGCCGGCGGTTCGCCAAGCTCACCCACACCGTGGCCCGGCTGAACCGTAGCGTGGTGTTGGTGCGCTCACGCAAGCGCGACGAACGGGTCTTCGTACCGCCCACCGGCACCATCGACGTGTGGTGGCGGGGGCGCGACAACGGCCCCCTGATGCTGGTGATGGCCCACCTGCTGACCAAGAACCCTGAGTGGCGGCGGCACCGCATCCGCCTGCTGCGCTGCGTGCCCAACCAAGCGGCCAGTACCGAGGTCCACAAACACCTGCAAGAACTGGCCAACACCGCACGCATCCGCGTGGACGCTCAGACCTTCGTGACCGACAACCCGCCCAGCACGATCCGCCAAGAAAGCGCCCGGTCCGCCGTGGTGTTCCTAGGCTTCTCCCCGCCCGAAGACGGCGAAGCGGGCGAAAAGTTCGTGACCGGCTTCGATAAATTCTTGGGCGATCTGTCGCGCGTCGTGCTGGTGAACAACGCCGGCGGCGTGGCGTTGGAGTCGTGATGGGGGTTGGAGGTGCTGTTTTTGAGCTCGGTGTTTCGTTGATGGTCGTGCTGTGTCTTAGAAAGTGTTTGAAAACCCGATAATGTGCAGATTCAGAGCGGCATGACGCCGATCTACCCCTCCAATCTTACCGACGAACAGTGGTCGCTCCTCAGGCCGTTGCTGCCCAAACCCGAGTGCTACAAAGGCGTTGGTGGTCG
>CALLPP010000076.1 GCA_938015655.1 uncultured Algisphaera sp.
CACTCACCCTGGCCAAGGTAAACCCCGCCGACGAGGTCGAGCTGATGAAAGCCCCCCAGGTCGACGCGTTCGACCCCGTGGAAGAAACCGAAAAAGAAATCGAAAAAATCGGCCCCACCGACGTGCTGGGCCGGTTCTTCGGTGGAGAGTGATCCCCGTGGTCGGACTCACCACGGCCCTATTCGCCGGCAATCCGCGTGTAGGGGATCTTCCAGATGCCCCAGCTCTTGCCGCGGTTGCTCAAAAAGTAGATCGCGTCGCTCTCCGGACCGGCCATGGGGTAACGGTCAGCGCTGCCGTTGGTGGTGAGCTGGCGCCGCTCGTCGCCCGCGCGGTTGGTCACCCACAAGTCCGCGTTGGGGCGCCCCGTGGGGTCCAGCCCCTCCATCGAGCTATACAGGATGTAGCGTCCGTCCGGAGTCCACGACGGCTCGCGGAACGGCGTGATCTGCTGCACCCCCGCGGGCCGGTTGGCTTCAAACAGCCGCGTCTCGACCGTGGACAGCGACGCGCGGTAGCGCCGACGGATATCCGCTGCGCCCGAGGTCAGCTGGGTCTTGGTGCTGCCGTCCACCGCCACCACCCACAAATTGCCGTCAACCCCGATATACGCAACGTGCCGGCCGTCAGGGGAAATCGCCGGGGAATGCCCCCCGGTGATCGACGTCGGGAATTCGTTGGGCGGCGGGCCGTGAACCGTCCATAAATCGCTGCCGGTCAGCTTCCCGCTCGCGGGGTCTCGCTTCAGCGCGGCAAACGCCACCGTGCCGTCCTTGGCTTGGGTAGGGTTCAGCACCATGCTGTCGCGGTGGTTCACATAAATATCGCTGATCCCCGACCGGCCCCCGGCCCGGATCCGCAGGATGTCCAGCAGGCCCGCCCGTCGGCGGTTGCTACTAAACAGTAAGTTAGCTCCATCAGGCGTAAAACTCGGGAACAGGTCGCGGTAATCTTCGGTGGTGATGTGCTGGATACCCCCACCCTGGATGTTGATACCCCGCAGGTTCGCGCCCTTCAGCGGATAGACCGAGGGCTGGTTCACCGGCTCGGTATCCACCCCCTTGACCTTCGGTAACGACTCGGTCGCCGGCAAGTTCACCGCCGCGTCCAGGCTGGCGGGCGGATCGACATACACCGCCTCGGCGTACACGATCCGGTCGCCCTGCGGCGACAACGTGAGTCCCTGCAGCCCGCGGTTCTCGCCGAAGTCCACCACCAACGCCGGCACTACCCCGCCGGATTCAGAGATGTCGTCGTACGCCCGCACCTTGCGGGCCAGCCCCACCCACTGCCCCTGATCGTTCAGCGTGACCTCAAACGAAGGGATGCTCAGATACGGACGCTCGGGCAGCGTCAACGTCAGCATCCGCGTCGAGCCCGCGGTGACCGGCAGTCGCTCGTAGCTGGACGCGGTCAGCTCGGCGCCCTGCGACTCATAGCGTTCCGCTTGCTCGGGCGTGGGGGTGATCTTGACCTGGTACCGCGCTTCGCCCTTGCCCGGAAACGTCAGATCCGCCCGCAGCGGCGAGGGACCCGAACGCACCGTCTTGCCCCGGCCGTCGAACACCTCAACTTGAGCCCCCGCCGGACGGGTCTCGATCAACAGCTTGCTCGCGCACCCACCCAGCACCAGCAGCACCACGGCCAGCACCGCCACCCCGGTCAAAATGCGGCGGCGGCGGTTATTCAACGGTCCACGCGAAGAAAAAACGGCAGGCATGGGGCACCTTAGCGGTCGGAAGAAGGCGGCAAGCGCGTCTCCGCACCCCAGCCGGGCCACTGCGGACGGTCCGCAGCGTGCCCGGGTCATCGTATGCCGCGCTTCAAACCCTCCACCCCGCCCCGACATCGTTTTATCGGCCACGAGAACGCCCGGTAACCCACACTGCAGGTTACTCCCCGGGGATGTACGAGATTACCCCGTCCCAAGGGCTGCTGGCCGTCGCGTACAGCTTTTTGGGAATCCGCCCCGCCCCGTGGGCCAGCCGCCCGGCCTCCAGTGCCTGACGCATGGCGTGAGCCATGGCCACCGGGTCCTTCGCATGCGCAATGCCGGTATTCAGCAGCACCCCGTCGGCCCCCAGTTCCATGGCCCGGGTCACGTCGCTGGCCGTGCCCACCCCCGCGTCCAAAATCACCGGGTAGTCCGCGTCGCCCTCTTTTAGGCTCTCCAGAATGATCGCAATCGCATTGGGGTTCAGCACGCCCTGCCCGCTGCCGATCGGCGAGCCCGCGGGCATCACGCTCGCGGCGCCCGCCTCTTTCAGCTTCATCGCCATCACCGGGTCGTCGCTGGTGTAGCACAGCACCTCGAAGCCGTCGGCCACCAGCGTCTTGGTCGCTTCCAGCGTGCCCACCGGGTCGGGCAGCAGCGTCTTCTTGTCGTTGAGCACCTCCAGCTTCACCCAGCTCTTACCGGGATTATCCAACTGATCCAGGATCTCGCGGCCCAGCCGAGCCACCCGCACCGCGTCGTCGGCGGTAAAGCAGCCGGCAGTGTTGGGCAGCACCGTATAGCGCGACGTGTCCAGGTAATCCAGCAGCGACTTGCCGTCGGCGTCGATCAACCGCTCACGCCGCACCGCCACGGTCACCGCGTTGCAGCCCGAGGCGTCGAGGGCCTGCTGCATCTGCGGATAGTCGGCGTACTTTCCAGTGCCCACGATCAGGCGTGAGGCGAGGGTGTGCGAGCCAACTCGGAGCGGCGGCGAAACGGGACCGGCGTGCGGGGGGGGCGTGGGCATGAGCGACAGTCTAGAAAGCAAAACGCCCCGGCACGCCGCCGCCGCGAAAAGCGAACCGGGCCCGGGAGCCGCAAGGTATTCTATGCACCGCGTGCCCAACACCTCCCCGCTTAAGTTCATCCGCGGTTTCGCCGCCCGGCCTCGACAAGTCGGCGCAGTCATGCCCAGCGGGCGGACCCTGGCCGCCGCCATGGTCGGCGGGCTCAAGCTGCGTCCCACCGGGTCGGTGGTAGAATTCGGCCCGGGCACCGGCTCGTTCACCCAGGCGGTCCTCAACGCCCAGCCCGCCGGGGGCCGCTACCTGGGGGTCGAGCTAGCCCCCGAATTTGTGTCGCATCTGCGTGAGCGTTTTCCCGACCAAGACTTCGCCCAAGCCAGCGCCGCCGACGCCTTTGACCTGCACGCCGACCGCGGCCTGCCCCCCGCCGACGCGGTGCTGTGCGGGCTGCCGTTTGCCAGCCTGCCAGCACAGGTCCAAGACGGCGTGGTGCATGCCGCCGACCGGCTGCTAGCCCGTGGCGGCACGTTCCGCACGTTTCAGTACCGGCACGCCTTCCACATGGTGAACGCCAAGGCCTTCCGCGCCCGCATGGACGCGCTCTTCGGCCCGGGCCAGTGCGTGGCCAAGGTGCTGCGCAACGTGCCGCCGGCGTGCGTCATGAGCTGGACGCGCTGACGCCCCGCGCGGTTTATCCGCCGCCCACCAGCGTCACCAGCTCCAGCACATCCCCGTCGCTCAGGGCGGTCTGCGCATGATCGTTTTTGGGCACGACCGCCTCGTTGAGTTCCACAGCCACCGCCTGGCCCGCCAGCCCCAGGGCCTTCAGAAGCTCATCGATACGCATGACCGAGCCGGAAAACACGCGGATTTCGCCGTTGACGGTGAGTTTCATGGCCCGATGGTAACCCGATCGTTACTCTGGTCCGGCTGCTTCTGCGCCCCCACCGAGCCCCCCCATGCCCGACGCCTCGCCGCCCCGCACTTCAGCCCCTCTTCCGCGGCCCGCCGCGCCCCAGACCAACGCGACGATGTCCGAGCCGGCCACCAGCCGGATCTACGACCTGTGGGCCAAGGCCTACGACGGCACCTTCGGGCGCCTGGTTCACAAACGACAAACCCGAGCTATCCAGGAAATGCGACACCGTCCCGGCGACCGGGTACTGGACCTGGGCATCGGCACCGGCATGTCGCTACACGAATACCCCGACACCCTCCAGGTCGTGGGCATGGACCTGTCCCCGGGCATGTTAGCCAAGGCCGCCGAAAAAGTAACCGAGCACGGCCTGTCTAACGTGTCGCTGGTGCTAGGCAACGCATTGGAAACCCCCTTCCCCAACCACCACTTCGACCACGTGGTCATCAGTCACACCATCAGCGTGGTCAGCGAGCCCAACCGCCTGCTGCGCGAAGCCAAACGCCTGGTGAAGCCCGACGGCACCATCGTGGTCCTCAACCACTTCCGCTCAAACAAACCCGTTGTCGGCTGGTTCGAACGGGTGGCCAACCCGCTGTTTGTCAAAATCGGCTGGCGCAGCGACCTCACGCTCGAAGAGTGCCTGGAGGGCGTGGGCCTGCGGGTGCTCTACCACTTCAAGCTCAGCGTGATCGACGTCTGGCAGATCGTGGTGCTTTCGCCGCGGAGCCTGCCTCTGGTGGTCCGTTAGTACGGCGCTCGCCGCGGCGCGGCCCACCGCAACACAGCAGCGGGTAAAGTCGCACCATGCCACGCCGACCCGCCCGATCAGGGACCCGATCACGACCCGTGATGACCGCCGCGTTGCTGGCCGCGGCGCTCACCCGCCCGGGCCTGGGCCAGGCCCCCGCCCCCCTACCGCCCGCGACCCTCGACGCCCCCTTCGCCGACCCCCGGCTGGACCTGGACCTCACGCTGACGGCGCTGCGCATCACCGCGTGGGACGACGGCGGCGCTCAGATGCTGCTGCTGGAAAACGACGCCCGCTTCGTGCTGGGCGCCCGCGGCTTCACCGCCGACACCGCGGTCGTGCGGATCGAGACCCAAGCCACCGACACCGGCCCGGTCCGGCACGTCGCGGGCTTTTTCGAAAACGCCCGCCCGCTGCCCGGCACCGGGCCGATCACCGGCGGCGGGCCGCGGCTGCTGGTGACCGCCGCCACGAGCGGAGCCATCCATCTAGACCGCCCCGGCGTCCTGAACCGGGCCAACGCCGCGCCGGATCACCCGCTGATCGCCCCGGCCCGGGCCCGCCTGGCCGCCCGCCGCTCCGCAGCACAGCAGCCAGGCTGGACCCCCGCCTTCGACCCCAACGACCCCGGCGGGCTGCCGGCGGACGTGGCCGCGCGGCGGGCCAGCCGCCGAGCCCGGCTCGCCCGCGAGGGCGCCGCCCCCGCACCCGGCGTGGCCGCCCAGCTTCACAATCCCCCCCCCTCCAAACCCGCCGCCGCCCAGCCCGGTAACGCCCCGGACACAGACCCGCTAGAAGGTGCCGACTCGGGCATCCTTCCCGCCCGGGGGGTCGTGGCCTACACCACCGAGCGCTGGTCGGTGCGCCCCGGCGACGACGAGACCGCCGTCACCCTCAACGGCGACGTGCGGCTAGTGTTCGAAGACCAGCGCGACAACCGGGTCGTCACCCTCCGCGCCGACCACGTGGTGCTGTTCTTGGGCGGCAAAGACCGCCCGCCGCCCAACCTCCGGCCCGGAGCCGCGGGCCCCACCGGCCCCGAAGGCCTGCCGGCCGAATCCATTGCCGGGGTTTACCTCGAAGACCACGCGGTGATCAGCGACGGCGAATACACCGTGCGGGCCCCGCGGGCCTACTACGACCTGCAGCGCAAACAGGCCACGCTGCTGGACGCGTCGTTTTACACCTACGACCGCGACCTCCGCGTGCCGCTGTACGTGCGGGCCGACGAGGTCCGCCAGACATCGGCCGCGGACTTCGCCGCCCGCGGCGCCACGCTCAGCACCAGCGCCTTCGCGGTGCCGCACTTCTCGATCGGCGCCGACGAGCTCACGCTGCGCCGCTACGACGCGCAAGACCCCAACGCGCCCAACGACCCCGCCGCCGCGGTCGCCGACACGTCAGGCAGCTTCTTCACCGCCACCGGCACCACGCTTAACACCGGCAAACAACCGGTGCTCTACTGGCCCTACCTCGCGGGCTACGGCCTGAACACCCCGCTAAAACGACTGGGCGCCAACTTTTCCTCCCGCAACGGCGTCGAAGTGACCACCCGTTGGGACCTTTTCGCCCTGCTGGGCCGCCCGCGGCCCGAGGGCGTGGAGTGGGAAGGCGACCTGGACTTCCGCGGCGAGCGCGGCCCGGCGGTGGGCTCGCGCGGCCGCTACGAAAACAACCTCACCCGCGGCGATCACCGCAGCTATCTGCTGCTAGACGACAGCGGCGAAGACGACGTGGCGGGCCGCGAGGTCAGCCAGCGCGACGCGGTGCGCGGCTTCATCCAGGCCCGCCACCGCCAGCCCCTGGCCCGCGACTACCGCCTGTCGCTCGAAGGCGCGTTCGTCAGCGACCCGGGCCTGCTGGAAACCTTCTTTCCCAGCGAGGCAGCCGCGGCCAAACCCTTCGAAACCTCCGCCCACGTGCAGCGGCAACACGGCGCTACCTCCGTGGACCTACTGGGCGCCACCCGCCTCAGCCAGTTTGTGGAGCAACAAGACCTGCTTCAGTCGCGCGGGTTCAGCGTGGAGCGGCTGCCCGAAGCCGCCCACCGCGTGATCGGCGGCACCCTTTTCGAAGACCGGGCCACCTGGTTCAGCGAGGCCCGGCTAGGCCAGTTGCGGATCGACCCGGGCGATGACGCCCCGGAGGACCGCGGATTCAACGCGGCCGATTCCGCAGCCCTGTTCGGCATCGCGCCCGGTATCAGCTTCGAAGAGCGAGCCCGGGCCCTGAACCTGCCCACCGACACCGTCACCCGCCTGGACCTGCGCCAAGAAATCAGCCTCCCGCTCCACGGGGGCCCGGGCAACGCGTGGAACTTCACGCCCTACGCCACGGGCCGGTTCACCGCCTACGACGAGTCGTTTGAAACCTTCAATAACCAAACCAGCGACGACCAGGTGCGGCTGCGCGGCGAACTGGGCCTGCGAGCTGGTACCCAGTTCGCCAAAACCCTTCCCGCGGTCCGCAGCGACGTGCTGAACCTCGACGGGATCCGCCACCTGATCGAGCCGTCGGCCACGGTGTTTGTCGCCGGCAGCACACTGGACCGCGGCGACCTGCCAGTTTTTGACCCCGAGGTCGAACAGCTGGCCGAAGGGGCCGGCCTGCGGCTAGGCCTCACCCAAACCCTGCAGACCCGGCGCGGAGTCGAAAACCGCCGCCGCACCGTCGACTGGCTCACCCTGCGCACCGACCTGGTGCTGCGCAACACCGGTGACCCCGAGACCGTGCTCCCGCGCTTTGACAACTTCCGTCCCGAGTTCGCCGCCGGCGGGGATCATCTCTACACCGAACTGCGGTGGCTGGTGACCGACACCCTGGGCTTCACTGGCGAGCTGACCCACGACCTAGAAACCGACGACGTGGCCCAGTGGCGGGCGGGCGCTACCCTCGAACACACCCCCCGGCTCAACTCCCAGCTAGCGTATTTCGAGATCGACGCACTGGACAGCCGACTGCTACGGGCCGGCTTTGATTACGCCCTGACCCAAAAATACCGCCTGAGCGCTTTCCAAACCTTCGACCTGAGCGACAACGGCACACAAAACCTGTCGGTCGTGCTCGACCGGCGCCTGCCGCAGTGGACCCTACGTCTGCAAACCGACTTCAACGAGCTCGACGACGAACAGCGTGTCAGTATTACCCTGATCCCCCACGGCGGCTCCCGCGACCCGCGGGTGTTTTAACCTCCTCCGCGGCGGAGAACAGGCCCCGCCGGGCCTCCCAGCCACCGCGACACACCAGGCCGGCTCTATACTGGCGGCCCCGCCAACGCGGTTTCGAACTCCGCGGCCCTTCGCGCCGCTCTTTCTCCCGCCCGCCTCCGGGCGTCGTTCCAGCCAAGCACCGCCCATGTTCAAGTTCTTCCGGCTTTACAACAAGATCATCCTCGTCGTCGGCGGCGTGATCCTCATGATCGCCTTCTTGGTGCCACAGGCCGCCCAGATGTTCGCCCCCACCGGGGCCAACGCCAAAGAGGGCTACGTCAACGGCCAGGCCCTGCGCCGCAGCGCCCTGGTGCAGGCCGCCAACGAACTCCGCCTGATCCAAACCCTGCCGTTGTCCGCCGGCCTGCAGACTGACGACGAGGTGGCCTGGGCCATCCTCCAGGCCGACGCCGCGGAGATGGGCCTTTGGGCCAGCGAGGCCGAAATCAACACCGTGCTCGAACGCCTGGGCATCGACCAGGAACGCATGGCCGATCTGGCCCGCCGTTACGAGACCACCCCCGCCTCGGTCCGCCACGTGGTACGCCGGTTCTTGATCGCCGAGGACTACCGCCGGTTGGTCGACGGCGTGGCCTTCACCGACCCGGGCGACGCAGCCCCCTCTGCGGGGCTTCGTCGTGTCGAAATGGTTTCTCAAGCCTTGCAGCAGGTCGGCGGCAACTTCGAGATGTATCAGCGTTTTCTTGCCCCGCGGATTGCCATGCAGACCAACGGGGCGCTGCGGGTCAGCACCCCCCTGCTGCGTCGCACGGTGCGTGACAACGCCTCCAGCCTTTCGGGCCGCCTGGTCGTGCTGCGGCCCGATCCCGGCTCGGTCCCCGCCCCCACTGAGGAGAAACTCGAAGAAGTTTTCCAGACCTACCGCGACCGGCTCCCGGGCACGGTCGACGACGACGCGCCGTTCCCCTTCGGCTACCGCTACCCCGACCGTGTGCGCGGCCACTACCTGTCGATCTCCGACGACGCGATCCGCGCCGCGGTGGACATTCCCTACCTCGACGTTAAGAGCCACTACCTGGCCAACCGCGAAACATTTGCCGACGACCAGGGCAACACCCCCGAACGCCCCACCGCCGAGGTGCGCCGAGACATCACCGATCAGCTAACCGACCGGGGCACCAAAGCCCTAGCTGACCGCATCCAGGCCTTCCTCGCAGGAGCCGTCGCCGAGTCGGTGCGCGGAATGGAAGAACGCCTGGGGTACTACACCCTGAACGACAACCACACCCCGCTGGATCTACACGCCCTGGCCGACGCAGTCCAGGACACGTTCAACGTTCAAGCCACCGTCCAGGGGGATCCAAACGCCTGGACGCCGATCGACGAACTCGACAACGCAGCGGGCATCGGCCAAGCCACCTTCGACACCGAGGGGCAGATCGGCTTCGCCCAGTACGTCGGCCAGGTGCGCGAACTAACCAACACCCCCGACGAGGTCTCCCGCAGCCTACGCACTCAGGTCGGACTTCCCGGGCGCCCGCTGCGAGACTTCCACGGCGGGGTGTACCTGCACATCTTGACGGGCGTGGATCCCAGCCATCCGCCCGCCGACCTGGCCACGGTGCGCGATCGCGTCGAACAAGACGCTCGCACCATCGCGGCATTCGAAGCCCTGTCCGCCGAAACCGACGCGCTGCGGGCCGCGGCCGTTTCCAACGGCGTGGACGCCGTGGCCAGCGATCACGGCGCCGTTGCAGTGGAAGTACCCGGCTTCCAGCGGGTGGCCGACCTCAACGGCTCGCCCCCAGCCCTGCCCGAAGTGGGCACGAACGCCGCGTTCGTCACCGCCGCCTTCGGGCTTGTCGAAGGTCTGAACATCGAGCAGAACCTCCAGGACCTGCCCGCGGAACAACGCACCGTCGCCCTAGCCCTGCGTAACGCCGACGGTACGCCGGGGGTCGTCCTGTTCCGAGCCCAGACCTACCAGCCCCTGGCAGAGAACGACTATCAGCGTGAGGTCGGTGGTTTCGCCCCGGTGGGCGTCAGCCTGCTGCTTCGGGACCCGGCCGACCTGCCGCCGATCAGCGTCGAAGCCGTTGCCCAACGCACTGGTTTCGACCTTGAGGCTTACCGCAATTAACCGCCCACCGCGGATCGACACACCACGTCCCCGCGCGACTTCGACCGTGCGGGGCGGTTTTTTACCAGTTGCGAGACCGCCCCGGCCCGCCGGTGACCCGAGCCCACATCTCGATCAGCCCACCACAGAACCCGCCGGCACGTTCTTGCCGGGCCCCAGCAGCACCACGTCCACCACCGACAACGGCGTATCCGCGTCCTCCGGTGCCCCCATCGCGCTGGCCGCCAGCAGCATCCCGTTGCTCTCTTCACCACGGATCTTCCGCGGCGCGAGATTCGCGACCACCACGATCTGCCGCCCCACCAATTCGGCGGGGTCGTAAAAAGCCCGCACCCCGGCGCAGATCTGCCGCGGTCCCAGGGGGCCCAGGTCCAGCTGTAGCTTCAGCAGGCGGTCGGCATTGGGGTGCGCCTCGGCCTCCACGATTGTCGCCACCCGCAGATCGATTTTGACGAAATCGTCGTAGGCAATGGTATCCTTAGGTGTTGCGGAAGCGTCGGACATAAGCGGGGCTCGGGCAGGGGAAGTTAAAGAAAAACCACAGGGGAGGAACACAGCGCCGGACGGGAGCCCGGACGCGGAACCATACCAGCCGATCGTCATGCCCGATAGCCCTCAGTCCAGCGCCGCCCCTGCCTCCACCACGCCCAAGCCGCGTTGGCGCCGCCGCGCCCAGCGCGGTGTGTTCGCCTTCGCCGCGCTGCTCGTGGTGCTGCTGGCCTTGGGGTATTACTACACCCGCCCGCAGCAGCTCACCCCCATCATCGAAGGCCTGCTCAGCAAGTCAATCGGCGGCGTGGCCCAGCTCCACCACGTTCGGCTGGATTTCACCGGCCAGCTCACCCTCGAAGGCCTCACCCTGGACCTGCCCGGCGGGCCCGACGCCCACGCCCCGGGCTACGCCCGGCTGTTTGACTGCGAGCGGATCACCGTCGGAATGGACCTACGCCGGATCTGGCGTGGCGTGGTGGACGTAAATGCCATCGACATCCGCCGGCCACGAATCCACCTGGTCGAAAACCCCCAGCTTGGCCGATTGAACCTCGAAGACCTGCCGCTACCGCGCGGCAACGACAGCGATACCAAGGTGGAGCTGCGTCTCCCGCCGCTCATCTCCCTTATCGACGCCGAAGCCCGCTTCGCCACCCTCACGCCCGCGGGGGCCGACCGCACCGACGCGGTGCTCGGCCTGGCCGGGGAGCTGCGCGAGCAGGCCGCGCACCCCCGCCGCTACGACCTGGCCTTAAGAACCTTCGGCAACGCCGAGGTGGCGGACACCCAGCTCAAAGGCTGGGTCGACACCGGCACCCCGGGCATCAATCTCGACCTGGCCGGGCTCGCCTTCAACGCTTCCTACCGGCCGTTTGTTCCGCCCGCCTTCCGTGAGCTCTGGGACCACCTGGACCCCGTGGGCCGAGTGCCCGCCGCCGCAGTCAATCTGGAGACGGATTCAAGCGGTCGCATCCGGCTCAACCGCGCCCTAATCGAACTGACCGATGTCGCCCTCACCCCGCCCTACGCCGAACTGGGATTGTTTGACGACGACATCGCGCCCAACGCCGCGGGCCCGCGCTACGCACCCCGGATGACCCGAGTCACCGGCCGCCTGATCGCCGACCACCAGTCGGTGCGGATCGAAAGCCTCACCGGCACCATCGAGGGTATCGACTATCACCTCAGCGGCAGCTGGGGCCTGAACGCCGCCACCGCCGGCGCCCTCACTCTGCAAACCGACCCCTTCACCGTCGAGCGTAACCCTTTATTCGTGTCGGGCCTGCCCGCCGCCGCAGCTCGCATGTTTGCCGGGCTGAAACCCAGCGGCCGATTCCGTGCCACGACCCACGTCCGCCGCTCCACGCCCGGCGGGCCCGTCGCCGTTAGCGGGCGGGTACAGATCCTCGACGCCCGCGCGGTATACGACAAGTTCCCACTACCCATCGAAGGCCTGCGCGGCGAGGTGAGCTTCGACCCCGACGCGGTGCGACTGGACGGACTCACCGGCCGGGGCCCCGGGGGCGGGATCATCACCCTCAACGGCGAAATCACCCCGCCACGCCGCCACGCCGAGGTCGCCCTGCGGGTCACCGCACGCGACGTGCCCTACGACGATCACCTGCGCCAAGCCCTGGGACGCCACGCCGCCGTGGCCGACCTGTTTTTGAGTCAAGAAAAACTCGACGCCATCACGCAGATGCCCGGCGTCGCGGCCACGCTCGCCGCCCCGTCCGCCGTCGCCCACGGCGGTGGCTTCACCCTGGGGGGCAAGATCAACACCGACGTGTCCATCGAACGCCCGAGCGGACCAGACAAACGCCCCGCGGTGAGCGTCACCGTACACGCCGCGGGACTCGGAGCCGTGTTTCAACACTTTCCCTATCCCGTGACCGCCACGGGAGGCCGGGTTATCGTCGCCGGCCCCAATGTCGTCCTCGAAGACCTCACCCTCTCTGGCCCCACGGGCGCCAGCGCCACCGTCACCGGGCGCATCAACCGGCCCGACAAACGCGGGCCGGTCTTCCCGGACATCCGCGTCTCGGACATCCGCGCCCCCGCCGACGCCCTGCTGCTCGCCGCCCTGCCCGCCAGCGCCCAAGAACACCTGCGGCCGCTGAACATCCAGGGCGAGGCCCGCGGCCAGGTCACCGTGGTCCGCCCGCCCGCGGGGGGCGACACGCAGTTCGTCGTCCACGGCAAGCTCACCGGGGCACAGGCCCAGCCCGGCTCCGGCACCCTCACCGCCGGCCCGCTCGACGCCGATTTTGTGGTGACCCGCGACCACACCGAGATCACCGCGCTGCGCAGCGGCCTAGACGTGGGCGGCACACTCGACCTCACCGCCCGCTTCGACTGGGCCCGCGACCGCCGGGGGTTCACCCTCGACGGCGCTGCCCGGGGCGTGGCCTTCACCCCCGCGCTGGCCGATCTCATCCCCGAACAAAACGGCGTGAAACGCCAGGTCCTGGACTTCATGGACCGGTGGCAGCCCGGCGGCGACGGAAACCTGCGGCTGGAGGTCCAACGCCACGCATCAGGCGCAGCCCCGGGCACCGACACGCCCGGCGCCCCGGACGCAAACGACCTCGACTACACCTTCGAGGTCGAGCCCCGCACCCTGAGCCTGGTCCACCCGCACGCCCCGCTGCGCTTCGAACGGATGTCCGGGCGGGCCACCCTGCGCAACGGCCACCTGGGCCTGAACGAACTCACCGGCGAGTTTCCTGCGGGCCGGGCCACGGTCAATGGCCAGGTCGGGCTGGACCCTGGCGCCGCCACCGTGCTCGATCTCACCGCCACCACCACACTGCCCTGCCCCGTGGCAGAGGCCGTGCTACCCCCGGTGGTGCAAGACCTGCTGGCGGACCTGGAAGTCAGTGGTGGAGTCACGTTGCGCGACGCACGCCTGCGGCTGCACCCCAACGCTGGGCGCGACGAAAACACCGTCGAGTTCGATGGGCGCCTGGGACTACACGACACCCGCCTGAGCCTGGGCCTGCCGGTGACCGCCGTCCGCGGCGACATGCTCACCCGGGTTCGGGTCGGTGCCGGTCGCACCCACCCCGAACTCGCGTTTGATCTGAACCTAGAAACCCTCCGAATGTCCGACCGTGAGATCAGCCCCCTCAACGTACGGCTGGACAACGCCCGCTGGCCCGACACCCTCAGTTTCGGTCCGATGCTCGGTTCGGTCTACGGCGGCGTGCTCGTGGGCGAAGGCAAGATCCCCCTGACCGACGAGCAGCCCTGCCAATTGGAATTCAGCGTGACCGACGTCAACGTCGCCCAGTTCATCAATGCCACCGCCCCACCCGAAGGCCCCGCCACCGTGCCCCGCACACCGTCGCCCCGGGCCTTCAGCGACCCCGCGGGGGTGTCCAGTTCCGGCCTGCTTTCTGCAGGGTTCACGCTCGAACTCCCTCTGGACCGCCCGGAAGAACGACGGGGCCGCGGCGTGCTCCGTATCCACGACGCCGATCTATTCAATCGCCCCTTCAGCAACGCGCTGCTGCGGGCCAGCAACCTGTCCCTACCCCTAGGAGCGCCTCTGGACCGCGCCTGGGCCCGCTACCTGCTCGACGGCGACACCGTGCGTTTTGACGACCTGTCCATCTCCGGCCCGGGCCTGTCGATCAACGGCACGGGCACCATGACCCTGCCCGATCAGCGTCTGCGCCTGCTCATGGTGTCTCGCAACACCGAGGGCCCGGACATCGGCCCGATCACCGACCTGTTCGAGATGTTCCGCGACGAACTAATCGCCATCAAAGTGCGAGGCACGCTGCAACAACCCACCACCGAGGTCACCGCCCTAAGCGGCATCCGAAAAAGCATCAACACACTGTTCCGCGATCCTTAGAGCACCGCACGCCCTTATACCCAGGGGGTGGGCACCTCCGCCCGCAGCCTCCGTCGCCGCGTACTTTCAGATTCGACAGCTGCCCTTCTCGGTCACACCGCAGGCGAAGCCGCCACTCGCGACCAGTCCACCCCCGCCACCGCCGCCACCGCGCTGGTATCGGGGGTTCCGCTGCCCGGCTCCATCGGCCTCCCCGCGGGGACCCGGGCTAAAACCTCCACCCCCGAAAGCCGTTCGAGCCACCGCGGGTTGCTACGCAGCGACGGATCATCGTCCGGACCGCCCGCAGACACGCGTTCATTCAGCACCAAGCCCACCACCCGACAGCCCAGTCTCTTAAGACACTCTACAGTCAGCAGCGTGTGATTCAGCGTACCCAGCCTCCCATCAGCCACCACCAGCACCGGATAGCCCAAAGCCCGAGCAAACTCCGCCAGCATGAAGTTCGGCGCGGCGGGATCCAGCGGCACCCGTACACCTCCCACCCCTTCGACCAGCACCGCATCGTGGTCGCGGTCCAACGCGGACAGCGCGTCCGACACCGCCGCCCAGTCCGGGCCGCGGCCTTCGCTCTCGGCCGCCACCGCCGGGGCCAGCGGCGGGCCGTAGCACACCGGGCTCACCACCTCGCGCGGCGCGTCACACACCGCCGCTCGAGCCAGCGACTGCGCGTCGTCGGACCGCCAGCCCGCCGGGTCGGCCGTACAACCACTGGAGAACGGTTTGCACACCCCAAGCCGGGCCCCCGGGGCCCGCTCCCGCCAGGCCCGCAACACCGCACAGGCCACCGTGGTCTTACCGATGTCCGTCCCGGTCCCGGTCACAAACAAGCCCGGACTGGTCAGCGGTGGCGGGGAAAACATCGCTGCACTATATCCCCAGACCGCACGGCCTCCTCTAACGTCTTCCCAAGCCGGTATCAGGTCAGCCTCAGAGCAAAAGTTGGTCGAAAAAGCTGGCCTCGCGATCCAGAGATGACCGACTTCACAGGCGACGGGACACCCGGTCCACGCCGCCCTTCTCCCAGCCGTTCCGGCCTCGCATCCCGTTCTCTCGGAGTTCACCATGACCCTCACCCCCGAAACCGTCGACCGCCTGCTCCAAGAACTTGAAAGCCTGCGCGGCTGCGTGTCGAGCCCGGGCCTGCGTCGCGCCAACCGGATCGACGGCGTGCTGGCCCGCGCACGCGTTCTGCAGGCCGCCGCCCAAGGCACGGACCACGAGCCGGTGCTGCGCGGCTGCACCAACCAACTCGCCCGCCTACGGGCCGCCGCGCACGGTCCCGCGCGGCCCCAACGCCGAACCCCCGCCGCCGGCTGATCCCCTCGGCAGCCCCGCCACGCCCGCTCAGCAACCGACGGTACCTTGATCGCCATGAACCTGGCCGACCCCCTCTCGGATCTGCACCCCCGCGTCGGCGACGCGCCCTTCACTCGGCTTGCCGGGGCGTTCTATCGTCGAGTGCGGAGTGACGACCTGCTAGGCCCCATGTACCCACAACACGACTGGGGCGGCGCCGAGCACCGGCTACGGGGGTTTCTCATCCAGCGGTGCGGCGGGCCCGACACCTACTCCCGCGAACGCGGGCACCCCCGGCTACGCATGCGTCACGCACCCTTCGCCATCGACCGCGCCGCCCGCGACCGCTGGATACAGCTCATGGCCCCATGCTTGGCCGAAGCCGGCTTTACCGAGGCCGACGCCGGCTTGCTGCAAGCGTTCTTTGAACAGGTCGCCACGCACATGGTGAACCGCTAGCGCGGTTCGGGGTTGGGGACATGGCCCCCGAACGGCGCGCGGCGATCTTCAACCTCGTGCTGCGGCGCTCGCTAAGCTCGCTCGCCGAAACAGCGCGGCCGCCCACAACCCTCCGTTCCCAACCGGGCCGCTTCCCGGCGCACCATGACCGTCCTCACCGCCACGCTTGCCGTCTTCACCGTGGTGGCTCTGGGGGCCTTGCTCCGCCGCCGCGGGGTGCTCGATCCCGGCGCCGACCGCACGCTGATGGCCCTGGTGATCTGGGTGCTGATCCCCGCGCTCATCGTCGATCGCATCCTCGACAGCACCGCCTTCGGCACCGCCGCCAACGTGTGGCTGCCTCCGCTGCTGGGTTTCGGCACCGCCGCCGCAGGAATCGGCCTCGCCAGCGCCGCCGCCTGGGCCCTGGGACCGGCCCTGGGGCTGCGCACCCCCCGAGCCCGGCGCACCTTCACCCTCGCCGCAGGCCTGCACAACTACGGCTACCTACCCATCCCCCTGGCCCAGGCCCTGCACCCTGACGCCACCGAGCGGGCCGACGTGCTGAGCGTACTTTTTGTCACCAACGTGGGCACCGAATTCGCGCTCTGGACCCTGGGCGTCGCCGTGGTCAGCGGCCACCTAGGCTGGTCCACCCTCCGGCGAGCCTGCAACCCCCCTGCCCTGGCCGTGGTCGCGGCGCTTGTGCTGCTCTCGGCCGGGGGTCGGACGCTGATCCCCGGCTTCCTCGATCATGCCCTTGGCACCCTCGCCGCCTGCGCGGTGCCTATGGCCCTACTCATGATCGGCGCCCTGATGCACGACGCCTGGGCCCAGGGTCGATCCGACCCCAGCCACACCGCCCGCGACGCGTGGGCCACCGCCTTGGGCGGCAGCGTGCTGCGGCTGGGCCTGCTGCCTCTGGTGTTCGTCGCCACCGCCGCCGCCCTGCCCTGGATCTTCGTGGGCACCGCCGCGCAAGCCCAACCGTTACGCACCGTCCTGGTGTTGCACGCCGCCATGCCCAGCGCCATCTTCCCCGTGGTCATCGCCCGCTTTTACGGCGGCGATCCCGCCGTCGCCGCACGAGTCGCGGTGGCCACAAGCATCCTAAGCCTGGTCACCATGCCCCTGTGGATCTGGGCACTGGGATAAAAACCGCCCGCGGACCGGAACCTGCGAGCCTCACACCTCGGCCTTGTAAAATTCAGTGAACGGCCCCGCCGCGTCAGCGCAAAGCGTCACCAGGTCGCGGCGGCGCTCCTCGCTCAACGGCACGAACGCCCGGGCCAACGCCGCGTTCTCACGCACCATCTCCACCTTGTCCATGCCGCTCACCAGGCTGGCGACCGGCAGACTCCACACAAAGCCCAGCGCCTCGGCTAGCGGCACCCGGTCTGGCACCAGGTGCCGGACCACCCGCTTTGGGTTGCCCCAGGGCGTGGCGGACCCCGAAATTTGCCCGTGCACCAGGGTCTTCATCGCCAACACCGCGTAGTTGCGCTGCACACACGTGGGCAGCACCCGCTCGATAAAACTCTCATACCCCGGGTCCACCATATTGATGGGCATCTGCACCGTGTCCAGTTCCACGCCCAGTTGCTCCAAGCGTTCGAACATGCGCTCGTGGGCCGCCGGCGTAGTGTGCCCGGTGAACCCCAGGTGCCGGACCGTGCCTCGCTCCCGAGCATCCAGCAACACCTCCAACACCCCCGCATCGACCCGCCCGTCTACGTCCTGGGCGCTCTCGATGCTGTGGATCTGCACCAGGTCGATCACGTCAGTGTTCATACGTTGCCGCGACCCGTCCAGATGACGCCGCGCCGCCTCGGCACTGCGAGCCTGGGTCTTGGTCATCAGGTACACGTGCTCGCGGTATTTCGGCGTCAAAAAATCCCCTAAAAGTTCTTCACTCCGGCCCCGGCCATAGGCCTCAGCTGTGTCAAAAAACCTCACCCCTTCTTCCAGCGCCGCCTCAATCAGTTCCTGAGACTGAGCCGTCGTCTGCTGCTTATTGATCAGGTGCGATCCGCCCACCCCTAGCACGCTGATCGATTCGCCGGTGCGCCCCAGCAGCCGCTCAGGCAGGCGGTCTCCCAGCCCATCGCGTCCCCGACCCACCTCCGCCACAGCCTCTTCGGTCCGGCCTCCGACCGCCAATGCGGCCGAAACTGCCAGCATGGCTTTCAGAAAGCTCCGTCTCGGGGTGAAATCGTTCATGTCGTCAGTTTAGTCCGCCTCGCCCCACGTCCAGATAAAACCACCCCTGCACAAACCACGCAACCGCGCCATCCCGCTTCAGCCGCACCGCCATCCCGCCGATGAACCCCCAACCCCCGTATTTCCCCGCCCCCTGCACGCCACGAGGTTTTCACCATGAAAAAGCGTCATAAAACCCCACACGAAGCCCCCGTCGACGACGGCGTCAAGCTCATCGAAAACCTGCAGCACCAGTGCGAATCACTACGGGCCTGGCAGACCGGCGAAGCCGCTAAACTTCAGCAACGCGCCCAACAGCTCGACGCCCAGTCGCAAGAACTCGAAGAAATCCGCACCGGCCTGGAAGCCGACGAAGTGGCCCAAAATGAAGCCCGACGCACCCTACAAGAAGCGCGCGAAACCCTCGGCCAGGAACGCCAGGCCTTCACCGCTCAGCAGCAAAAACAAATCGCCGAATCCGCCCGGCTGAACGACCTCAAAACCCGCGTCGAACAAGAACAGGCCGAGCTGACCACCCTGCGGGCCGAGCTCGACAGCGAGTGGACCAACATCAGCCGCATCCGCCGCGCCAACGAAAAACTCGCCGACGAGTTGGACACCGAACGTTCACGCCTGCGTCAATCCGGCGGCCCGGGTCTCAAACTCAACAAAGCCGCCTAGGAGCGTCAAGACCGCGCCCTCCAGACACCCGAACTCCAGCCGCCGGCCCTGCGTACCTTCCGCAGGGAGGTTTGCTGCGCCCGCTCGCACCGAGCGCAGCCGATACAGTAAGTCGTGACGCCGCGTCACGGCCGCCCGTTCTTTCATCATCCAAGGAACCATTCATGCTGATTCAAGTCAACGCCGGCGACGTGCAGTCCAGCGAATCACTCGACAGTACCGTTAACCAAGAAGTTCACGCCGCCCTCAAACACGTTGAAGACAGCATCACCCGGGTCGAAGCCCACCTCCGCGACGACAACGCCCACAAGCACGGCGGCAACGACAAACGCTGCGTCCTCGAAGCTCGTATTGCCGGCATGAAACCCCTGACCGTGGAAGAGTCCAGCGACGACCTCTACAAGTCCATCCACCTCGCGGCCCAAAAACTCGGCCGCGCCGTCAGCCACACCCTCGAAAAACACAACCACGCCTGAAGTTCACCGGACGGCGAACCACATCCAAGCTCCGGCCCAGGACCGCGCCGACGGCAGAGAAGCCGGCTCGGTCTTTTAATTGCGCCCCGGAGGCCCGGGGCACTGCGAAACCACCGCCGGGCCCCGAGAATCATCACGCACCGCCGGATAAAAACCGGTTCCTGTGCCTGCGCAGAGACTTCGCCCCCGGACAGCCGGCAGATGACCTAGGAGATTCCCGGCCCCCGTCAACCCCGTTTTTTGAGACGTCGATAGCCACGTGTATCTAGTTCGCGGTGCCTTGCCAGATCCCCCTCGCCCACCCCGCACGTCCGGGGCGACACGCCTTCCTTACGATATCGGCGCCCCATCATGCTCAAGCTCACCATCGCAAAAAAATTGGTTCTCGGTTTCGGTCTCACCCTGACGTTGCTGATCGGTCTGGCCTTCCTGAGCTATACCAACAACGTCAAATCTGCACAGAGCATGGAAGCCGTCGCCGGCATGATCGAAGACGCCGCCACCGGAGGTCACGCCAGCGTCGACATGCTGATGGCGCGCATGAAAGTCAAAGATTTTCTCATCCGCAACCAGCCCCAAGACGTTCACGAGTACCACTCTTGGCGCGACAAACTGGCCGAAGCAACCGCCGAAAGCCGCGCAAACTTCAGCGACCACGGGCGCGTCGAGCGGCTCGACCAAATCGAAGTTCTTTTCGCAGAATACGACCGGGCGTTTGGCCAGGTCCAGACCATCATCAACCAACGCAACGAACTGCGGTTCAGCGTGCTGGACACCGTGGGGCCGCAGATTTCCACGGCCATCAAGCAGGCGGCCGCTCAGCTGAGCAGCCGCGGGGAAGACCAGGCTGCCCAGCAGCTTCTCCCGGGCCTCTGGGACGCGCTCGAAGGCCGCTTGGCCGTGGTGAAGTTCATCTCCACATCCGACGAGCAAGAGTACAAAAAAGCCTCGGCCCTGCTCCAGGCCGCCCACCACGCCCTGACCGGCGCCACGTCCGCCGTGCAAGACCCCACCACCCAAAACCAGCTGGCCTCGGCCACCCAAAACCTCGCCCGCTACCTCGATGCCTTGAACCGGGTCCACGGCCTGGTCGTCCAGCGTAACACCCTGGTTCAGGGAACCCTGGACCGGATCGGACCCGAGATCGCCCGGTTGCAGATCGAGATCCAGGAGTCGCTGATCCACGACAGCCACGCCGCAGAGCAAGAGACCGAACAGGTCATCGCAAGCGCCAACCGCACGATCCTCGCCGTCTCGGTGTTCGCCACCCTACTGGCCTCTTTCGCCGGATACCTGATCTACCGCGGCACGGTGGTGCCGCTCAAAGCGGTCATCGAACGGGTGGGCGAAATCGCCGACGGCGACGGCGACCTCACCCACCGCGTCGATGACCAGCGGCACGACGAGTTGGGCGAGTTGGGCTCCAAAGTAAACGCTTTTATCTCGCGCACCCACGACACAATCGCCACGGTCCGCGACGCCACGCTCTCCGTCACCGCCGCCGCGGACGAGATCCGCGGGAACGCCCAGTCCATGGCCACCAACATGAACCGTCAGAACGAGCGAGCGGCCGACATCAGCCACGCCATCGAAGAAATGAACAAAGCCGTGGGCGACGTCGCCCGGCAGGCGGCCGACGCAAGTAGCACCTCGATTCGGGCCGGCGAAGCGGCCTCCAGCGGCGGCGAAATCGTCCACCAGACAATCACCGGCATGAGCACGCTCAGCGACGCGGTGAACGCCTCGGCCAGCAGCGTGACCGAGCTGGGCAAACGCAGCGCCCAGATCGGCGAAATCGTCGCGGTGATCAACGAGATCGCCGAGCAGACCAACTTGCTGGCACTCAACGCGGCCATCGAAGCGGCCCGCGCCGGCGAACACGGCCGCGGGTTTGCCGTCGTGGCCGACGAGGTGCGCAAGCTCGCCGACCGCACCACCGAAGCCACGCAAGAAATCGGCCAATCGATCCGCGCGATACAAAATGAGACCTCCGACGCGGTCCAACGCATGGAAGTGGGCGCCGGCCAAGTCCACGAAAGCGTGGACCTGGCCCACAAGGCCGGCTCATCGCTCAAGCTGATCGTCGAGAGTACCGACGAGGTTGCGGGCATGATCCACGCCATCGCGTCGGCCACCGAAGAGCAGTCCGCCACCACCCTCCAGATCAGCCGTACCGTGGACGCCACCAGCGCGGCGATCCGTGACGCCTCTCAGGGCGCCGAGCAGAGCTTCGAAGCCGCCGCCCAGCTCACCCGCAAAGCCTCTGAACTTCACGAAATGATCAGTCGGTTCAAGCTGGCCCAAACCGTAGATTCCCGCTCTTGACCCCACGCGCCCGCCGCGCCGACAACCGCCCTACCTCGCCGCGACACACCGCCCCCCAAGCGCCACTAGCACACGGAGTGGTCTCTCCTGCTGCCGCACGGCGTCGCCATACCACCGCACGCCCCTCTACCCACGGTTTTCAACACAGCGGTCGAATTGGTCGCGCCGCAAGACGCGTTTACGGCGCTCCCCGTCGATTCGCAGTCCACGCCCGCCCGGCGACCGCGCGGACGGCATCTGGCTCCGATGGGGGCGGGGGGTGTACCGGACGGTCGGACCCGTTGGATGTTTCAAGGGATACTTGGCGCGGCAGTAGAGCCCGGCAAGCATAAAAAAACCCCGCCAAGCCATGACGGGGTCGGGGAGAATCGAGTTGTTGACACAGCGCAACAGGTGCTTACTTCAGCTGCTGCCAGTAATCCATTGGCATGTCCATGGCCAGCTTCAGACCGCCGTTGCTGCCGCTGTAGAGCGGTTCTTCGACGACGGTGACCTTGGCCCCGCCGACGCGCTCGAGCTTGTCTTCGATGGCTTTGTTCAAACCCCGCATCAGGCCACCACCCCCGGCGAGGATAATGTTGTCGCGCAGGCGGTCCTGGAACTCGGGGTCGAAGGTGGCGATCAGCTTGTGGATGCCCTCGACGATGGGATCGATCAGAATCGAGCAGGCGTCGCGGATCTCATCGGTCACGTCGTGCATGGTGGGCTTGCCGTTGACCGGCATCTCGACCTCGATCTTGTCGGTGCCGCTGTGTACGAAGCCGTACTGCTCCTTAAAGCGCTTGATCATGTTCATGCTGACCGAGGCTTCGGGGTACTTTTTCTTGATGTTCTCCATCATCGCCTTGTCGACCGCGTCGCCGGCCACGTCAAGGCTCAACTGGTCATCCGGGCCGGGCACGGTGCCGTGCATCCGCACCAGGTCGGTGGTACCTGCGCCGATGTCCACCACCAGCACGTCGCTGGTGCGGTCCAGCCCGTAGGCCACGCAGAACGGCTCGGTACAGATCATCACCGCATCGAAAATACCCTTGGTAACTTCGATGATGTCTTCTTTGTTTTTTCCGCTGGCTT
Organism: uncultured Algisphaera sp.; assembly: GCA_938015655.1. Taxonomy (GTDB): domain Bacteria; phylum Planctomycetota; class Phycisphaerae; order Phycisphaerales; family Phycisphaeraceae; genus Algisphaera. Next base: position 22,566 of record CALLPP010000076.1, read on the forward strand.
CAGAGGGCACGCCCACCACGCCATAGACCTGCTCACCGCGGGCGGGCTCAACCATCTCCACGAGGTAGTTGATCAGCTCTTTGGCGGCTTCGAGATTACGGCTACCGTCCTTATCCTCCTGGATGACCCCGACACCCAACGGGCGGTACAGATCCAGGCTAAGGCGGTTGTCCAACGCATCTTTACCAAAAATGATATCGCGGCCGCCCAGGTGCTTGAGCGACACGGCATCCTTGGGCCAGCCGACGTACGACTCAACGTTCTTGCGCAGGCCGTTGGCAGCCGAAATGGCCGAGCGGCTGGTGCCCAGGTCGATGCCGATGAACAGGGCGTTCTCGGGCACGGCGCTGTCGTCGGTGGTTACGTTCTTGCTCATTGAAGCGGTCTCCTGATCAAAAGAGGGACCCCGGCCCAGTGGGGCGCGGGCGGTCCGGTGGGGGTTCCGGGCGGCGGGTTGGTGTGCGCCGCCACACAGCGGAACACTCATTCATACACGTTTTAGGCCCTTGGCGGGACACATCTGGGTACGGCGACTCCCTATCGGCCGTCCAGGGAGGCGCCCTAAACGCCGGGCACGGCGAGCATCAATCGGGACGGGCGGCTTTCTTCGCGGCGTCTTTGGCCTTGGACTGAGCCGCCAGCCGTTTGGCCGCCTCGGACGGACCAGACTTGGCCGCCCCAGCGGCGGCCGCGATCGCCGCCGCCGCCCCGCCGCCACCGTGACGTTGGGCCGCACCTTTTTGTAGCTTCACGTTGGTCTCGAAGATCTCTAGCAATACCTTGTCGTTCTTCGGGTCTTTAACCGACTTAATCATCGCCCCACGACGGCCGCCGCCACCACCGCCGCCGCCCCAGCCGCCGCCGCCTTTGCGAACCAGCGCTTTGAGCTCGGCCATCGACTTCTGCAGGTCCAGCACCATGTCAGTGAGCTGGCCCATCTGGGCGCTGGGGGTCCCCGCGGCTTGAGCCGCGGCCTGCCCCGGCGAGATCTCGCTGGTGAGGTTCTGGTTATCCCCGAACATCTTCGTCAGGGCTTCTTCGACCCGCTGAAGCGTCTGTTTTTCACCGCTGTCGCCGCCGCCGCCGGACAGCATCGCCTTGCTGACCACGCTCATCACGCGGTTACGGATCTTGTCGCGGTCGATCACCCGCACCCGCTGCCCGCGGTACTTGCGCCACAGGTCATCGACGTTCACCTGCGTCGAGCTGGTGTCGAGCGCCGAATCGATCGCGTGGGTGAAATCGTCGCTCTCAGCGGCGGGTCCGCCCGGAGACGGCACGGCCTCGGTCCCGGTGAAGTCCCCTAGGCGGGGGTCTTCGCGAAGCGACTCGCAGACAATGTTGTTATTGCCCATCAGGGTGTAGGCCTGATCGACCGACGGGGCCTCGACGTGACCCTCGACCGGTTTCCCGGTGTCGCGCATTAAGCCTCGGAAGCGGTATCTCAAAGTACTTCGGTCCTGATCGGAGGCGCAGATGCCTGGGGCGGGATCACCTCATCGGTGAACCGTCATCTTAACATCACCCCTTGCGGGGGATTCAGTGAACAATCTTCGCGTCGCGTGGGGTCTTCTAATCCGGCTCGGTCCGTCTCCGCAACCCTCCTGCTGTCACCCAGCCGCCGCTGAAGCCGGCCGAGCGGGCTGATGCACGAAGCCGAGGTTATCGGGCAAAGCCGCGGGCCGGGCCCGCGGGTCAGCGGGTCAGCGGGTCAACTCGATCCGTATCGGCGCCCCGGAAAGCGCCACGCCGGGAATCGTCACCAAGCCCTGCGCATCCGCACGGACATTAAGCACCCGGCCGTCCACGGTCGCCCGCAGGCTTTCGTTGGGCGCCACCACAAACCCGGTGAGACGCCGCGGGGTGACGTCCACCCGCGCGCCTCGAACGTCCGACGTCACGGTGACGGCAAAGCCCCGGTCCGAGTCCTCCACCCCACTCCACACCAGGCCACGGTTAAACGCCCCTTCGATGTCGCCGTCGGTGATCGAACCGTTTCCCGGTTCGCCATTGCCCGTGAAGTTGCTGAACGCCGGGTAGGCCTGATCGCTGGCGAAGGCCGGCAGGCGGTCTAGGTGTCCGGAAATATCAGCGGGAAGGTTACGAAACATGTCGTGCCCACCGTTGTTCCAGTACGCCATAAAGCCGCGGCGGCCCTCGGCCAGAGCGCGGTAAAATGGCGGGTTATTGGCCCAGGGCATCGATTCGTCGCGGCGGCCGTTCAACACCACCAGGTAAGGCAGCTCGCCGGGGTGCTCTGCCGCAATACGGATCGCATCCATCCGCTCGACCACGGGCACGCCTTCGTCACTCATCAGCGTCTCGTCGGCGGCAAAACCACCGGCCAAACCATTGAGGCGGTGGATCGTCCGCAGCCCGTGGAAGCCCTCTCGCTGGCCGTACACCGGCAGAGGCACCCGCGCCAGAATGAAGCTGAAGGTCTCCGGGTGGTTGAAACCCAAAGAAATCGCGCCGCTCCCGCCCATAGAGAAGCCTTCTAGACCCGTCATGTTCGGGTTCGTTCCGTAGTAGCTCTGCGCCCACTCCACCAGCCACAACAAGTAGCGCTCGGTGTAGTTGACCACCACCCCCTCGTGGACCTTCGCGGCGTCGTAGATCTTGTTGTTTCCCCCGTACCACCAGGTATTAATCGCTTTGCCCGAGTCGCGGCGGTCGCCCGACGAAGCCAACGAGCGGCCCACCCACATGCGATCCAGCGGATCCACCTCGATGCGGTTCGGATTGCCGAACACCGTAAAGCGTCGCGCCAGCCCCTGTCGCCAGCCGTGCTTGGTGGTGCCGTACATCACAAAATTCGCCCCCTGGGCCGCACCGTTCGCATCGGCCCCACGGCCGTGTAGACGCAGCACCAGCGCCCGGCCGCGCCCCGCACCGGGCTGCGGCGCATCGCCCAGCCGGACGGGCTGGGGCATCTCCACCGCGCCACGCACCGCGCCGCGGGTCGCGTTGGCCCCCGGCACCACCGACCGGTCTTCAGTGCCGTCTCCCGCCGTGGTCGTCACCGCGAAGTGCATGCGGTCCACGTTGTCGTCGGTCACGGTGTGTACGAACAGCCCCGACCGCGGGTTCAACGGCCGCCCCTCGTCCTCGATCACAAATCCCTGCGGCGACGCCGGGGTGCCCTGGGTAAACGCCGCAGGGTCCAGCCACCAGTCCGTCGCGCTGTACTTCTCGATGGTATGCCCGATCAACGCCGCAGAGTCCAGCGTTTGCGGGGTCAGCGCCGTCTCGGACAGATAAACGTTAAACGTCGTGTCGGCAGGAACGTTCGTCTCGCTCCAAGTCAGGAACACCTGCCCCGACCGGTAGACCGCGTTGAGGTTTGAAACCGCCGGCGCGGCCCACGCCGCTCCCGCGCTTAACAACAACCCCACGCCGGACAACCGAAGACAAGCCCGTGCCATACGAGTTGGGTAAGACATCACGTCATTCCTGCAGGGGTGGGACATTGGCGGCAACCGCGAGCACAAACAAACTCTCGGGGCCATCCTCCCTATCGCCCACCTGACGCGACCAACCCAACCGGCCCGCACCCCGCGGCAGCAGCCGCCGGGTTATCGGATCAGCTCCAGCCCGGCGGGCGCCTCGCGTCCCTCCCGTCCCGGCGTCTTGTGATTTAATCCGGGGATGAAGCCCCTTTTTCCCCGCACCCCCGGCCTGCCTCCCTTCTGGGAGACCCCTGAAGCAACCCACCTCAATCGCCTGCCCGGGCGCACCCCGCTGGTGCCCTGCCCCACGCGCGCCGCCGCCCTGCACTTCGCCCGCACCCTCGATCCCGCGGCATCGCCCTGGGCCCTCTCGCTCGACGGCGACTGGAAGTTCCGCCTGTTCCCACGCCCCGAAGCCGTGCCCGCCCGCGCCGTGCAGCCCGCCACGGCCGACGGTGCCTGGGAATCCCTGCCCGTGCCCAGCAACTGGACCCAGCACGGCCACAGCAGCCCCATCTACACCAACGTGCAGATGCCCTGGACCAACACCCCCCCCGCCCTGCCGCCCGAAGCGGCCAAAAACAACCCCACCGGGGTCTACCGCAGGACTTTCACCGTTCCAAAACCCTGGAACCGCCGCCGGCAGGTCCTGCACGTGGGCGCGGCCGAGAGCGTGCTGTGCGTCTGGGTCAACGGCCACTACGTGGGCATGAGCAAAGACTGCCGCCTGCCCAGCGAATTCGACATCACCGCCTTCACCACCCCGGGCCGCAACCACGTCGCCTTGGTCTGCATCCGCTGGTCCGACGCCTCCTACATCGAAGACCAGGACCAGTGGTGGCTGGGAGGCGTGTTCCGCGGCGTCCACGTTTACGCGCAAGACGCCGCCCGCATCGAAGACCTCTTCACCCGCGCCGACCGCGACCCGCACACCGGCCGCGGCCGCCTCGAAGCCGACATCCAGTTGGGTTTCGATCCGCCGCCCGCCGGCGACCACCACGTCAAGCTGCAACTGCTCACCGCCCAGGGCCGGCCCGTTCCCCGGGGCGCTGGCCACGCTTCGGTGTCCCACCACTACGCGGTCGATCGCAACGTCGCCCGCATCCGCCTGGAAAACCTCAAAGTCGACGCCTGGTCGGCCGAATCCCCCACGCTGTACACCGTCGCGGTATCCCTCCACGCCGGCGACGCTCGGGGCAAGCAGCGGGCCAAAGCCATCGAGCACGCCGTGGTACGCGTGGGTTTCCGCCGCGTCGAGATGGCCCCGCGCGAGCTGCGGATCAACGGCGCACCGGTCATGATCCGCGGCGTCAACCGCCACGAGCACCACGAGACCCGGGCCAAAGCCCTCACCCGCGAAAGCATGGTGCAGGACATCGTGCTGATGAAGCAGAACAACTTCAACGCGGTGCGCAACGCCCACTACCCCCACGACCCGCGGTGGTACGCGCTGTGCGACGAGTACGGCCTGTACATGATCGACGAGGCCAACGCCGAGTGCCACGCGAACTACACCACCCTGTGCCGCGACCCGCGCTGGCACGACGCCTTCATGGACCGCGCCATGAACATGGTCAAGCGGACCAAAAACCACGCCAGCGTCATCCTGTGGAGCCTGGGCAACGAGAGCGGTTACGGCGAAAACCACGACGCCATGGCCACCTGGATCCGCACCTACGACCCGACCCGGCCCCTGCACTACGAAGGCACGGTGCGCGCCCGCTGGACCCAGGGCGAATCCATCGAAGTCGCCGGCGACCCGCTGGCCAACGACCTGGTGTGCCCCATGTACCGCCCGATCGACGAGATGATCGCCTATAGCCAGCGCAACAACGACCCGCGGCCATTCATCCCCTGCGAATACTCCCACGCCATGGGCAACAGCAACGGCTGCCTGCAAGAATACTGGGACGCCTTCGAGCAGCACGAGGGCCTGCAAGGCGGTTTCATCTGGGAATGGGTCGACCACGGCCTCAAACAGATCGACGACGACGGCACCGCGTGGTACGCCTACGGAGGCGACTTCGGCGAAAAAATCCACGACGCCGAATTTGTCTGCGATGGTCTGGTCGCGGCCGATCGCACGCCACACCCCGCGTTGTTCGAATGCCGCAAGGTACAGCAGCCCGTGGGCTTCGCCCTGCGCGGCCACACCCTCACCGTCCGCAACAAAGACTGGTTCACCCACCTGGGCTGGCTCGCCTTCAACTGGGCGGTCGAGGTCGACGGCAAGCCGATTCACCACGGCACCACCCGCCCCGGCAAGGTCGAGCCGCAGCAATCCGCCCGGGTCGATCTCGCTTTTGACACGTCGGCGCTGCCCGCGGGGGAAGCCACGCTCACCGTCCAGGCCACCAGCGCGAACAAGACCGCGTGGTGCCCCAAAGGCCACCTCGTGGCCTGGGAGCAGTTCCCGCTCAAATCTCGCCCCACGCCCGCCGCGAAGCCACCGCGTGCCGGCCGCGTCGAAGTCGCCGCGGGCAAACGCGACATCACCCTCTCCGCCGCGGGGGTCGCGCTGCAGATCGACACCCGGCGCGGCCGCGTGCGCCGCATGACCGCCCAGGGCCAGCCCCTCGTGCAAGACGGCCCGCAGCTCAACCTGTGGCGCGGCCCCACCAGCAACGACGGAGTCAAAGGCAAAGCCGAGCAGTGGACCGCCGAGTGGAAGATGCTCGGACGCTGGTGCCGCGCGGGCCTAAACGAACTGGCCCTCGAAACCTCGGCCGCTTCGTCACCCCGCCGCTCGCGCGATCAGCGCACCGCGTCAGTCACCCTCAATGACCGCTGGACCTGCACCGACGAACACGGCGACACCCACACGATCACCCACCGCCATACCTATACCCTGCACGCGAACGGTGCGATCGTCGTTGACAACACCGCCATTCTCCCGCCCGCCCTCAAAGACCCCCCGCGGGTGGGCGTCACGCTCGCCTTGGCCCCGGGCTTCGAGCAGTTGGCCTGGTACGGCCACGGCCTGCCCACCGGCGCCCCGCACGAAACCTACCCCGACCGCCGGAGCGCCGCGGTGCTGAGCCGCTTCCGATCGACCGTCGCCGAAGAGTACGTCCCCTACGTCGTCCCCCAGGAACACGGGCTCAAAACCGGCGTGCGCTACTGCACCATCGGGCAAGCAAAGACCGCCGGCGCCGCCCCGCGCCTGACCGTCAGCGCCCCCACCCCGTTCTGCTTCAGCGCCAGCCACTTCACCCCCGACGACCTCACCGCGGCCTTCCACACCTACGACCTCGCGCCCCGGCCCGAAACCATCCTCTGCCTCGACGCCACCCACCGCGGTGTAGGCACCAACAGCTGCGGCCCCGACACCCTGTCCACGTACCGGATCAAAGCCGGGCGTCACGCCTGGAGCTACACGCTCCAGGCTCAGGTCTAAACACCCACGCACCGCCGACAACGCTCTGGAGCCATACCCGTTACAAAAAAATCGGCGGCCCTCGATAAGATGCCGTCCACGATCAAAAATAGCCCACCAGATTGTGGCAGCGCTCCACGATTTCCGGCCAATCGATAAAGCCGAAGAAAATCACTTCGAAGGCAATCAGCCAGAAGATGTACCACTCCACGCGATGTGAATCACGCGTGTTAATCAGATCAATCAGGGTCTGATTCGTCCGCCCAATCACCTGCCGTTTGTGCTCCATCACCGACAGCCGCTCGGTCAGGCCGTATTCTTCCAGCAGGTTGTCGTAAAGCCGTTTCAGCCCCGGACGCTCCCAAAGCACATCCGGCTTCTCATCGATCTGCACCCCGCCCAGCAGGTCCGCCTCCAAGGCAAGCATCTCTCCACTGTGCTGCATAAGCCGCCGGCGTTTACGGATCGGCGTGCCCTTCTCCCCCAACTCACGTGCAAGCACTCCGATGCGGTCGAGGTTGGATTGGATCCGCTCCTCGTACTCCTGAAGCACCACCGATTTCGATAACACGTCGGCCACCACCAGCAGCCGGGCGTCGGTCCCTGCGCCCAGTAAAATCTCTCCTGCAGTCACCCGATCCGACGCACCGACTTCGGTCACCAGCCGTACCGCCGCCTCCTCAGACCCCACCGCCGCGTCCGCGGGCTCGATAAAGTCCTTCAACGTCTTTAAGAACGTCCGGCGGTCCTCGCGCGGGGTGTTAAAAAACACCGCCACCCCGAAGGGAACAACCACCGCCACCGCGTCGTCGCCCAGCCGGGCCACCGCTCGCCGACTCGGCGCCGCGGGATCCGCAGTGCAACCCGGCAGGTTCGCAAACTGCTTGAACCGCCGGCCCACCCTGACCGCGAACACCTCGAAATCCGAGGCATTCACCAACCGCACGTCGTTCAACTCTTCGCCAACCCCCGACCACTCCTGCGCCCCGGCAGGTTCGGCCCCGGCCCGCTGAGCCATCTCGGCAGTCGGCGTCGCAACTTTTACCACCACGTCCGCGGAATCTGTTTTCGGCATACCCCATCGTGTCTCGGGGCCAGGGAGAAAGCAAACCGGACCGGACATCTGCCGATAACTTCCAAGCCAGAAAGCCATGGTTCCGAAAAGAAACAGGCCGCGATCGCCTCATACACCGCCCCCCTAATAAGGTTTAAAAACTTTTTTTAAAAAGACTTATAAATCACCAAATTGCCTCCCCCCATTGGGGTTTCGGGGCTACACCCCTTGCCACTGGCCAACACTCATTCAAACCGTTTTTCTGACCGAACACTTTATTGGAGTGATACCGCCCCCTCCCTTCGCGTACGTCAGCCAGGGCTTAAACCATGACCCTCCGCCTCAAACTGATCTTCGTTGGTCTCACCGCGGTCACCCTCATGGCCGCGACCGAGTTCGCCATCCAGCGTGCGGTCATCTCACCGCTCTTCACAGAGCTTGAGCGTGACGAAGCAATCAAAGACATCACACGGTGCCGCGAGGCCATCGATCGCGAGATCCATCACCTCGAAGTGCTTTGCCTTGATTGGTCGAACTGGACCGACACCTACGAGTACGTCCAAGGCATCGGCACCGAGGCCTACGACGAAGCCAACCTAATGCAAGTTGGGTGGTACCAAGCCACCAACGTGGGGCTTATGTACATCGCCAGGCGCGACGGGACCCTGGCCCACACCTACCTCGCCGGCGACGCTGCCGACGAAGACGACAACCTCCTGCCCCCCGTCCCGGCCGACGACGACGCCCTGCCCCGTGATCGACTGGATCCGGACCACGCGCTACTGGCGCTGACCGACCACGAAGACTCGCTGGTTTCGGGCCTGATGATGACTCCGCGCGGCCCGCTGCTGGTGGCCAGCCGCCCCATCCTCACCAGCGAATCCGAAGGGCCACGGACCGGCGCCATGATCATCGGACGATTCCTCGACGCCGATCAGATCAGCCGGCTCAACGAACAGACGAAAGTGCAGTTCACCGCGGGCCAAACCTCCGAAGACACCCCCCCGCGGAGCAACATCGAACCGACAATCGAAACCATCGATCAAGACACCCTGCACGTGCTGGCCGCCATGCCACAACTCAACGGCGCGCCCGGACTCACGCTCAAGGCCCAAGTTGATCGCGAAATCACCGGCCGCGGCCGCCAGGCACTGGGCTACGCCCGGGCCGCCCAAGCCGTCGCGGCAGCCGGCGTGCTGTTGCTGCTGGCCTTCGCTTTACAACGCGTCGTCGTCGGCCCGCTCTCGCGGCTCACCCGACACGCCGACCGCGTCGCCGAAAACGAAGACCTCACCGTCCGCATGGATCTGGATCGGCGCGACGAGATCGGAACCCTCGCCCGCGGCTTCGACCACATGCTTGATCAGTTGGAGCACTCCCGTGCCCGGCTCGCCGACCACGCCCGCCACACCGGCCGGGCCGAGGCCGCCAGCGGCGTGCTGCACAACGTGGGGAACGTGCTGACCAGCGTCACCGCCCTCACCAGTTCCCTGCGTGACCACACCAACAACAGCCGCACCGAACGCCTGGCGCAAAGTGCCGAGCTCCTGCAGCAACACGACCACGACCTTCCGGCGTTTCTGACGTCTGACCCCCGCGGCCAGCGCCTCCCGTCTTACTTACAAAAGCTCTGCCATCAGATGGCCAGCGACGAAAAGGATCTGCACAACCGCATCGAAACCCTTGGCGGTTGTATCAACCACCTGCAAGAACTCGTCGCCTCCCAGGCTGATCTTGCCGGGCCCGCCACGGTCGACGAACCCATCAGCGTCGCCCGGATGCTCGATCAGGTCGCGGCGAACACCCGCCCCGCCTTCGAAGCCGCGGGCATCACGCTCGGCCTGCACTGCGAAACCATGCCTACTTTGGTGCTGGATCGACGCAAGCTCAGCCAGGTCTTGGTCAATGTGCTAACCAACGCCCACGACGCCGTGAACCAACAAGGCAGCTCCCAAGAAGCGCGCCAAGTCGATCTGACCGCCACACACGAAGGCGACCACCTGGTCTTCACCGTTCGCGACAACGGAATCGGCATCGCTCCAGAACTAATCGAACGCATTTTCTCTGACGGCTTCACCACCAAACCCGCCACCAATGATCGGGGACGCGGCATGGGCCTTCACTACTGTGCAATCTCCGCCATCGAAATGGGAGGCCGGCTGAGCGCCACCAGCGAAGGGCCCGGACAGGGCGCCTGCTTCCGCCTGGAAATCCCGTGGCACGAGCACGCGGGTCGTACCGATACCAACCCCGCCGGAGAACCGGCATGAGCCCCGGCTTCGACGCCCCCCCGGGGGCAAACCCCACACCGAACCCCCAAGTCCTGGTCGTAGACGACCAGGCCAGCGTTCACCTGGCCTTCTCCGAGGTTTTCGCGGCCCAGCAAACCGCATCGGAACTCGAAGAAGACGAACAGGTTTTGTTCGGCCACACGGACGCCAGCCCGCCAGCCAACGGACCGGTCGGCCATCCGCCCGTGTCCCTGGATTTCGCCTTCCAAGGGGAAGAAGCCCTGCAAAAGGTCCAAGATCGGGCCAACGCGAACCAGCGCTACGACGTAGTTTTTGTCGATATGCGGATGCCTCCGGGTATCGGCGGCGAGGAGACGATCCGTCGCATCTGGGAAATCGATCCGGACCTACACGTCGTGTGCTGCACGGCCTATTCCGACGACGACCTGAGCAGCGTGATGCAGCGGCTGGGGCACGCGGATCAGCTGGTGTTGCTAAAAAAACCCTTCGACCCCGCCGAAGCCCGCCAGCTCGTGGCTGCACTTACCGGCAAAGGTGAGCTCCGCCGGCAGGCCCAGCGTCACGCCCGGGCGCTGCAGGCCAACGCCCAAGAACTCACGCTCGCCAATCGCGAACTCAAAAAACAGATCCAGCGCCGCGGGGAAGCCGAAGCCCGGCTACACCACCAAGCCACCCACGACACGCTCACCGGCCTGCACAACCGCCAGGCGTTTGATCACCACCTGGCAAACTGCTTCGATTCTCTTAATGAAGCCGCCGACACACACTTCGCGGTGGTCTACATCGACCTGGACGATTTTAAAATCGTGAACGACACCCTGGGCCACCCGGTGGGCGATCGCCTGCTGACCACCGTGGCCCGGCGCCTCGAAGCCGAGCTCCAGGCCACCCACGACGATGCCTTTCCCGAATCCAGCGGCCGCTTCGCCGCCCGGCTGGGAGGAGACGAGTTCGTCGTACTGCTTGACGGCCTGCACGCCCCTGAGCAGGCCTACCACATGGCCGAGCGTCTGCTGGCTGCAGTCTCAGGCCCGGTCCAGCTCGACGGTATGCAGCAACAGGTAAGCGTCAGTATCGGGGTGGCCACCGGCGACCGGCACTGCGCAGACCGCAACGACGTTTTACGCCACGCCGACATGGCGATGTACCAGGCCAAGCGCGGCGGGCGGAACGGTTACGCAGTCTTCGACGAAGCCATGTTTGTGTCCCAACGCGACCACATCGAACTGCTCGCAGACCTGCGGCGGGGTATCGATCAAGAGCAAATCACGCTGGTGTACCAGCCGATCGTCAGCGTGCCGGATATGAAACTGGTCTCGGTCGAGGCCCTGGCCCGCTGGGAGCGTCCCGGCCACGGGCCAGTCGGCCCGGACGTCTTCATCCCCGCGGCCGAAGAGGCCGGGCTGATCGTCGCCCTGGGTGACTCGGTGCTGCGGCGGGCCTGCGCACAGCTGGCCACGTGGCGGGCCCACCCCGGACCGGGCACCCCCCGGGCGGTCAGCGTGAACGTCGCGCTCAAACAGCTGCTGCAGTGCGACTTTGTCGACAAGCTCGCGGCACTGGTCACCGAGTTCGACATCAGCCCCGGCGAGCTGCGCATCGAACTGACCGAGTCCACCATCATGGACGAGACCATCGACATCCAGCGGGTGCTCCACGCCGCCCGCGAGCTGGGCGTGCGGGTACACCTGGACGACTTTGGCACCGGCTACTCGTCGCTGAGCGCCCTGCACCGCTTCCCCATCGACGTACTCAAAATCGACCAGTCGTTTATGCGGGCGGTCGAGACCAACCCGCGCCACGCTGCAATCGTGCGCACCATCAGCGACCTGGCTCACCACCTGGGGTTCTCGGTGGTCATCGAGGGCGTGGAAGACAGCGCCCAGGCCGCCGCGGTCAACCGCTGGGGATGCGACTTCGCCCAGGGCTATCACTACGGCCGCCCCCGCAAGACCGAAACCTACCAACCCCAAGGCGTGGTGATCAACCGCTCGGCATAAGACACCCACACGTTCGGATCAACGGCGATCCCCGTCCGGACGAAGGCGGCGGTTGGCCCGCCGGTCTTGCCGAGACCGCTGCTCCAGATAGCCCGCCTGCTCGGCCAGTAGTTTGCGGTAGTTCTCCCAACGCCGCGGATCCAGCATGCCCTGAGCCAGCGCCACGGCCACCGCGCAGCCCGGCTCGCCGGTGTGCCTGCAGTTGCTAAATCGGCAGCGAGCAGCCACCTCCGCCGCCTCGGCAAAAGCCACGTCCAGCCCGCCGCCGTCGGCCAGCTGCAGCTCGCGGATGCCCGGCAGGTCCACAATCACCCCGCCCGCCCGCAGGCGGTGCAGCGAGCGCGACGTGGTGGTGTGTTTTCCCTTGTTGTCGTCGCCTCGCACCGCGCCGGTCTTCTGCTGCGCATCGGAAATCGCGTTGATCAGCGTCGACTTGCCCACCCCCGACGACCCCAGCACCGCCACCGTCTGACCCGACCCGCACAGATCACCGAGGCGTGCGACCTGCTCGGGGTCGCGTGCATCCATCACCTCCACCCGCAGTCCGCCAGGCATCCCCTCACCCAGCCGGCGTGCCGCCGCGGCGTAACGCTCCGCGTCGTCGGCCAGGTCCGCTTTGGTCAGGACCACCACCGCCCGAATCGGCCGGGTCGCCGGCCCGGCCCCGGCGGCCAGGGCCAGGTAGCGCTCGATGCGCCCCACACTGAATTCCTCATTGCAGGCGGTCACCACCAGCAGCGTGTCCACATTCGCCGCCAGCACCTGGTCCTGAACCCGCGAGCCGGGCGCCCGCCGCGTGAGCACGCTGAAACGCTCCAGCCGCCGCGGCCGCCCCGCCGCCGCGGGGTCCACCAGCACCCAGTCGCCCACCCCCGGCAGCCCGGCCTCGCCAAACAGGGCCACGGCCAGGTTTTGCTCGTCCGGTGGATCCACCCCCTCCCCGGCGCCGGACTCCGCGGGCACCAGCCACACACGGCACCGCCGCGCCTGCACCCGGCACACCCGCGCCGGCACCCAGCCCGCAGCAGCCTCCTCCGCCGTCATCTGCTGGGCGAAGTACGCGCGCCACCCCAGGGCAGCGCGCTGCGAGATGCGCGGGCGGTCAGCGTCCAACACGCCTCCACAGCGATTCGGGCCCAAATTCAAACTGGTTGGTCCGCGTGGTCATCCTTCCACCGTACCGCATCGCAACCCGCCGCCGTGCGCTAAACTCAGCCGATGTCCGACGCCCACTCTAGCCCCTCAGTCCTTTTCGTCTGCCTGGGCAACATCTGCCGCAGCCCCGCCGCCGAGGCGGTCTTCAACACCCACCTCGCCACGCAAGGGCTGACCGAGCAATTTACCGCCGATTCCGCCGGCACGATCGGCCACCACGCGGGCCATCCGGCAGACGGTCGCATGCGAGACGCCGGTGCGGCCCGCGGCCACACGCTGACCTCGGTCGCCCGCCAGGTCGTCCGCGACGATTTCGACCGCTTCAACCTGGTCGTAGCCATGGACCAGAGCAACCTCGAAGACCTACTGGACGCGGGCGCCAACCCCGACCGCACCCGCCTACTAGGCACCTTCCTGCCCGACTACGACGACGATATCGACACCCCCCAAGAAGTGCCCGACCCCTACTACGGCGGTGACCGCGGGTTCGAAGTGGTGCTGAACCTGCTCGAAGCAGCCACTCCCGGCGTGCTCGCGGCGTTGCAGCACGACTTCTAGCACGCCCCTCCACGACCCGGGTCCCCCCCGCCATGCCCACCGACGCCGACCAGCGCCTTATCGACGCCGCCTTCGCCCAGGCCCAGAAGTCTTACGACCAAGGCGGCCTGCCCATCGGCAGCGTGCTGGCCACCGCCGACGGCACCCTGGTGGCGCAAGGCCACAACGAACGCGTCCAATCCGGCGACCCCACCGCTCATGCCGAGGTCGTGTGCATCCGCCGCGCCGGCCGCCGCCGCGACTGGCACGCCCTCACCCTCGCCAGCACCCTCAGCCCCTGCATCATGTGTACCGGCACCAGCCTGCTCTACCGTATCCCCCGCGTGGTGGTGGGCGAGAACCAAAACTTCCTGGGCGCCGAAAACCTTTTTCGTGAACGCAACGTCGAGCTTGCCGTGCTTAACGACCCGCGCTGCACCGCGCTCATGGCCCGGTTCATCCGCGAACACCCCGACCTGTGGAATGAAGACATCGGGGTGTGATCACCAGCCCCAGCAACCCTTACAAGGACCTTTCGATGCCTGACAACGCGATCAACCAACGCAGCCTCGAACTTCACCAGCAACTCCGTGGAAAAATCGGGATCACCAACAAGGCCCCGGTTCAGACCCGCGACGACCTGTCACTGGTCTACACCCCCGGCGTGGCCGAACCCTGCCGCGTGATCGCCCAAGACCCCGCCCGGGCCCGCGAGCTCACCGGCCGCGGCAATGCCGTGGCCATTGTCACCGACGGCTCCGCGGTACTGGGCCTGGGCAACATCGGGCCCCTCGCCGCGTTGCCGGTCATGGAAGGCAAGGCCATGCTCTTCCGACAGTTCGCCAGCATCGACGCCTGGCCGCTGTGCTTGGACACCCAAGACCCCGACGCCATCGTCGAAACCGTACGCCGCGTGGCCCCGGGCTTCGGCGGCGTCAACCTCGAAGATATCGCCGCCCCGCGCTGCTTTGAGATCGAAGACCGCCTGCAAGACCTGGGCATTCCCGTCTTTCACGACGATCAACACGGCACCGCCATCGTGCTACTCGCCGCCCTCATGAACGCCGCCAAAGTTACCGGCCGCCGTCCCGAAGCGCTGCGCGTGGTCATCAACGGCGCCGGGGCCGCTGGCACCGCCATCGCCTCACTGCTGCGTTGCGTCGGGCACGACCCCGCCGTCTGCGTGCCGATGCAAGACATCGTGGTCTGCGACTCCCAGGGCGCTATCCACCCCGGCCGCGCCGGCCTCTCCGCAGCCAAACAACAGCTGCTGAGGTTCACCAACCGCGACCAACGAAGCGGCTCGCTGCAAGACATGCTCCGCGACGCGGACGTGTTCATCGGCGTCAGCCGCGGCAACCTACTCACCGCCGACGACGTGGCCACCATGCGGCCCCAGTCCATCGTCCTGGCCATGGCCAACCCCACCCCCGAAATCATGCCCGACCAAGCCCAACGCGGCGGCGCCGCGGTGGTGGGCACCGGGCGCAGCGACTTTCCCAACCAGGTCAACAACCTGCTGGCCTTTCCGGGCATCTTCCGCGGGGCCCTGGACGCCGCCGCCCCCCGCATCACTCCGGCCATGAAGCTCGCCGCCGCCAAAGCACTCGCCGACGCGGTCGCCGATCCCACCCCCGACCGCGTGCTCCCCGACCCGCTGGACCAAACCGTCGCCCCCCGCGTGGCCGCGGCCGTCGCCGCCGCCGCGGGCTAGAGCGCCGACCGCCCCCCCCCGGCGACCATCCGCCGCAAAGCGCCTGCTAAACTGCCAAATTCTTCGGCTCCGCCCGCTCCGCGCTCACCCCGGACGACCCCATGCCCACCGCTCACCGCATCCACAACTTTTCCGCCGGCCCCTGCACCCTGCCGCTTCCCGTTCTCCAGCAAATCCAGGCCGAACTGATCGACTTCAACGGCAACGGCATGTCCGTGGTCGAAATGAGCCACCGCTCCAAACCTGTGGTCGAAGTCCACGAACGCGCCCTGCAGTCGGTGCGCGATCTGCTGGCCGTGCCTGACACCCACCACGTGCTGTTCTTGGGTGGCGGCGCCACCTTTCAGTTCGGCATGCTCCCGCTGAACCTCCTGCACGGCGGCCAAAAAGCGGACTACACCCACTCGGGCGCCTGGGCCAAAAAAGCCATCGCCGACGCCAAGGCTGCGGGCGGCGACATCCGTCTTGCCTTCGACGGCACCGAACACGCCTACACCACCCTGCCCAACCCCGCAACCCAGTCGTCGTCGCCCGAAAGCGTTTACTACCACCTGACCAGCAACGAGACTATCGGCGGGCTGCAGTGGAAAGACTTCCCCCGGGTCGATGCCCCGCTGGTGGCAGACATGAGCAGCGACTTTTTGAGCCGCCCGATCGACTGGTCGCGCTTCGGCCTGGTGTACGCCGGTGCCCAGAAAAACATCGGTCCTGCGGGCGTTTGCGTGGTGATCATCAGCGATGAGCTACTACAGCAGTGCAACGGCCAGCAGGTCAACTACCTCAACTACGCCAACCACGTCAAAGGCGAGTCGATGCTCAACACCCCGCCGGTCTTCCAGATCTACGCCGTGGGACTGGTACTGGACTGGCTCAAATCTCACGGTGGCGTCGCCTGGGCTCAGCAGGCCGCCGCCAAGCGCAGCGGCGTACTCTACGACGTTATCGCCAAAAGTGGCGGGTTCTACCGCTGCCCCGTCGATGAGCGTTACCGCTCGTCGATGAACGTAGTCTTCCGCCTACCCGACGAAACTCTCGAAGCCACCTTCATAAAAAGCGCCGCCGCCCAGGGCCTCGACGGGCTCAAAGGCCACCGCAGCGTCGGCGGCTGCCGGGCATCGGTCTACAACGCCATGCCACAGGCCGGCGCCGAGGCGTTGGCTCATTTCATGCACGATTTTGCGGCCTCCCACGGTTGATCAGGGCAGTAAACCGCAGAGCATCCAACCCGCCCCACGACTCGCCATAGTCAACAAGGTACCCCCGGTTTCCGAAGGCGCAACAATCAAAAACGATCCGTAGCGTGAAACCAGGGAAAACACTTATGCCCTGTACAAGCGCTTGTTTCAACGTCCCGCGGGGCATCTAAAAGCCCTCCACAGCACCCCAACTATGGACACCACCTCAAAATGAGGTTGATTTATAAACCACCCTTTGGATCAAGCCGATGTTGCGCTAGTCTAAAGGATCCCCAATATGCCCGATACGCCCGACGCCCAGAGTCAGATTCCCCCGGCGCCCACGCAAATGGTCTACGCCGTGCGTGGCACCGATCGAATCAGTGGCCAAGAAGTAAATACCGTCATCGAGGCCCCCAACGTCAAAGCAGCACGACGGATTACCGACCGCAAAAGCCTCGATGTCGCCGAGCTCAGCGTGATGCACCCCCTCAACGGGAAAAACGCATTGCTCGCCGCGCAGGCCAATCCAGAAGACCGCTTCAACCAATCCCGTTCCTCCGCACCTCTCGCTGAGGTGGAGCCGCCCCCCAGCACCGAATTCGAAACCACACCTAAAGCCCAGACGGCGGACAGCGCGCCCCCTACACAAGCTCCCCCCCTCCACACAACCCCTGCTTCCTTCCCGCAACGCGCTCCCAACTTTTCTGGCCCGGCAAAGGTTGAGAGCGCAACCGCGGGCCTCCCCTGGCCCGGCAGCTTCGCCGCAGCGGTGCTGCTCACGGGCCTGAGCGGCCTGGTGTACTTCGCCATCACTCACCATCAGCCCGAGGGCGCGCTGGCCGGTCACGTGTCCTCCCCCCCCCGCCAAGCAACGGCGGCCGTCGCTTCTCGCACCGACGACCTAGGCATCATCGACGTTGCCGGGCTGATCGCCGCGGCTCAATCCACACCGCCAGCCCCCATCCTCCCGCGTTCGCAGCGGGGACCGGGCCAGAGCGCGTATCTGCTTCCAGCTTCGCCCGACGACCAACGCTTCGTCACCATGCCGGTACAGCACGACAAGTCCGGATCACTCGTGCTCACCGCAGTGTCACGCCGCAACCACAACCGCCCCGCCACCGCCACTGTCAACAGGCAATCGCTCCGTCCGGGCCAGTCGGTCAACGGACACACCCTTGTCCAAATTCTCGACGATTCGGTCGTGTTCGAACGCAACGGACATCTGATTGCCGTGGATCTGACCACACAGGCGCACCCCGCTTCTCACTAGAGCACCGCATTAGATGATTCAACCGCCGTGCCTGCCGGTAGCCGGTCAAATCATCTAATGCAGCACTCTAGCGCGCGTCAGCTTTCACACGTAGGATTTTTCGGCGGCTCGCTAGGCCTCGCCTGCCTGCACAAATTCTCGATACAACCCCGCGTACGCGCCGCCTTGTTTCAACAGCGTTTCATGGCTGCCGCGCTCCACCACCCGGCCCTGATCCAGTACCAGCACCGCCGTGGCATGGCGGATCGTGCTCAGGCGGTGGGCCACCACAAAGCTCGTCCGTCCGGCCAAAAGCACCGTCAATGCTTTTTGAATGCGGACCTCGGTCATCGTGTCCACGCTGCTGGTCGCCTCGTCCAAGATCAAAATCCGGGGGTCGGCCAGCATCGCCCGGGCAAAACACACCAGCTGCCGCTGGCCCAGGCTCAGCCCCCCGCCCTGCTCGCCCACCTCGGTCCGCAGCCCCTGCGGGAGCTGCTCCAGAAGATCCAGGCAGTCCAGCCGCCGCGCGGCGTCGACCACGACCTCGTCGCTCGCCCCGGGACGCCCCACACGGATATTGTCCATCACCGTGCCGGTGAACAAAAAGTTGCTTTGCAACACCACGCCCACCTGGGCCAGCAGCCCGTCGGTCCGCAGGGCAAACACGTCATTCCCGTCCACGGTCACCCGCCCGCGGGTGGGCAGGTAAAACTTCGTGATCAACTTAATAACCGTGCTCTTACCACTCCCGGTATGGCCCACCAGGGCCACGGTGTCCCCGGGCTTGGCGGTAAAACACACCCCGTGCAGCACCGGGTGGTCTGGGTCGTACCCGAACGACACGTCTTCAAACACCACCACGCCGCGCAGCCCCCCCGGATCCGTTGCGGTATCGCTCTCCAACTTTTCGGGCACAGTGTCGAACAGGCTGAAGATGCGTTCGGCCCCCGCCATCGCGGTCAGCGCCGTGTTGTACTGCACCGCGATCACACGGATCGGCCCGAAGAAAATCGGGATCATGAACCAGAACACCACCAGCGTCTGAAACGTCGCCCCCGGGTCGCCCTCGCCAGTGCCGCCCAGCACCTGCCACCCCGCCAGCAGCGTCAGCACCGCGATCACAAACTGGCTCTTGAACTCGAGCAGCGGAAGCTGCGTGCCGCTCAGCCGCGACTGCGCCAGATTGTAATCACCGTGGTCGCGCACCAGCGCCCGAAACAACTTCGCGTTCACGTCCTGCCGGATGAAACCCTGAGTCACCCGCACCCCGCTCACACTCTCAGCAATGGTGGCGGTCACTCGGCTAAAACTCTCTTGAATGTCCCGGGCGCTCTCGGCCAGCCGCTTGGTAAACCGGCGGTTGACCAGGTAAATCACCGGCACCATGGCCAACACGAAGCCAAACAACAGCGGGTTGTAGAACATCATCACCCCCGCGGCCACCAGCATGCTGCCGCCCTGCACCAGGCTGACAAACAGTGTGTCCTGAACGCCCATGCGCACCGCCTCGGCGTCCGACGCCACGCGGCTAATCACCCGCCCGATCTTTGTACGGTCGTAAAACCGCATGCTCATCCGCTGCAGGTGGGCAAAAATATCGCGCCGTAAATCGTGTACCACGCTCTCCCCAAACTCTAACGCCATCTTCTGGCGGTAGCGCAGCGTCCCCTGGGTAAACACCACCGCGGCAAAAAATACCAACGCCCCCCACGCCGTGCCCACCGCGTCGCGTCGCGCCGCGCCAGAGGCCCGTTGATCACCGACGCCAGGATCCACGCCGACGCGGGCACCTGAACCGCGCGCAACGCCACCACCACCAGCAGCCAGTTGCGCTGGCGGCGGTGCGGCGACGTGTATCGCCACAGCCGGCGGATCAACGCCAGGCTCAGCGGCTGCTGCCCCCGCTCGTCCTCTCCGCTTGGCGTCGTGGTCAGCCGCGTTGCGTAGGCCGACGTGCCGTGCTCCGGCGCCGGCAGCGGAATGTTTTTTGTCCTATCCACGATGGATCTCCGACAACGAAGAAATGCTGCGCTTATCCACAGAGACACAGAGAAGGCACCGGGGCAAACCCCGTCGCTGCCCAATCCGATGCCGCTCGCGGAAGAAAAAACCCCCGTTTAGTCAGCCAGACGGGGTCTGCTCCCGCCTCCACGTCATCACGCCTCATCGTTTTCGACATCCACTCGCGGGCAGCCCTCACCAAAATCGCCGAGGCACGCCTCCCTTCAACCGTCACACGGCATTCGGAGGCCTTGCTCTGTACCTCCGCGCCTCTGCGCTTTCTGTGGATGAGCGCAGCGACGGCTTTCGTTGTCGAACCCGGGCGTCGCAGAATACTCACGCCCCACCCCCGCCCCGGTTTCCATCCACGTCCATCCCCAGCAGCCGGCGTGACCCATCGTCCGCCGCCTGCACGTCCGCCGCGTGTTTGTACATCCCCTCCTGAGCCATCAGCTCATCGTGCGTACCGCACTGCACCACCCGCCCGCGCTGCAGCACCACGATTCGGTCCGCACGCCGCAGCGTGCTCATCCGGTGAGCCACCACAAAAGTGGTGCGGCCGTGCATCGCTCGGTCCATCGCGCCTAAAATTTCCTGCTCGGTCTCCGGGTCGATTGCTGCGGTCGGATCATCCAAAAGCAGCAGCGGCGGATCGGTCAGCAGCGCCCGGGCAATCGCGATCCGCTGGCGCTGCCCGCCCGACAAGTTGCCTCCACCCTCGGTCAGCAGCGTGTCGTAGCCTCGCTCCAGATCGTTGGCGATAAACCCGTGGGCCTGGGCGATCTCCGCGGCACGACGCACCTGCTGGGCCGTGGCCTCGGGCCGGCCAAACGCGATGTTCTCCGCCACCGTATTGCTAAACAGGAAGCTCTCTTGGAACACAATGCCGATGTTGCCGCGTAGCGTCTGCAAGTCCAGCCGCCGCAGGTCCGTGCCGTCCAGGGTCACCCGCCCCTCACTCGGGTCGTAAAAACGTGGCAGAAGCGACAGCAGCGTGCTCTTGCCCGACCCGGTCGTGCCCAGCACCGCCACGCACTCCCCGGGCTGGTTTAACCGACAGGGGGAAAGGACCGCCTTCTTCACTGAGGACGATCCGGGATTGGCCTAAAGGAGATCGGCGTTAAGCTGCGTCTTCTTCTGCCAAGAAGGCCGGCAGATCCGCATCAGCCCCGGC
>CALLPP010000077.1 GCA_938015655.1 uncultured Algisphaera sp.
CCCGTGATCACCGAAGACCACCTCGAACAACTCGCCCTCACGTGGTTCCAGGAAACCGGCTGGTCCTACGTGCCCGGCCCCACCCTGGCCCACGACGGCGACGCGCCCGAGCGGGCCGACTACGCCGGCGTGGTGCTCAAGCCCCGCCTGGCCGCCGCGGTGGCGGCCCTCAACCCCAAGCTGCCCCCCGCCGCGGTGGATGAGGTGGCCCACCTGGCCACCACGCCCGACCACCCCAGCCTGATCCAGAGCAACCGGCACTTCCACCGGCTGCTGCTCCAAGGCGTGCCGGTGACCTTCACCAACGCCGGGGGCGACAAAGAAACCGACCACGCCCAGCTGATCGACTTTGCCCACCCCCAGCGCAACGACCTGCTCGTGGTCAACCAGTTCACCGTGCAGGGCACCAAGAAGCTCCGCCGCCCGGACGTGATCGTGTTTGTGAACGGGCTGCCGCTGGCCGTGCTTGAACTCAAAAACATCGCCGACGCCCACGCCGACATCTGGAACGCCTTCCGCCAGCTGCAGACCTACAAGGCCGAGATCGACGACCTGTTTGTCTACAACGCGGCGCTGATCATCAGCGACGGCGCCCAGGCCCGCGTGGGCGCCCTGACCGCCGACCGCGAGTGGTTCATGCCGTGGCGCACCATCGCCCACGCCGACGACCAGCCGGCGCTTGAGTTCGAGCTGGAAAAGGTGGTCCGCGGTTTTTTCCGCCCCGATCTGTTCCTGGACTACGTGCGCCACTTCGTGCTGTTTGAACAAGACGGCGACGCGATCGTCAAAAAAATCGCCGGCTACCACCAGTTCCACGGCGTGCGCGAGGCCGTCGCGGCCACGCTGGTCGCCGCCCAGCACGACCCCAGCCCCGACGCGGTACGCGAGAAACGGGCCTCTTACGCCGACGAGGTGGAGCCCGGCAGCAAGAAGGCCGGCGTGTTCTGGCACACCCAGGGGTCGGGCAAGAGCATCTCGATGGCCATGTACGCCGGCAAGCTGCTGCAACAGCCGGCCATGAACAACCCCACGCTGGTGGTGGTCACCGACCGCAACGACCTGGACGGCCAGCTGTTCGGCCAGTTCAGCGCCGCCCGCATGCTGCTGCGCCAAACCCCCGAGCAGGCCGACAGCCGCGAGGAGCTCCGCGCCAAGCTGGCCGAACGCCAGTCGGGCGGCGTCATCTTCACCACCGTGCAGAAGTTCTCGCTGCTCGACGGTGAATCTGCCCACCCGGTGCTCTGCGAGCGTCACAACGTGGTGGTGATCTCCGACGAGGCCCACCGCAGCCAGTACGGCCTCAAACCCCGCCTCGACACCAAAACCGGGCAGTACGTCTACGGCTACGCCAAGCACCTGCGCGACGCCCTGCCCCAAGCCTCGTTCATCGGTTTCACCGGAACGCCCATCGCCCTGGAAGACAAAGACACCCGGGCGGTGTTTGGCGACTACGTCAGCGTCTACGACATCCAAGACGCGGTGGACGACCACGCCACGGTTCAGATCTACTACGAAAGCCGCTTGGCCAAACTCGACCTCAATAACGCCGCCATCGAAGACCTCAACGACCAGGTCGAAGAGGTGATCGAGGACGAAGAAGACCTCGGGGCCCGCGAAGGGACCAAGAGCAAGTGGGCCGAACTGGCCAAGCTGGTGGGGGCCACCCCACGCCTCGAACAGCTCGCCGCAGACCTCGTCCAGCACTACGAAACCCGCACCAAGTCGGTCGAGGGCAAGGCCATGTTCGTGGGCATGAGCCGCGACATCTGCGTGGCCATGTTCGACCAGATCATCAAGCTGCGCCCCGACTGGGCCGGCACCCGGCTGACCAAAGACGGCAAAGACGCCGGCTACAACCCCGAAGACGGCGCCATCCGCGTCGTCATGACCGGCAACGCCACCGACCGCCCGGCGATCCAGGCCCACGTGTTCAGCAAGGCCCAGAAGAAACGGCTGGAGAAGCGGTTCAAAGACCCCTCCGACCCGCTGAAGATCGTCATCGTCCGCGACATGTGGCTCACCGGCTTCGACGCCCCGTGCTGCCACACGATGTACATCGACAAGCCGATGTCGGGCCACAATCTGATGCAGGCCATCGCCCGTGTGAACCGGGTCTTTAAAGACAAGCCCGGCGGCCTGGTGGTGGACTACATCGGCATCGCCACGGAACTTAAAAAAGCCCTGCGCACCTACACCGACGCCAAAGGCCGCGGCCAACCCACCCGCCACGCCGAAGACGGCCTGGGCGTCCTCAGAGAAAAGCTCGACATCGTGCGCGCCTTGCTGCACGGCTTCGACTACACCGCCTACCCGACCGCCCCGCTGAAGTTGCTGGTCCCCGCCACCCAGCACCTGCTGGCGCAGGAGAACGGCAAGAAGCGCTTCATGGACGCCACCGCCGCGATCACCAAGGCGTTCGCGCTGTGCGCCACCCTGGATGAAGCCGCGGCCCTGCGCACCGAGGTCGCCTTCTACGACGCCCTGCGCTCGATCATCATCAAGCACACCACCGTCGATAAGAAGCTCGCCGACGACGACAAGAACACCGCCCTTAAACAGATCCTCGACAACGCGGTCATCGCCGAGGGCATCGACGACATCTTCACCCTCGCGGGCGTCGAGAAACCCAACCTCGGCCTGCTGTCCGAAGAGTTTCTCGAAGACGTCAAGGCCATGCCCACCAAGAACCTCGCCGTCGAGCTACTGGGCCGCCTGCTACGCGACCAGGTCAAGTCCGGCGGCCGTGGCAACGTCGTGCAAGAAAAGAAGTTCGGCGACCGCCTCGCCGCCACGCTGCTCAAGTACAACAATCGCGCCGTGGAAGCCAGCCAGATCATCCAAGAACTGGTCGACATGGCCCGAGATATCCAAGAGTCGCTCAAACGAAACGAAGAACTGGGCCTGAACCCCGACGAGATCGCCTTCTACGACGCCCTGGCCGAACGCCCCGAAGTGCTCGTCCACATGGGCAACGAAAACCTGCGCAAACTCGCCGTCGAGCTGACCGAGAAGCTGCGCAACAGCACCACCGTCGATTGGCAAGTCCGCGAGAACGTGCGGGCGAAGATGCGGCTGTTGATCAAACGCCTGCTTCGCAAATACAAATACCCGCCCGAGGGCCAGGAAGCCGCGGTCACCCTGGTGCTTGAACAAGCCCAGGCGCTGGCCGACACGTGGACGTCCTAGGACGTCTGGCCGGGACACGCCCCGCCGTCCAAGTAAAATCCGACGGCTGGATCAAAAACTACCAATCGGTTATTAATACTGTCTCACGACTGCCCCCTTTCCCCACTCGCCTTCCGATTACGAGCTGTTTGTATGCCGCTGCCGTTTCTCTTACTGCTTGGTCTTTTTGGCTTGGGCTGCGCTACCGCAGGGCCCACCACGCCCGCAGCGCCGGCCGAGCCGGCGCATACCGCGGACGAGGCAGACGGCTTCGCGCCGCTGTTCGACGGCCACAGCGCGGCGGGCTGGACCGGACCGGTGGAGAACTACACCTTTGACCACGGCGTGATCGCCTGCCGCGCGGGCAAGGGCGGGACGATCTACACCCAGAAGCAGTACGCCGATTTTGTGGCCATCCTGGAGTTCAAGCTCTCGGCGGGGGGTAATAACGGGCTGGCCATCCGCTACCCGGGTTACGGCGACGCGGCCTATTCGGGCATGTGCGAGCTGCAGGTACTCGACAACACCGACAACCGCTACGCCCACCTGGATCCGCGGCAGTACCACGGCTCGGCCTACGGCATGGCGGCGGCCCAGCGCGGGCACCTCAAGCCCGCCGGCGAATGGAACCAGCAGACGGTCACGGTGATCGGATCGACGATCCGCGTCGAGCTCAACGGGGCGGTCATCCTCGACACCGACCTGGCGGGCGTCGACACCTATTTTCAAGACAAGCCGCACCCGGGCAAGGGCCGCACCCGGGGTCACTTCGGACTCGCCGGCCACGGCGACGCGGTGGCCTACCGCAACCTGTTCATCAAGGAGCTCACCCGATGAAGCCGATCAGCCGCCGCCGCTTCCTGCAGTCCACCGCCGCCGCGGGGGTGTCACTTTCTGCGCTCCCGCGAAGCGCGGCACAGGCGCCGGCGCCCGCGCCCGCCCACAAGCTCAACCTCGCCGCCTTCGGCGCCGGCGGCATCGCCAAGTTCAACCTCAAGGCGCTGATGGACACCGGTGGCCTGAACCTGGTGGCCGCCGCCGACGTGGACGACCAGAAGTCAGCCTGGCTGAAGGAAGCCTACCCCGACACGCGGATCTACAAAGACTGGCGCGAGCTGATGGCCCAAGAAGCCGACCGCCTGGACGCGGCATGCGTCTGCACACCCGACCACATGCACGCACCCATAGGCGTCACGGCCATGAAAGCGGGCCTGCACCTCTACGGCCAAAAACCGCTGGCCCACAGCCTTTACGAGACGCGGCGCATGGCCGAGATCGCCCAAGAAACCGGCGTGGCCACGCAGATGGGCATCCAGCTCGCGTCCTCCACCCCCGAACGTATGGCGGTGCAAATGATCCACGACGGCGTGGTCGGCAAGATCAAGGAAGTCCACCTGTTCTGTCACAAGACCTGGGGCGACAACCGCCCGAAGCCCGACCGGGTCGATCCCATCCCCGAGTCGCTGGACTGGGATCTGTGGTGCGGGGTGGCCCCCAAGACCAGCTACCTGAACCGCTACTACCACCCCGCCAACTGGCGCAGCCGCGTCGATTACGGCTGCGGCACCCTGGGCGACATGGGCGCACACATCTTCAGCCCGCTGTTCGGAGCCCTGGGGGTGCGGGCCCCACTCAGCGTAGTCGCCCTGGGCGATCCGGCCAACGACCACAGCTGGGGCGTGAACGAGAAGTACACGTTCGTCTTCTCCGGTAACGAGCGGACCGCCGGCGACACGCTGACGGTCCACTGGCACGGCGGCTCGTTCCTACCGCCCGAAGACCTGCGCGCGGTGTTCGGCGAGCGCATGCCCCAGCAGGGCAGCATCTTCGTGGGCACCGACGGGTACCTGTTGCAGCCACACCAGTCCACGCCCATGCCCTACCCCCGCGAGAAGTTCACCGGTTACCGCCACCCGCGGGTCGAGCCACGCAACCATTACGCCGATTTCGTCGACGCGGCCCGGGGGGAGGACGTGCAGCCCATCGCCGAGTTCGCCCGCTACGGCGGGCCGCTGACCGAGGCCATCCTCCTGGGCGCGCTGTCGTCGCGCTTCCCGGGCCAGCGCCTGGAATGGGACGCGGAGAACCTAAAAGTCACAAACTTCCCCGCGGCCAACCCGCTGCTCCGCCGCGCATACCGCAAGGGCTGGGAAGTGGACGGGCTGAGTTAACGGTCGGTTTAGCGCCGCTGAAACCGCGCGCCCATTAACCACTGGCCCCCATCCCCCGAGACCTATGCCCATGGCCCCAGCTCCGCCTCCCCGCTTGCAATCGATCGACGCGCTGCGCGGTTTCGACATGTTCTGGATCATCGGCGGCGGGTGGCTGGTGCAAAGCACCGCCAATCAAACCCGGTGGCAGTGGGCAGACACTCTCGCCGCGCAGATGCACCACGCGCCCTGGGGTAGCTTCGCTTTTCTAGATCTGATCTTCCCGCTGTTCATGTTCCTCTCGGGCGTCACCATCCCCTACGCCTTGCTGAGTAAACGCGACCGGGGGGTGTCCACCCTCCGGCTAAACCTGAAGGTCCTCCGCCGGGCGGTGATCCTCGTGGCCCTGGGAGTGGTCTACAACGGCGGCCTGCAGCTCAAGCCCCTAGCCGAGACGCGCGTGGCCAGCGTGCTGGGGCAGATCGGCCTGGCCTACCTGATCGCCGCGATGATCGCCCTGCACCTGCGTTCACTACGCGCGGTGCTCATCGCCACCGCCGGCATCCTGGCGGGCTACGCGGCGTTGCAACTCGCGGTCCCGGTCCCCGGACACGGCGCCGGGGTGTTCACCGGCCCGGGAAGCATCAACGGGTACATCGACCGCCTGCTGCTGCCCGGCAAGCTGCTGGGCAAGTCCATGGACCCCGAAGGGCTGCTGTGCATCGTCTCCGCGTCGTCGGTCACGCTCATGGGCGTGGCGGCGGGGCTGACGCTTCGCAGCGGCGCGTCATCGCCCTACCGCAAAGCCGCGCTGTTCTTGGGCATCGGCGCCGGCATGGTCGTCGCAGCGCTGCTTCTCAAAACCGTCTACCCGCTCATCAAGTCGCTGTGGACTGTGCCCTACAACCTGCTGGCCGGGGGGTTGAGCTTGGTGCTGCTGGCAGTCTTCTATACCGTGATCGACATCTGGGGCCTGCGCCGCTGGTCCTTCATGTTCCAGGTCCTCGGGCTCAACTCCATCACGGTCTACATGGCTCACAAAATGGTCGCCTTCCCGGCCACCGCCCAGTTTCTCTTGGGCGGAGTGGCGGCCCACAGCGGTGCCGCAGGGCCGGTGATCCTGGCCGCGGGCGTCATCGCCCTGCAGTGGCTGGTGCTGTACTTGCTCTACCGCCAGAAAATCTTTCTGAGGGTCTGATTCGAAGTCTAAAACCCAGCGGCTGAGTCCCGCGACATCTCAGCCCGCGTGTACCTCGCCCCGCAACGACACCTTGCCCGCCGCCGGCACGCGCTGGCCGGTCAGCATGGCAATACCCAGCGCCCCGGCGGTCAACGCCGTGCAGGAGGTCTGCCCCGCCGCATGCGGACACCATTGTTCGAACACCACCCGATCGCGCAGCACCGGGATCAACCCGCCGACCACCGCCTGGCTAAGCACCGGGTTCAGCTGCGGCATCAGCGCATTCACCGGGCCGTCGCCCACCCACACCACCCGGTGGGGACGCACCAGGTTGACCACGTTCGCCACAGCCTCGGCCAGCCGCCCCACCATCCAACGCGCAGGATCGGTAGCGTCTTCAGAGCACCGCGGTTCTCCGCTCATCAGCCCCGACTCCAGCGACCGCCGCAGACAGCCCACCAGCACGCCATCGACGCTGTCGTCGGTACCACCAAGCTGTTGGGCCATTTCGCTACTAAACACCCGCTCGACACAACGTGACTGCCCGCAATAGCAGCGCGGCACCTGACGATCGGCGCAGTGAACCTGCAGGTGTCCAAGCTCGTTGCCCCCCCGCACACAGCCCGCGTCAGCCGCCTGCCCGCCAATCATGATCGAGGACCCCACCGCCCCGTCCGCCAGGCTCACCAGCACCACCGTCTGGCCATCGGTCTGCGGAACGGACAATCGCCAGCGGTCCCCCAACGCGTGAAGGTCGTTTTCCAACGCCACCGGAAGGTCTCCCGCCGCTTCCAGGATCGCTGCCAACGAAAGGCCTGGTAGCTGCGGGGCGGTCGAGCTAAATAAGAGTTGCATTCGGGCTTCATCCACCAGTCCCGGCGAGCTAACCCCGATCGCCACGGTGCGTGGACTCACCAGCTCGGACACCAGCCCCGCCGCCAGCTCGACGAGTCGTTCTTCAGCATCTACCTCAACCTCCACCGGATCGCTCAACGGCTTGCCCAGCAAACTCACCCGTGTGGCACGCAACCGGTGAGGCAGCAGAGCCAGCCCCAGCACCTCGCGAGACGCTCCGTCCACCTCAACACTCACCGCAGGGCGACCGCGCGTCGGGCGTGCGGGTTGGCTGTTTGCGGCGTCCACGCTGCCTGGCGCTGACTCAGTCAGCCAGCCGGCCCGTACCATCATGTCCACCACCCCGCCCACGGTGTTGGGCCGCAGCCTGGTGTGCCGGGCCAGGATTGCCCGACTGGCCTGCCCCCGCTGAAGCACGGCGTGCAGCAGCGTAATGACATGCTGGTCGGTCGCTTTTAAACCTTTAGATGTTTGTTGAAGCATACGGCGGAAAGAATGAAGGACTTCGAAAACCGCTCGCCGTAAAACCGACGGGCTAAACCTCGAACAGCTAAAAGCTGGACTGAATGTACATAAATTACGCCCCCAACAAACCAACGAAGAGTTTTGAAAACAGCCCTCTTTCGACATTGGAGGCCATTTCCCCACCGACGGCTTCTTAAATACCCCCCAATCCCTACAAGCCGACCATCGACTGAACCGACGCCACTCGGACCTCGTGTGCATTCCTAAAATTGTTCATCCCCCGCGTCGCGTCCAGCACCGGACCATCCTCCCCACGGGGATCTGTACCGCGGCCCGTGACCGATCATCGGGCAAAAAATATCTTAAGGCGTGTCAGACGTCGCCCACACCATCGCCGTTTTCGTGCACTCACCCGCAAGACTCGCGGCCTTTTTAAGATGACAGCCCCGTGTTGGTGAATGCGATAGCACCCAACCGGTGAGAACACAAGGCCAGCCCAAAGCCCCCGCACACCGCGCCGTCGAGGTTGCCATATCTCGAGCCCGCACGATGACACCGTCAGCCAGCCTACCCCACGGTGTTGGCCCGCGACACTGCGCCCGCCGTCATAGCTAGCGGAGGTGCTGGCCGGTGGTCTTGGAATCCGTTGCCCTAGCGCGTAATACAGAGCCGCCGACGATCGAGCGTTTTGGTTTGCCGCCCTTGCGACGGGCCAAACCGCGATCTGGTTTCCGCCGACCGCGAGATCAGGCTTGTTTTAATAACTAAAAAGAACTAATTTACCCCCTCTTCCTGCGTTACAACTCAGTAATCCCTCGGTCACGCGCCCCATGACATCTGCACTCGCTGCCCCCCCCGCGTCCAACGCTTTGCATGCCGCCGAACGCATCCCCGTCCGGGTCTTCACCCAGCCGCAGCAGGCCTCGGCCCACGTCGCCCAAGAGATCGCCGCCTTGATCCGCGAGAAGCAGCAGCGCGGTGAAGACGCCGTGCTCGGCCTGGCCACGGGATCCACCCCGGTGGGCGTGTACGACGAGCTGGTCCGCCTGCACCGCGAGGAGGGCCTGTCGTTTGCCAACGTCACCACCTTCAACCTCGACGAATACCTGCCCATGGCTCCGGACAGCCGCCAGAGCTACCGGCGCTTCATGGACGAACACTTGTTTAACCACGTGGACCTGGCTCCGCAGCGCTGCCACGTGCCCGACGGCATCCTGGACGACGCGGACATCACCGCCTACTGCGAACGCTACGAACAAGCCGTCCGCGACGCGGGCGGCATCGACCTCCAGCTCTTGGGCATCGGCCGCACCGGCCACATCGGCTTCAACGAGCCCGGCTCGGTCCGCACCTCGCGCACCCGCATGATCTGGCTGGACAAGCTCACCCGCCTCGACGCCGCGTCGGACTTCTTCGGCCTCGAACACGTACCCACCCGCGCCATCACCATGGGCGTGGGCACCATCCTCGACGCGCGCCGCCTGGTCATGATGGCCTTTGGCGAGGGCAAAGCCCCAGTCGTGGCCCAGGCCGTAGAAGGCCCGCTGAGCCCCTCGGTGTCCGCGTCGTACCTGCAAGAACACCCCGACGCCAGCGTCGTGCTCGACGACGCGGCCGCGGACGGCCTCACCCGCATGGCCCGGCCTTGGGTGGTCAGCGAGGTGCCGTGGCACGCCGGGCTGATCCGCAAAGCCGTCATCTGGCTGGCCACCACCATCGGGCAGCCCATCCTCAAACTCACCGACGAGCACTACAACGAGCACGGGCTTCAGTCCCTGCTCGCGCGGCACGGCCCGGCCTACGACATCAACCTGCGGGTGTTCAAAGCCATGCAGAACACTGTCACCGGCTGGCCGGCCGGCAAGCCCGCAGAGGGGGGCACGCCAGCCACCGTCTCGCCGATCTCGGGGCCCCGGGGCGCATCGGTCTTCCCTAAGCGCATCGTGGTCTTCTCACCCCATCCCGACGACGACGTGATCTCCATGGGCGGCACCCTCATCCGCTTGGCCGACCAGGGCCACGAGGTCCACGTCGCCTACCAAGTGTCGGGCAACATCGCGGTCTTCGACGAAGACGCTCTGCGGTTCGTGGACTTCGCCGCCGATTTCAACCGCGCCTTCGATATCGACGACGAAAAAACCCAACACATCGAACAGCGTTTGGTCCAGGCCCTAGAGCAAAAACAGCCGGGCCACCCCGACACCCATCAGGTGCAGCTGATCAAGGGGACCATCCGCCGCGGCGAGGCCCGCGCCGCCGGCCGCACCTGCGGCATACCCGACGCGCGTCTGCACTTCCTAGACCTGCCGTTCTACGAGACCGGCGCCGTCCGCAAAAAGCCCCTGGGCGAACGCGACGTCCACATCGTCGCGGACCTGCTGGACCGCATCCGCCCGCATCAAATTTACGCCGCGGGCGATCTTTCCGACCCCCACGGCACGCACCGCACCTGCCTGGCTGCGGTGCAGCAGGCCTACCACCGGCTGAACCAGCCCGGATCTTGGATCGCCGACGCGCAGGTCTGGCTCTACCGCGGGGCGTGGCAAGAATGGGCCCCCGAGCAGATCGACATGGCCGTGCCGCTGTCGCCCGGCGAGCTGCAGCGCAAACGCACCGCCATCTTCCGCCACGAATCGCAGAAAGACCGGGCCTTGTTTCCCGGCGTCGACGACCGCGAGTTCTGGCAACGCGCCCAAGACCGCAACCGCGCCACCGCCCGCCTGTACGACCAGCTGGGCCTGAGCGAGTATGAAGCCATCGAAGGTTTCGTAA
>CALLPP010000078.1 GCA_938015655.1 uncultured Algisphaera sp.
CATTTAACAACTACACACTATTCACAGCTACATTCTTTACATGTTCCAGAGTAAACGATTCATCTTTACGACCTGATTTTATTCCAAACTTATGTCATCATTTTTGGGGGAAATTATTTGGGAAAGTTCGCAAACCTACAACTCCGACTCCCCAAAAACCCCCGCCATGCCTCGGCACAACCCCGCGCGACAGGGTCATTCCGCAAATGATTAGCGGGAGCCGAGGGAACTTCCACGACTCACCCCACCCCCGTCGTCGGCCGGCGCCCGGTCGAGAACCATCCGGAGCTAATCATGCGGTTTGACCCCTGGCCCTTGGGGCGGGGCTTTGGACTTGCTGGTCGGCCGCGCCAAGATCGCCCGTCGTAAGCACAACCCCACGCCATGTTCCGAGCCGCGACTTTCACCCACCATGCACCAGAATCGAAGGTTATTTCCGCGAAGCCGCGCGACACCGGCCACGTCGCTCTTCGCTGTTCGACGCTCGGCGAGCCTTCGTCGCCCAACCCCAAGTCCGCGGGCTCGCTGCGCCCGCGCGTTGCGTGGGGTTGCGCGGCCGACCCCAAACTGCCGGCCACCTTCCACGCGGCCACGGACCAAGCACCAAGTTGAGCGGCAGGGGTTCGCCGACATGCCGCTTACTTTGCGCCAAGGCTCGCGGCCCCGTGCAATACCCCGAGAACACAGAGCAAGGACGCCGTGGGAGCTACGCTGGTGCCATGAGCATGAAACGTTGGCGATGGATGGCTTTGGGCTGCTGGGCTCTGATGGCGTTGGGTGCTGGGGCTCAGCCCGCCGAGCCCCCGGCCACGCTGGACGCGGCGCTCGCCCGCATCGCGGAGTTGGAGGCTCGCGTGGCCGAGCTGGAAACGCGGCTGGCCGCAGCCGGCGTGGAGACGCGGCGGCTGGAGGTGGTGGCCGGGCTGGAATCGAAGGCGGACCTTGCCCACGCGGCGGACGCGCGATTCACCCGGCACCACGACGCGGCGGCGGGGCGCACCACGGTGGTGGGGCCCGCGGTGCCCGCGGAGTCCAATCAGGGGCTGAGCAATGCGCGGTTTTTGGTGACCTCGGCCGTGGAGTTTGCCGGGGCCACCCCCGCGGGGCCCGCCGCGGAGTTCAGCCTGTTCATCGCGACGCGTGGCCACGCCCACAACCGGCTGCGGACCCTCGCTGGGGCTGAGTTGGTGGTCGATGGCGAGCCGTTAGCCGTGCCGCTGACCCAATATCTAGAAGAGGCCCGCCGCGAGGCCCCGCGCGGCGCCGGCCGGCGCCGGCGGGGGGCGGTGTCTTACGACGAACGCCTACGGCTGGGCCTGGACCGTGCTGCGATGACCCGGCTAGCTCATGCGACCCGGGTATCAGTGCGGATGGACGGCCTGGTGCTGGCCCTCACCCGCGAGCACCTGGCGGTGTTCCGGGCCACGCTGCTGCGGGGCGCGGCCGGCGCGTTGCCCCGCGCCGCGGCGCCCGGTTTACAACAGCTTGGCGATCACGCTGTCGGCGACGAATAGGCCGCGCCGGGTCAGCCGCAGGTGCGTGGGTGTGTGTTCGAGCATGTCCAGGCCCAAGAGCTCGTCGATGGCGGCGGCCCGGCGGTGGCCGGCGGACACGTTTTCGTGAACCCATGCCCGCTCGATGCCGTCGCTCAGGCGCAGGCCGAGCATGAGCCGTTCGCCCACCCGCTGGTCGGGGGTGAGGCGTTCGTGGTCTTGGGTCGGCGGGGGGGTGTCAGGGGTGTCGCCGTCCCAGTGGGCGAGGTAACGGGTCAGGTTCGGTGCGTTGCGCCAGCGGTGCCCGTTGACGTGGCTGGCGGCGCCCGGGCCCAGGCCCAGCCAGTTGGCGTTGGTCCAGTAGGCCAGGTTGTGGGCGCAGCGGTGGCGGTGGTCGGGCGTGGCCCGCGCCCAGTTGCTCACCTCGTAATGCGCAAAGCCCGCGCCTTCCAGTCGCTCCAACACCCGGGCGTACATCGCCCGCTCGGTGTCCTCGTCGATGGCCTGCACCCGCCCCACACGCAGCCGCGCGGTCAGCGGGGTTTGAGGCTCGTAGGTCAGGCCGTAGGTCGACAGGTGGGTGGGTTCTAATTCCAGCAGCCGGTCCAGGTCGCGGTCCAGCATGGCCATGGTCTGGCCGGGGATCGCGAAGATCAGGTCCAGCGAGAGGTTGGTGATCCCCGCGGCCCGGCAGGCGTCCACCGCGGTGGCCACGCTTTCGGGCCGGTGCCAGCGTTCAAGCGCGTCCAGCGAGGCCTGCTGAAAACTCTGAGCCCCGACCGAAACCCGGTTGACGCCGCCGTCGGCCAGGCGGCGCATCAGGTCGGGCGTGACGGTCTCGGGGTTGGCTTCGACGGTGAACTCGGTGGTCTGGTCCAGCGTGCCGCCGCGGTGCAGGGCGGCGAGTAGCCGGTCCCATAACGCGGGGCGTAGAAACGTGGGCGTTCCGCCGCCGGCAAACACGGTGCGGGGACGCAGCGGTGCCGCTGGGTCTGAGGTGGGGTCTGGGGTCGCGTCTGGGGCCACCTGCGCAAGCTCAGCGATGAGCGCGCGGGTGAATCCCGGCTGGCGATCCACCGTCGCGGGCTGGCGGTTCGGGGCGGTGGTTTGTCTCGGGTTTCCGGGGCGCGGTGCGGGCGTGTCCACCACGCTGTAAAAGTCGCAGTAATGGCATTTGTGGAAGCAGAAGGGCAGGTGCAGGTACAGAGCTGCCACCCCGGGACCGGGCGGTCCGGGAACGCCGGCTACCGGGGAGGGGGGGCGGTCCGTTGTTGGCCGGGGTTGAGTCGCGCTCACGACGGGTTTAGACTTTGCACTCGGGTATTGTATCTCTTTTCCCTCCGGTCCATCCCCAACCGATCGCGCTCATGGACGTCACGCTGGTTATGTTCAAGGCCGACGGCAGCCGCCGCGACTTCCCGGTCCGCAAAGACCGGATCGTCATCGGCCGCAAGCACAGCTGCGGGCTGCGTATTCCCCTGTCGGCGATCTCGCGCGAACACTGCGAGATCCGCCTGACGGACGACGGGATCATTGTGAAAGATCTGGGCTCCAGCAACGGGACCTATCACAACAGCCTCCGCGTGCAGGAGGCTGAGTTAACCGCGGGGGACGAGGTGTCGGTGGGACCGGTGGTGTTCACCGTGGTGGTGGACGGCCGCCCGGCGGAGATCCGTCCGGTCCGCACGGTCCTGGACCCCACGGCCCAGGACAGCGGCAACGCAGACGCCGAGCTCGACGACCAGGCGGTGGAGATCGCGGACCTGGCGATTGATGACGACGTGGATCTGGCCCGCGAACTGAGCGACGAACTGGCCAGTGCCGAACTGCTAGGCACGCCTTCGGTAGATGAGCCGCCCGCCGCAGGTCTGGAAGACAGCGACATGGACTTTGGGGTCGCGGGCCTGAGCGAGGCCACTCTTGATGACGCCGGCCCAGCCTCAAGCCCCGAGCCCGAACCTGAGCACTCTAAAAAGAAGACGGCCCCGGCTATGGAAGACAGCGGCCTGGATTTGGATGCACTATTTGCCGACACCGATGCCTCCGCCGATACAGCCAAGCAAAAGCGGCCTGCATCGCCAGGCAACGATGGCAGCAGCCTGTTTGATTTTGATTTTGACGCCCTGGACAACCTCTAAACCGCGCCGCGGAGTATCGCAGCCCCCACCGTTTTGAGCCATTGGGCCGCGCCATACGACTGTTTATTTTTTGACGCTTGCCGCCGGCGTCGCGGTGGGAGACGGCTTGTCAGGTACCGCCACCCGCAGGCCGCACTTGCTGCAACGCACCGTCTTGCCGCGGGCGCTGGCCGGCACCGAAAGCAGGGCCCGGCACGCGAGGCTGGGGCAAATCATTCGAATCGCACTGGACATGAGGCTTCTCCACCAGGGGCAGGGCCCGTCACACTGTGGGCCGGCAACACCCCGGGGCTATCGGCGGGGCGTCAGGGTTTCTCCATATCGGGGCGGGTGCTTTCTCAAATTCATTGCTGTCTGCAACGGTTTAGACGACGGGCGCACCGCCCGCCACCCGCGGTTCGCTCGCGCACAAAAAAAGCTCCCCCCGTGGTGGGGGAGCCCGTGCCCATGATGAACAGGTGATCGGTCCGGCCCGCCCTTTAGCCGGCTTTTACCGGGCTGCGGCCCACGCTGATGTAGGTAAAGCCTTCCGCGGCCATCGTCTCGGGGCGGTACAGGTTACGGCCATCGAAGATCACCGGCGTGTTCAGTAGGCCCTTAACCTTTGTGAAATCCGGCTGCTTGAACTCGGGCCACTCGGTGCAGATCAGCAACGCGTCGGCTCCTTCCAGGGCGGGGTACATCGTGTCGCTGTACCCGATGCTATCGCCCAGGATCAGGTGCGCCGTCTCGTGGGCCACCGGGTCGTGGGCCACCACCGTCGCTCCGTCGGCCAGCAGGTTCTGCATCAGCGTGATGGCCGGGGCCTCCCGTACGTCGTCGGTGCCCGGCTTGAAGGCGATGCCCCACACCGCAATTTTTTTGCCTTTCAGGCTACCGGCGCCCTCTTGATTCGAAAAATGGTCGGTGATCTTTTTGTAAAACGCCGGCCGCTGGGCCTGGTTCACGTCGTGTACCGCCTTCAGCAACGGCGTGGGCGTGCCGCTTTCGGTGCCCATACTCACGCAGGCCAGCGTGTCTTTCGGGAAGCAGCTGCCCCCGTACCCTAAGCCGGGATAGAGGAACTTGTTGCCGATGCGGTTGTCGCTGGTCATGCCGCGCCACACCTCGTCCACGTTGCTGCCGTAAGCCTCGCACAGCCCGGCAATCTCATTCACGAAGCTGATTTTGGTCGCCAGCATGGCGTTGGCCGCATACTTCACCATCTCCGCACTGGGAATGTCCATCACGTAGATCGGGTGACCGTTGCGCACAAACGGTTCGTAGAGCTCCCGCATACGGCCGCCGGTGCCCTCGTCCGCCACGCCCACCACCACGCGGTCGGGCTTGTTGAAGTCGTTGATCGCCGCACCTTCTTTGAGAAACTCGGGGTTACTACCCATGAAAAACGGCTTGCTGGTCTGGCTTGCAATCGCCGCTTTCACCTTGGCGTTGGTGCCCACCGGCACCGTGCTCTTCACCACTACGATCTTGCCCCGACGCTCCCGCTCGTCGCCGCCGGTGGCCCCCGGAGCGTTCTCGATGGCGTCTCCGATGTCCCGCGCCGCCGCCAGCACGTACCGCAGGTCTGCGTGGCCGTTGGCGTCGCTGGGCGTGCCCACGCAGATAAAGATCATCTCCGCGTGCGTGTACGCCTCGGTCTTGTCTGTGGTGAACTTCAGGCGCCCCGCCTTGTGGTTTCGGGCGATCAGCTCGTCCAGGCCCGGCTCGTAGATCGGGCTGATGCCGTTATTCAGCTTCTCGATCTTCGCGTCGTCTACGTCGAGGCAGGTCACCTCGTTGCCGATGTTCGCAAAGCAGGTCCCCGTCACCAGGCCCACGTAACCGGTCCCAACCATCGTAATTCGCATAGCACAGCTTCCCTGAAAATCGAAAATCGGCCGCTTCACGGGCCAGTTTGGAGGGTCTATCGGCGTATCGCACGCCGCCCCCCAGTCCGGGTTCACGGTCAAGCCCGTGCCGACCAAGAGGGCCCTAATCATAGACCGGTTACGATTTTGCTCCCTCACGGAGCACGTCTCGGGCCCTGCGGGCCCCGCCAAGGCGGTGGGGGGGCACACCGTCCCTCACCGCGGCCCGTGCGGCGACCCACCGCCAACGCCGGGTTATCGCCCCTAAACCGGCCTCAGCCCCCCGGACCATCGGCCGGCGGCCCCCCGACACGGCACTACAATCAAGGGCTCCGCTCAAGACCCCCGCCGCTCCTTTCCCAAGCACCCGACACCGATGGCCCGCAGCAAAGTCCCCACCCCCAACCTCAACACCCCCGCCGATCAGCTCTCCCACGATGAGCATTTCAAGATCGACTCCAACGGCATGGTCGGCCCCCTGCCCGAGCGCTACCGCGACCATGAGACGATGGACATTGAGAAGGAATCCGAGTTCCTCTCCAAGTCCCACGGCCTGTACCTCGAATACAACCGCGCCAAAACCGGCCGCGAAAAAGACTGGATGTACATGGTCCGCGTCACCGTCCCCGGCGGCGGCGCCTTCGACGCCCGCCAGTGGGCCATCCTCGACCGCGTCGCCGACCAGTACTGCGCCAACAACCCCTACGGCGGCAACAGCCTTCGTTTGACCACCCGGCAAAACATCCAGTACCACTGGCTGCAGAAGCCCCAGGTTATGAGCCTGGTGCAGGATATCGCCAAAACCGGTTTTTATACGCTTAATGGCTGCGGCGACAACGTCCGCAACGTCATGGGCTGCCCCCTGTCCAAGTTCACCACGCTCGAAGGGGCCAGCGCGTTCGACTTGGCCCACCAGTACGGCACCTACTTCCGTCTGCCCGCTGCGCCACATATTCAAGTCTTCGCCGTCGACCCCAACGACATCAAAGACCCCGCCGTGCAGTACGACTACGGCAAGCAGCTCCTCAACCGCAAGTTCAAGATCGCCTTTTCGACCGCCCACCGCGACGCCGACACCGGCGCGATCACCTACGACAACTGCACCGAGATCCGCACCAACGAAGTCGGCGTCGCGCCATTGGTCGAGGGCATCGGCAGCGACGCCAAAGTCGTCGGCTACCAGGTCTACGTCGGCGGCGGCCAGGGCGAAAAGAAGGGCAAGCCCACCTTCGCCGCCCACGGCAAGGCGTTGGGCATCTTCACCCCCGACCAGCTCATGCCCGGCCTCAAAGCCATCGTCGACGTCCACAAGCACTGGGGCGACCGCCAGAACCGCGTCTTCGCCCGTATGAAGTACGTCGTGTGGAAGCAAGGCATCGACTGGTACCGGGACCAAGTCAAAGCCGAAGGCGTGTCCTTTGACATGCCCAACGAAGACCACCACCCCGGCGAGCGCCAGCTCCACACCGGCTGGAGCAAGCAAGAGAGCAACGGCAAGTGGGCCTACGGCGCCTACATCGAGTGCGGCCGCCTCACCGACGGCGTCTACATCGACCCGACCAAATTGGAACGCGGCGGCGAAGACGCCAAAGCCCGCGACAACGGCAACCTCCGCACCATGGTCAAAGACGCCCTGGCGTCCTTCCCCGGAGCCGAGGTCATGGTCACCCCCAACCAGGACCTGCTCTTCACCAACATCGACGAAGCCGCCAAAGAGGACTTGGTCGCCAAGCTCGCCGAGCACGGCCACGGCACCCGCCGCGGCAAGCCCTACAGCACGCTGCGTGTGCTCAGCGGCGCCTGCGTCGGCCTACCCACCTGCCGCCTCAGCTACACCGACAGCGAGCAGTTCGAGCCCGAACTCATGGACCAGCTCGAAGACATGGGCTACGGCGACATGGCCGAAAGCATCGGCATCACTGGATGTGAGCGTCAATGTTTCCGTCCCGCCACCAAAACCATTGGCTGGATCGGCAGCGGCGGCGACAACTACGCGTTAAAGCTCGGCGGCAGCGAAGACGGCAGCACCCAAGGCCACTGGTTCACCAACGGCGAGTTGCAGTTCCTCGGATCGGTCCCCCGCGAGAAGGTCGCCGAGGTGTGTGCCGTGCTGTTCGACTGGTACAACGCCGGCAAACAAGCCGACGAGAAGATGGGGCCCTTCATCCACCGCCAAGGTTTCGCCGCCGTGCTCACGACGTTTAAAAACGACACCCGCACCGCTGAACTCCTGGAGAAGCGCAACCCCATCGCCACCTTCGATCCCTACATCGAGAGCGAACTCATCCCGTAACCTTTCACAGTTCCTTTTAGTTACCCACAAATATCTGCGTTCCTGGGCTGCCAGTCTTGTTTTATAAGAAAAATGATATTAGGTGGAGGTCTGGCCCACGTAGCTTGCCTACGGACCACAGAATCGCGATTTCCCAAATCTCCCGCAAGGCACGGTGAAACCTGACAGCGGAGAGGCGCCAGATTTGTGGGTAACTCAAAGTCACAGTTCCTCACCGCCCCGATCACAAGATGCAGTGGCTGCGCTCGTGCGATGAAGTGATCACAATGATCGCGTGGACCTCAAAGCACGCATCAAAGAACTCGAGCAGCAGCTCGCGAAACGCGGGCGCTGATTCTCAAGCTTGAGGCCCGGATTGCGGCGTTGGAGACGAATTCCCGTAACTCCTCCGAGCCCCCGTCCAGCGACATCCTCGCGGGCCAGCCCAAGCCCTCGGCCAAAACCAAACGCCGGCCCAAGAAACGTAAGCCCGGCAAGCAGAAGGGCCGCGAGGCCTGTGCCCGCTAGTCGTTCGGGCCCGAGGTAATCGACCGCACCTGGACCTACGACCCGCCGCTCGGTCCCGATCTCTGTAAGCATGCCACCAAGGCCCTCCCACTGACCTGCGGCGCCCTCGTGGCGACGGCGGGCGTTTCAGATTGCACTAAGCCGGCTTAAGACTCGGCCGTCGCCGGGGGGGATGACTGCGTCGTCTGGGCGGGCGCGGCCCACCGGTCGGGCAAGAGATCCCAGGGCCCAGCGGCCGCGGTGGGCGGCTTCTTGCTCGCTTCGCTCTTGGCGCAGAGCCGCTTCGACTGCGTAGAAGCCTTTGATCATGGACAACGCTTGGAGCAAGTCGCCGGGGAAATTTTGTCGTTGATTGTGGAACTTGCGTCGCGCGTGGGCCCGGCAGCCAACCCGCGTCATGCTCCACTGGTCTTGGCCTTTGCCCAGTCTCGCGAGGTTGTCGTAGCCGGCGTAGCGGTCGCCTTGCAGGTAGCCGCTGGAGATCGGCCGGCCTTGGTCGTCGCTGAACCAGGCCTAGGGGCCGGCGCGGCTTCTGCCGCCGGTGTAGTCGTAGACGACGTAATGCCCCGCGGTGTCGGATTGGCCGACGGCGGACCAGAACCGCGCGGTGATGCACTTCTGCCGCTTGCTCTGCTTCACGGGTAGCTGATGGACGGGGGTGTCGTCGTGTTGAATGACTTTGCTGTGCGCGAACATCTGCGTTTTCATCAGCAGGATGAGTGGCTGAAGCTGCCGGGCAACGCCCTGGGCCCAGCGGCAGACGCTGGAGGGGCAATCGCCACGCCGGACTGCCGCTTGAGGTCTTTGAGTTTACGGTCCAAGGGCGGGTGCAGGACGCACTTGGCGTACAGCAGCTCGGCGAGCAGGCTGGGCGCGGCGAAGGCAGCGCGGCAGGCCTTCGCGGATGGGCGGGGCCGTGCGTACTTCGGGCAGGTCGCTGTTGATCAGGCGTTCGGCGGGCGCGCCGCCTGCGGGGCGTCCGCGTGGTCTGCAGAGGCTTCGTTCTCACCGTCGCTGGTGAAGACCAGCTCCTGCTGGTTGGGATCGACGAAGCGTTCGGACTGGCGGCTGAAGAGCTTGTGTTCGAGCCAGGCCAGGCGGGCCTGGACGTCTTGGGCGGTCTCGACGGCGAGGTCGGCGCGGTAGGCTTCGCGGTCCGCGCGCAGGCGTTCGAGGTCTAAACGTTCGCGTTCAGACTCGGCCTGCGAACGCCACGCCGCCATCTCGGCGCGCAGCGCGTCGTTCTCGGCTTGGAGCTGGGCGAAGGTCATCCGTGACAGGGCGTAACGCTTGCGTCGCTTGACGCTCGACAGGTCGATGCCGTCGAGGATCAGCCGCAGCTGGGTGGCGTCGAGGGCGACGCGGTCCGACGCGGCGGGAAGCTCGAATCTTCCCTGTTCGAGCGCTTCATACCAAATCGTCCAACCATCGCGGTCAAAGTCCAAAACTTTGATTCGGTCGCGGGCGCGGTTGATGAAGACAAACAACCCGCCGGCGGTGACATCGAGTGGGGCTTGCGCGCCCGCGGCGGTTTCCACGAGCCCGCATAGGCCGTTGAATCCTTTACGCATGTCGGCCGGCGCTGAGTAGAGGTGGATCGGCCCGCAAGGATCGATGCTCAGCACGCGGCGACCGCCGAGACCAGGGCGCCGAGATGATCGACCGCGACGTGCAACCCGACACCGTTGGTCAACCGCGCGGTGGCGCGGGGCTCGGCGGTGGCCGCGGGGGCGGATGCCGCCTCGACGCGGAGCATGCGGGGTGGTCCATCGTCAGCGGCGGCGCCCGCTTCGCGCTGCTGGCGACGCCAGAGGTAAACGCTGGCGGGCGAGAGGGCCTGCTGGCGGCAGAAGCCGGCGACCGTCAGGCCCGAGGCTTCGAGTTGGGCAAGGATCTCGGCCCGCTGGGCGGGTGCGGGTGGTGGCGGAAGGTTCGGGCGACGACGCAGTGGCATAAGTTCATCCCATTAGCATCGTGGGGAGGACACGCGAGGAGAAGAGGGACTTGGTGGGATGCTTGCCGATTCCTGGGAACGCCTACCCGAGGATCAAGACCGCATCTTCCGGCAGGCCGAACTCAAGCGCCGGAGAGCGGGCGGGAAGAACGAATTTACATACGAGACGCTACACCAACTCCATGGCGTTCGGCTTCGAGCTCTTTTACGCACCCAGGCACCGCTGCTTTGGTCGTTTTTATAAATTTTCCATCGGTCCCGCACCGATTCGGTCGAATACAAAAACACCCCGGGATGAACACCCGGGGTGATCAAAAATCGCAGGTCAATCGGCCGTTAGCGCGAGCGGCGACGGCTTGCGAGGCCCAGGGCGCCTAAGCCAACCAGGGCCAAGCCCGCGGGCTCAGGCACCGGGATAAACTCAAACCGCAGATCGGCATGACGGAAAAGTAGGTCGCCTTCTGTGGACACGATGCTGAAAATGGGCAGCGTATTGGAGGTTCCTGCCGCGCTACCGATATTCCCCGCTTCGGCGATCGTAATACCCGGAGTCGGCGAAGCCGGCGCAACACGCGAGGCGACGATGTCTTGATTCACCACCCGTGCCGATGCTTCGTGCGCCCCATCACCAATCACGGCAATCGCGCCAGCGGTAAAGTGCTGCCCTACAGCCAACGACCCCGCAGTACCAGGGCTCAGCGTTAGATTTTCGACCGTCACCGCGAGGGTTTCACCGGTTGGAAGCCCCCCACCGTTTACCCCAATACCATCATCTAAAATATGCACATTATCACCGGGAGTTAGACCAAGGGAATAGTCGAACTCGATGTAGTCATTGTCACCACCAACACCATCAAGATCGAGATTCCCGATGCGAACACGGGTGACGAGATCGCCGTCGGCATCAGTCAGTACGTCTGTCCCCGCCGTCGGCAGAACCTGCCCCGGCGCCAACTGTAACGTGCCGGCGCTGGCGGTCCCAAACAAACCGGTGGTTACACGAAAATCGTCTACCGTCACGATCGTCGCTCCAGCTTGAAGCGTCGTGAGCAGCGACGCAGTGGATCCTGCGAAAACAGACAATAGCTGAAGTTTATTCATAAAAAACCTTCCTTGAATTGGGGGGGTGAAGTAACTAAACAAACTAAAGTTAATCTTTTTTAGTCAAAGGGCTAATGCGCCGCGTGAATACGTGGCGTTTAATGGCCTAAATTGAACTTTTGCTTTGCGGGGGCAAACTAAAAAAAGGGGGGGGGTACTACG
Source organism: uncultured Algisphaera sp. (assembly GCA_938015655.1). Taxonomy (GTDB): domain Bacteria; phylum Planctomycetota; class Phycisphaerae; order Phycisphaerales; family Phycisphaeraceae; genus Algisphaera. The sequence goes on from CALLPP010000078.1 coordinate 11,499, forward strand.
GGGAGTCTCACTATAGACATAACGAGACTTATTGCAAGGTTTTTTTTAAAAGTTTTGCACTACCAAAAGTCCGAGGGGAATCCCTAGGGAGGATCCAAAAATACTTTCTTACTTATGGCTAGCAAGTATTTCGCCCTCGCCCCAAGCGACTCGACTCGCATCTGTGCCTCGACCACCTGACGTGATGTGAAGACGCTCGTGCGAGGCAGAGTTCCAAATTCCATGACGCGGACCCGACACACTCGTGTTACTAGTGGGTAAAACCACCCCACCGCCCGTCGTTTAGTATGCTTTTTATATTCATACAAACCCTTTGGCTATTCACCGCGAATTTTCATGGGGCACGCCCCCTTACGAGGGCCGCATGAAAAGCTGCTGGCGTTTTTTGTACTTGAGTGATGAGTGGGGGCGTTGCAGGTTGTAGTGTTTGATCCACTTGCCGACGACGTGTCGCACTTCAGCCAGCGACGTTAACCGGTGCTGTCAGACGCACTCCTGCTTCACCGTCCGGATCAGCCGCTCGCACAGTTTGTCCTCCTCGGGTGTGTATGGCGTGATGAACTTCTGGTTAGCCCGTAGTCTTTGGCCGTCGCGGTAAAGAATCAAAATCCAACACGAGACCGTTGTCGTGACGCAGCACCAGGCGCTCAGGGGCGCCGCGTGTCGTGCCGAACCTTATTGAGCAGGGATTACTCAAGAGCCCGTTGGGCCGCCTTGGCCTTCCCGACACAATCCGGCTCCCAGCCCAGTAGCTCGCGGGTGCAGTAGTCCACGACCGGTACGAGGCGGTATCAGCCGTCTTCGCCCCACAGAAGACCAGGGCAATGTCGATCAGCCACCGCGTGTTGGGCTTCTCTATCTATGACCGCTTGATCTTCACCCACGGTCAACTACTCTTCGATGTTGACTTTGATCGTAGCAACCAGATTCTCGTTCAGCGGTCGAGGCTTAAGGGGATGCGGCTGGTAGTAAATCGTCTGCCGCGGCGCTTCCAGCCAAGTGCGCAGGCGGACGACCGCGACGTCTCGATCGTCCGCCAGCAGATCGTTACGAACTACGTTTACGAGATTTTGTCCGGAAATTTCTTGCCGCAGATGCGGTGCAGGGGGTGGAAGGCAGTCTTTTAAAACGTCGATGTGTAGCGATTACTCACCGATCTTGGGGTTCAGGTCCTTCTTCTCGGCTTCCCAGTGGGCCTCGGCATCGCTGGGGTTGGACCGCATCCGCTCCTCGCCGCCGGCGAGGAACGCGTCTTGCCAAATTTCGATCCCGGCAACGGTGAAGTCATGGGCCCGGGCGGCCTCGGTCACGGTGGTCTTGCCCTTGATGATGTCGATAACGACCGCGGCTTTGACCTTGGCCGTCCAGCGTTTGCTCTCGGGCGCGGAATGGGATTCGGGGGTGGATGTGGCGACCATGCCTGTACTCCGTTAGGTGGTTGGGTGAAACTTAGCCCCTGGTACGGAGGAACAGGGGGACGGAACACCCGTGCCGAGGACGCAGGAAGGAAAGAAGGCCTGGCCGGAGGCTGGCTGCCGCGTAGGCAGCCAGCGGGAGTGAGCGGCCTACGCGGCAGCCAGCCTCCTTGTTCGAATTAATGGACTGGAACCAAACTGACTGAGGCCGCTGAACCGAAAGTGTGAAACTTGACGGACATCACCCGTAGGATTGCGTGGCGAGGCCGACCGACGGTTAGCCCCGGCGGGTTTTGCTGCGTCGGCCGGCTTTGACGCCGGGGGTGCCGGGTTTGGGTTTTTTCGCGGCGTTCTTTTTAGGGTTGAGCCGCACCTTGCCGAGGTTGGGGGCTTCTTTGATCTCTTTCACCTGGTCGCGCAGGGCAGCGGCTTTTTCGAATTCGAGGTTTTGGGCGGCTTCGAGCATCTCCTTCTCCAACTCGGCCAGCAGCTCGGCGCGGTCGTATTCCTTCTCGTTGGGGTCGAAGGCGGCCTGGGCGGTCTTGCGGGCCTGAAGCTCCAGCTCGATGCCGCGGCGGATGGCCTTCTTGACGGTGGTGGGGGTGATGCCGTGTTCTTGGTTGTACGCCACCTGGAGGGCGCGCCGGCGGTCGGTCTCGTCGATGGCCTCCTTCATCGCGGGGCTGACCTCGTCGGCGTACATGACCACGAAGGCGTTGCTGTTGCGCGCCGCGCGGCCGATCTGCTGGATGAGGCTGGTGCCGCTGCGCAAAAAACCGGTCTTGTCGGCGTCCATGATGCCCACGAAGCTGACCTCGGGAAGATCCAGGCCTTCGCGCAGCAGGTTGACCCCGACCAGGCAGTCGAACTTGCCTTCACGTAGCTCGCGCAGCAGGATCACGCGGTCGAGGGTCTCGATGTCGCTGTGCAGGAAGCGGCAGTTGATGCCCTGCCCCGCAAGGTAAGACGCGAGGTCTTCGGCCAGGCGTTTGGTGAGCGTGGTGACGAGGGTGCGCTCGCCCTTGGCGACCCGTTTTTGCACCATCTTGAGCAGGTCGGGCACCTGGCCGCTGGCGGGGCGGACCTCGATGGGCGGGTCGATCAGGCCGGTGGGGCGGATGATCTGCTCGACGACCTCGCCCGCGCACTGCTCCAGCTCGTAGGGGCCGGGGGTGGCGCTGACGAAGACGACCTGGGGCCAGATGTCTTCGACCTCGTCCCATTTCAAGGGGCGGTTGTCCATGGCCGAGGGCAGGCGGAAGCCGTGCTCGACGAGGGTTTCTTTGCGGTGCCGGTCGCCGTGGTACATCGCCTTGATCTGCGGGAGGGTGACGTGGCTCTCGTCGATGAGCATCATCCAGTCGTCCTGCGGGAAGAAGTCCAGCAGGCAGTGGGGCCGCTCGCCGGGCTGGCGGCCGTCGAAGTGGCGGCTGTAGTTCTCGATGCCGTTGCAGAAGCCGACCTCTTCGAGCATCTCCAGGTCGTATTTGGTGCGGGCCAGCAGGCGCTGGGCTTCGAGCAGCTTGCCGTCGCCGCGCAGGCTGGTCACCCGGGCGTCGAGCTCGGACTTGATGGCGTCGATGGCGGTCTGCTTGCGTTCTTCGGGCAGCACGTACTGCACGGCGGGGTAGATGTCGATGCTGGGCACGTCGGCCAGCAGTTCGCCGCTGGTGGGGTCGATGAGGGCGAGGCTTTCGATGTCTTCGCCGAAGAGCTCGATGCGGTAGGCGTACTCCTCGGCGGCGGGGATGATCTCGATCACGTCGCCGCGCACGCGGAAGGTGCCGCGTTTCAGGTCGTACTCGCCGCGGGTGTACTGCAGCTCGGCGAAGCGCTTGAGCAGGGCCTGGCGGTCGATCGTGTCGCCCACCACTACCTGAACGACCGATTCTTTGTATTCCTTGGGCGAGCCGAGGCCGAAGATGCAGGAGACGCTGGCGACGACGACCACGTCGCGCCGCGACACGAGGTTGGTGGATGCGGCCATGCGCAGGCGGTCTAGGTCGTCGTTGCGCGACGAGTCTTTCTCGATGTAGATGTCGCGCGCGGGGATGTAGGCCTCGGGCTGGTAGTAGTCGTAGTAGCTGACGAAGTAGCTGACCGCGTTGTTGGGAAGCAGTTCTTTGAACTCTTCGTAGAGCTGGGCGGCGAGGGTTTTGTTGTGGCTGAGCACCAGGGTGGGCTTGCCCACGTTGGCGATGGTGTGGGCCATCGAGAAGGTCTTGCCGGTGCCGGTGGCGCCCAGCAGGGTGCTGAACTTGGCGCCGCCCCGCAGGCGCCGGGTCATCGCCGCGATGGCGGCGGGCTGGTCGCCGGTGGGCGTGAAGGCGCTGACGACCTCGAAGGGGCGGGTCTTGCGCGGGTCGTCGGCGAGCAGGTCGGGGTCGGCAGACATGACCGGCAGTTTAGACGGCCACGCAGCGGCGGCCCGCCGGCGGGAATAGGCTAGGCCGCCGCGGTGTTGTTCCGCGACGGCGGCTTTTTCCTCCGGTGAGTTTTTTGATGCCTGTTGGCTTGTATATGCGTGTGGTTCTGATCTGTGCGATGTTGGCGGTGATCGGCTGCACCGACCCGGCACCACCCTCCGCGGGGCCCTCCGCGCCGCCTTCGACGCCAGCCGCCGCGGCGGTGCCGGCGGACGCGCGGCCGGTGTCCGAGACGGTCGCGGGCTACGACGCGCTGCTCAAGGCCCACGTGGACGCGGACGGCTGGGTGGACTACGCCGCGGTCGCGGCGGACCGGGCGGGGCTGGACGCCTACGTCGCGTCGCTGGCCCGCACGCAAGACCCCGCGGCGTCGGACGCGGTGAAGCTGGCTCACCTGATCAACGCCTACAACGCGTTGACCCTCCAGATGATGATCGACGCCGGACCGCCCGCGTCAATCATGGACCTGCACGGCGGCAAGCCCTGGGACGTGGCGCAGTGGAACCTGGGCGGCGAGATCGTCTCGCTCAACCAGATCGAGCACCAGCTCATCCGCCCGGTGTTCGCCGAGCCTCGGATCCACTGGGCGCTGGTGTGTGCGGCGTATTCGTGCCCGCCGCTGCGCAACGAGGCGTACACCGCCGAGCGCCTGGAAGCACAGCTCGCGGCGCAGGAAGCCTACGTGCTGAACTTTGCCCACCCGCGGTACGCGGTGCAGGCGGGCGACGCGGTGCGGGTGTCACCGCTGTTTGATTGGTACGGCGACGACTTTGTGACCGATGAGAGCGACGCGAAGGGGTATGCGGCGTCGCGGTTGGGCGTCGACGCCGCGGCGATCCGTGGCTTCCTGGACTATGACTGGAAGCTGAACGACGTGAGCAACCGGCCCGGCGGTTGACCCGGGCCGCGCCTCGGCGGTTCCCTCACGGCTGTCTGACTGCCCATGCGTTACGTCTACTGGCTTGTCATCGCGTTCAGCGGGGGTCTGCTCTACCGGGGTTTGCCGGTGGAGCAGGCGGTGGGAACGGTGGCTTACGGCGTGGCCGCGCTGGGGGCGTGGGGGCCGCTGCTGTTTGGCGGGGCGTACGTGGCGGCCGCGCTGCTGATGGTGCCCGCCAGCCTGCTGACGCTGGCGGCGGGGGCGGTGTTTGGCCTGGGGCTGGGCGTGGTGGTGGTGTCGCTGGCGTCGATCACCGCGGCCACCGCGGCGTTCTTGATGGCACGTTACCTGGCGCGCGACGCGGTGACGACGCGGGCACGGGGCCACCGCGTGTTTGCGGCGATCGACGGCGCGGTGAGCGACGGGGGGTGGAAGGTCGTGGCAATGCTGCGGCTGTCGCCGGCGATCCCTTTTGGTCTGCAGAACTATCTGCTGGGCGTGTCGGGGGTGAGGCTCGGCGTGTATGTGGCGGCAAGCTGGATCGCGATGGTGCCCGGCACGCTGTTGTATGTGGGGCTGGGCGCGGCGGGCGGGCGGGCCGCCGCGGGCCGCGGCGGCCCGGGGCAGTGGGCGCTGCTGGGGCTGGGGCTGGCCGCGACGCTGGGGCTGACGGTGTACCTGACGGTGCTGGCGAAGCGGAAGCTGGCCGAGCAGGCCGGCGCGGCCTGGGCCTCGGCGCCGCCGGGCCCGCCTGCGTCGCGCCGGGGGTGGGGGCTGCCGGCCGCGGCGGCGGTGCTGGCGGGGCTGGCCGGGGGCGTCACGGCGTTCAACGACCGGATCGCGGGGCTGCTGGGCCCGCCGGGGGTGACGATGCGCGAGGCGTACACGGAAAACCCACCCGAGCCGGTCTTCGATCACGGCGCGTTGGACGCGCTCCTAGCCGCCCACGTGCGGGCCGACGGCGGCGTGGACTACGCGGCGCTGGGGCGCGAGCGGGCGGCGCTGGACGGGTATCTGGCGGCGCTGGCCGACGCGCCCTTCGACGCGCTGGGGCGCGACGAGAAGCTGGCGCTGCTGATCAACGCGTACAACGCGTTTACCCTGCGCCTGATGCTGGACTTCCCCGGGGTGGATTCGATCAAGTCGATTCCCGCGGCACGGCGGTGGGACGACGCGCGGTGGACCCTGGCGGGCCAGACCTACAGCCTGACGCAGATCGAACACGCGCTGGTGCGGCCCAACTTCATCGAGCCGCGGGCCCACTGGGCGCTGGTGTGTGCGGCGGTGGGGTGCCCGCCGCTGCGGGACCGGGCCTACACCGGCGCGGGCCTCGAAGCCCAGCTGGCCGACCAGGCCCGGCGGGTGTTTACGCGCGGCACGCGGTGGTACGACGTGGAGGGCGGCGGCGCCCGGCTGAAGCTGTGTGCCATCATGGACTGGTACCGCAGCGACTTTGTGCAGGTGAGCGGGGGACTGGCCGAGGTGGCTGCCCAACACGACGCGGCGGTGGCGGGGCGGTTGGAGCGGGGCGAGCCGGTCGGGGTGGGCTTTCTTGCGTATGACTGGGCCCTGAACAGCGTGTCGAACGTGGCGGGCGGTGCCCGTTGAACCCGCAGACGCCCGCTGTGTCGGTGGTGATCCCCGCGCGCAACGAAGCGCCGGCGTTGCCGGCCACGCTGCGTTCGGTGATCGACGGCCTGCCGGCGGGTGGCGAGGTGATCGTGGTGGACGGCGCGAGCACCGACGCGACCGCCGCGGTGGCGGCGGCCGCGGGGGCGCAGGTCATCCGGGCCGGGGCGCCGGGGCGCGGCCCGCAGCTGGCCGCGCCCCAAAGTTCATTCCACTTTTTTCTGCCTGCTTTGCCTGTGGAATAGGGTTTGGTGTAAGGTTTGTCCCTCCACTTTTTTATGTCGTCTAAACGGGCCCTTAGTAGGAATTCGTTCTCAAATTTATGTAGCGCTATGAAGTAAACTTTAGCGCCTCATATCTCAGCTTCCAGACATCCAATTCACTTGAAATTTTCAGTGAATGGCTATTTTGCCTGGACTAAAATCTGATTGAAAATTGATACAATTTAATAAATTGGATCATTGATTTAGGTATAGGTATGCTTGGCATCTAAGTATTTTTATTTTTTTTATTTTTCAGGAGTGGCTATCGTTTACAAGACTGACATCTCCGCTTGCACC
>CALLPP010000079.1 GCA_938015655.1 uncultured Algisphaera sp.
CGGCAGCGGGCGGTGTTGATGGAGGCCGTGGCGGCGGTCCCCCAGGCCAACAGCAATCCCCAGGTCGTTGGCCTGCATGCCGCCGCCGCCCGCCAGGCGTGGGCCCAGGCCGCGGCGCTGCAGCCTTGGCACGCCGTGGTCGCGCTCTACCACGCCGACGCTGCGGCCCGAGCGCACGACGATCCCGACGCCGTGGCGGCGCTCTATGCCCGGGTGTTGGAGCTGCGCGAAAGTAGTTATCTCGATGCTGCGGACCCGCTCACCGCGGCCCAACTGACCCGGGCCCGCGCCGGCGCGCCGTGACCGGGCGGGTGCCCCGTGGCGCTGGTAGCGCCGCGGGTTGGCGGGTGCTCCGCGGCGCTGCTAGCGTCGAGGCATGCCGTCTCCCACCTCCCGCCCTCGCTCGGGTCGCCTCCGCGACCTGGTCACCCTTTCGGCCCCGCTGGGGGCCGGCCTGCTCGCGGCCTGCAGTCCGGCGCGGCCGGCGACCGAGCGCCCCGCCGCGCTGGCCGACGCCGCGCCCGTGGCCTACGTCGCAGGGGTCGCTGTTTCCGACGCCCAGTTACGGCCGGGCCTGGTGGAAGCCGCCGGCGCCCAGGTGTTTAGTGACGCGGTGATCGGCCGCGTGGTGGCTGACCGCTTGGCCCAGCTGGGCATCGCCATCACCGAGCAAGACCGCGACGCCGAAGTCCAGCGGCTGGCCCAGACCCTCGACGACGACCCGGACACCGCCGCGCGGCTGCTGCGCGAGCTGCGCACGCGTCGGGGCCTGGGGGATACCCGCTTCGCCGCGCTGGTGACCCGCAACGCCGGACTCCGCGCCTTGGTCCGCGACCGGGTCGTGGTGGGCGAGCCGGCCGTGCAGCAGGCCTACCGACTGGCTTACGGCCGCTCGGTGCGGGTGCGGCTGATCGTAGCGCCGTCGCTGGCCCGGGCCACCGCGCTGCGTGAGCGGGCCAGCGCGCCGGGCGCGTCCGACGCCGACTTCGCCCGGCTGGCGGCCGAAGAGAGCACCGACGCCAGCGCGGCCCAGGGCGGGCTCCTGTCTCCGCTGCGGCCCGACGACAGCAGCTACCCTCGCAGCCTGCGTAACGCCGCGGACCGACTCGCGGTGGGCGACGTCTCGCCGCCCATCGCCATCGACGGGGGCTTCGCCCTGCTGCGCTGCCTGGAGCGCTTGCCAGCCCAAGACGTCGCGCTCGACACCGTACGCCCAGCAATTGAGGCCCAGGTTCGCCGCCGGGCCGAGCGGGTGCTGATGCAGCAGGCCGCCCGCGAGTTGGTCAGCGGGGCCGAGGTCGTGGTGCTGGACCCGGTGTTGAAAGCCGGCTGGGAACGCGAGCGTGACGGGCTGCTGGAAGCCCGGTAGGGCGGCTCCGCCGCCGGGATTGGGGGTTGGGGGAAAGCAACGAAGTTCAGTCAATCCGACGCTTCTCTTCCCCAACCCCCAATCCCGAACCCCCGACCCCATGTCCACACGCCGCGGATACCATGAGCCCGCGCGCCAGCCTGCACGCAAACACCCCACCTGAACCCGGAACCACCCCGTGGACATCACCCTCGCCAACCGCATCGAACGGCTGCCGCCCTACATCCTCGGCCGCCTCAAGCAGATGATCTACGACCGCCGCAAGGCCGGCGCCGACGTCATCGACATGAACATGGGAAACCCCAGCGACGCCCCGCCCGACCCCGTGGTCGAGAAGCTGCGCGAGGCCGTGCTGGACCCCCGCAACAGCCGCTACTCGGTCAGCAAAGGCGTGTTCAACCTGCGCCAAGACATGGCTGACAAATACCAGCGCAAGTGGGGCGTCGAGCTGGACCCCGACAAAGAGGTGATCGCCACCATCGGCAGCAAAGAGGGCTTCAGCCACCTCATGCTCGCGCTGCTGGGCCCGGGCGACAGCGCCGTGGTCGCCGACCCGGCGTTCCAGATCCACACCACCGCGGTGGTGCTCGCGGGGGCCAGCACCATCAGCGTGCCGCTGGGCAACGACGACAGTTTCCTGGCGAACATCGACCACGTCTTGGGCAGCATGACCCCCAAGCCCAAGGTCGTGATCCTCTGCTACCCGCACAACCCCACGGCCATGACCGTGGACCACGACTTCTTCCCCAAGGTCGTGGCCATGTGCCAGAAGCACGGGGTCATGTGCATCAACGACTTTGCCTACGGCGAGACCTGCTTCGACGGCTACCAAGCCCCCAGCCTGCTGCAAGCCGACGGTGCCAAAGACTGCGGGGTTGAGTTCAGCACCCTCAGCAAGCCCTACAACATGGCCGGCTGGCGCATCGGCTTCTGCTGCGGCAACGCCCAGATGATCGACGGGCTGAGCACCATCAAGGGCTACTACGACTACGGCATCTTCCAAGCCGTGCAGATCGCCGCCATCATCGCCATGCGTGAGGGCGACAAGCACATCGAGCAGCAGAACGAAAAATACGCCCACCGTCGAGACATCCTCGTCAAAGCCCTACGCAAGCTCGGCTGGGAGGTCGATAGCCCCCGGGCCAGCATGTTCCTGTGGGCCAAGCCCGACCCCGCCCACCTGGCCCGCTTCAACGGCAGCACCGACGACTTCTGCGTCGCCATGGTCGAAGAAGCCGAGGTCGCCATGACCCCCGGCTCGGCCTTCGGCCCCGCGGGCGAGGGCTGCGTGCGCTTGGCGCTGGTCGAAAACGAGCAGCGTATCCGCCAGGCCATGCGCAACCTGGGCCGGGTGCTGGGCCCGGTGACGGCGGGTTAGAGCACGTGGGCGCCCGAATGGGTTGGGGGACAAGGCGGCGGTGGGCGGCCCAGCACCGTCGTCCGCGGAAAGGGGCCGCTTCCGCCGTGTTTTTGGTGTTTTTTGCTGTTTCAGCCTTGATTTCAACGTCCGGCGGGGCTACCGTTGGCTTTAGAGAGAAACAGTTACTAAAACTGTAACACTCGGTTGCCCATCCACGCACCGCTTCAGTTCTCCGCTCTCCACGAGGCCACCCATGCGACCCACCCCCCGCGCATTCACCCTGATTGAACTTTTGGTGGTGGTTTCGATCATCGCCCTGCTGATCGGAATCTTGCTGCCAGCCCTGGGTGCCGCCCGTGATACGGGGCGAGATCTCAAGTGCCTGGCCAATCAGCGCCAGATCGGTGTCGCCGTGTTTGCCTACGCCAGCGAGGAAAAACAGACCCTGCCCCCGACGTTCGACAACATCCGGTACGCGTCGGGCGGCACTGACTGGTCGGTTCTGATCACCGCCTACCTGGAAGGCAACAGCAACCAAGACTTCGGCGCCCTGGACGCCCGCAACGAGCTGCTCACCTGCCCGCAGGCGGTCGTGCCCGAGGGACGCCTGCATTACGGCGCTAACGAGTTCATGTTCCCGGTCAACTCTGGGATGTTCGGTGGCCCGGACAACTACAGCAACGCTCCGCTGCGCAAGCTCTACAACATCGACTGGATGCGGCGGGCGTCCGAGGTGTTGTGGGCGGCGGACGCGGGCCAATTCACCCTGGACATCGGGCCGGATTTGGGCGATTCATTCGCCGGGCTGGGGCTGCTGAATGCGGGCAACGGCGGGTATTCGCGGTTCTACAACGGTGCGGACGCCGACAACACCGACGTGATCGACGAGGGCCCCAACACCGACGGATCGAGTTTTGCGGCCGCAGCGAACCTGCGTTGGAGGCACGGGTCGGGCGGAAAAGAAAACGCGAGCGGCGGCGGGGCGGTCAACGTCCTCTTCGGCGATGGGCACGCGACGAGCAACGTCCGCGGGGCGCTGCGGAACGAGAACGTGCGGGCGGATCTTGGCGGATGACTGTGCTCGTGTCAGCCTTCTGACCACCGCTTTTACCGCGTGCCGCGTCGACGACGCATATGCTCTGGGGACTTTCTTTCCGACCCGGAGCTGCCCTCATGCGAACCGCCACTGCTTTTGTTCTCTCCGTTGCCGCGTGGGGCCTGGGGCTGCCGTGGACCGGCGCCCTGGCCGCCGCGCAGGGGGTGTCTGAACAGGCGGTTTCGCCGACGCCCAAGGTCGGCTGGATCACCCTGGACGGCCCGCTACGCAGCGGGCCGGTGCCGGTCGCCTGGTTATCCGAAGCCGAGGCGGGGCCTTCTTTGTCGGGTGTGTTGGGCCAGATCCGGAAGGTGACCGACGACCCGGCGTATCCGGGGCTGGTGGTGGCTTTGGAGCAGGCTCAACTCACTCTGGACCAGACCACGGTCATCGCCGATGCGCTGCTGGACGCCCGGGCGGCGGGCAAGCACGTCATGGTGTTTGCCGAGAGCTACGACCTGCGCAGTTACCTGCTGGCCAGCGCGGCGGACCGCATTCTTTTGCAGCACAAGGGCTCGGTGTGGCTCACGGGCATCGCGGTGGAAGAAATGTTCCTGGCCGACACCCTAAAAAAGATCGGGGTCCAGCCCGACTTCGTGCAAATCGGCCGCTTTAAGGGGGCCGACGAACAGTTCATGCGTTCCGCGCCGTCTGAGGCGTGGAGCACCAACTTCGACGGCCTGCTGGACGGGATCTACGGCGAGACGGTGGACCGCATCTGCCGTCACCGTGGCTGGACCCGAAGCGAGTTTGAGGCTTTGTTTCTGCCCAGTTTTGTGATGTCTGACCAAGAGCTGGTGGCCGCGGGGCTGGTGGACCGGCTAGTGGCCCGCGACCTCGCCGCGGCCACCGAAGCGGCCTTCGGTGACGACTGGGAGTGGGATACGCAACTGGGGGTGAGCGGCGGAGCGGGGCTGGACACCGACAACCCCTTCGCCCTATTCAGCGCGATTTTTGCGGAACCTGAGAAGCGCACCACCCGTCCGACCCTCGCGGTTCTCCACGCCGAGGGACCGATTTACTCCGGCGACAGCCAGTTGCCCGACGGTTTTTTGTCCGAGAGCACCATCGGCAGCCGCACCACCACCCGGGCGTTGGAAGACGCGCTGCTGGACGACAACATCAAGGGCGTGGTGATTCGGTTGGACTCGCCGGGCGGCAGTGCCCTGGCCAGTGAAGTGATCTGGCAGTCGGTGCGTGAGCTTAAGGCCGACAAGCCGGTGTACTGCGTGATTGGGGGGATGGCCGCCAGCGGGGGGTATTACATCGCCTGCGCTGCGGACCAGATCTACGTGCAGCCCCACAGCATCCTCGGAAGCATCGGGGTCGTGGCGGGCAAGATGACCCTGGCCGGGGTGTACGACTGGGCGAACATCCGGGTACACCGCCGCACCCGGGGCCCGGGGGGCGACCTGTTCAGCAGCGTTGACCCGTTTACCGACGACCAGCGTGAGCTGCTGCGTGACGCCATGACCATGACCTACGAGCAGTTCTTGGATCGCGTGCGGGAGGGCCGGGGCGACGCCCTACCCGACCTGGACGCGGTTGACGAAGGCATGCTGTTCACCGGATCCCAGAGTATTGAGAACGGCTTGGCGGACCGATCCGGCGGCCTGAACGACGCGCTGAGCGATCTGGCGGAGCACTTGAACTTGGAAGACGGCGCGTACGACGTCGTCCATCTTCCCGGCCCGCTGGCGTTGGGGGATTATCTCAACCAGGTGTTGGGCGGCGCGGCGCACGGCCCCGCCGTCGCGGGAATGGCGACCCTTCGTGCCACGCTGCGCCGGGTGGTGGGCGACGCGGCGTACACCCAGGCCGCGGCGGTGGCCGACGGCTTGATGCTGCTCGAGCGGGAGCGGGTGCTGACGCTGATGCCCTCGGCCCTGGTGGTGAAGTAATCCGAGCGACCGATCAAAACTCTCCGGCGGCCCTAGGGGCGGGCGGGGGGTTTGTTGTTTTGCGCGGCCCGAATCACCAGTGGCGGAACAAGTAGGGCTCGGGGTCGAAGTCTTTGCCAAAGTCCGCGATCACGACGTTGGTGACGTTGCCGGCCTTGAGCTTTTCGGGGACGAAGAAACTCAGGGGCTCGTCGTCCCACTTCCAGCTGATGGCCTTGCCGGTCCGCATCAGAGTGACCGACACCGGCTCGGCCGCCCCGGTGAGTATCAGTCGAACTTCTTGCCGTCGCGGCTTCCGATGGTCGGCACGATCTCTTCGCCCGTGGCGGGGCTGATCTAGGTCTGAGAGCTGCCGTCTTCGCTCTGCCCACGGTGCGGGCCAGTCTCACGGTAAGCGTCGGCGCAGCGGTGAGAGAACGAAAATGAGGCGTGGGGGGCTCGGCGATGGAGGAGGCAAGAAACGGCGGCGGGGCTGAGCCGGCGCGGAGGGGGCTACACCGGGGCCGTAAACTCGGTCCATGAGTATTTTGGATGACTTGGACGGCCCCGGGCGGACGCTGGACACGAGCCTCCGCGTGGCGGTGATTGTTCCGGCCGCGGGGCGTGGCGCACGTTTCGCGGCCGGCGCGGGGGCCGCGCTTCACGACACCGCCGAACTCAGCTCGGGGCCCACCAAGATCGAGCTGATGCTGGGGCCGCGGCCGGTGTTCATGCACGCGCTGCAGGCGTTCTGCGGCCGGGCCGACGTGGAGCAGGTCATTCTGGCCCTGGCCCCGGAGCGCCTTGCGGCGTTCAACGATCGGTACGGGGAGCGGCTAGACGACCTGGGGGTGGTTCGGGTCCCGGGTGCCGCGGCGGGTCGGAGCGAAACCGTCGCGCGGGCCCTGGCCCGGGTCGACGACGCGGTCACGCACGTGGCGGTCCACGACGCGGCCCGGCCGCTTCTGAGCCAGGCGGTGATCGACCGGGTGTTCGCTGCGGCGGCACGCTGGGGTGCGGCGGTGCCGGGCCTGCCGGTGGCCGACACGCTGGTGCGAAGGCACGATCCCCAGCCCATCGCCGCGGACGACCCGGCGGACCGGATCTTGGGTGGCGCCGGCGGGACAGGGGGCGCGGTGTCCTGGCTCGCGGGTGATCGGGTCGACCGTCAGGGGCTGATGGGCGTGCAGACCCCTCAGGTGTTCGAAGCCGATCTGCTGCGCCGGGCCTACGCCCGGGCGGGGCGGGCCGACGACCCCGCGGCGGGCGCGACTGACGACGCCTCGCGCGTGGCGGTCTTGGGCGCGCCGGTGCGGGTGGTGGAAGGTGATCCGGCACTCGTGAAACTGACCCGGGCCGCGGACGCCGAGATCCTCGCCGCGTTGTTGGCCCACCGCCGTTCGCAAGAAGCACAGAAGGCCGCGAAGAAAGCGCTCTGGGACGACGACGAAAACGGCTGATGCGGTCTCTACGGCCGAGAGCTCATCGCGTCGGCGGTGGGGAAGTCGTCAGGCACCGGATCGGTCGCCGTGCCCGTAGCGGCCCACTGTGCCCCGCGCCGCAGCGTGGTGATAAAGCCCACGCACCGGAACCCCCGTGGGTCGTGGCCCAGCGTGGTGTGGAAGATCCGGCCTTGCTGATAGGTCAGGGTCATCAGCATGGGCTCGTGGCGCTTGGTCTGCGGCGAGTAGGCGGTGGCGAGCACCTCCAGGTTTTCGGCCGGGCCGCGCAGCTCGGCGTACAGCTCGTCGTGGGTGTGCATCCACCGCGACGGCAGGCCGGCGGTGATCGGATGGTCGTGGTTTCGCAGATCGATGGGGAAGGGCTCACGCGGTCCGTGGCTTCCGCACTTGCCCGGCCCGTGGTCTTCCACCCGCTCGCCCGCGTCGTCGTAGTAGACGTAGGGCCCGCAGTTCGCGTCGCGGCCGCCCCAGCCCCCCAGACCGATCATCAGGTTGAACGCCACCCACTCGGGCCAGGCGTTGTTGGCCGCGTGTACCACCACCAGCCCACCGCCACCGCTCATGTAGGCTTCGAAGTCGCGCTGGGTGGCTTGAGCCCAGGCCGCGGCACGAAAGCCGAAGTTACTGATCACCACGTCGTACTGGGCGAAGGCCGGGCGGTAGTCCGGGTCGGTGCCTTTGGGGGCCGAGGTCGCGATGTCCACGGTGAACAGCCCGCCTTCTTCCAGCATGGCCTTCATCATCTTGCTGGTCTTGGGCCAGCTGCCGTGGTTGTTCTGCCCATCGACGATCAGCGCCCGCAGGGGCTGGGCCTGGCCTCCCAGGGCCGACACGGTTAGGAAAACGAGCGTCACACAAACGGCAAGGGGGTGAAGCTTCATGGTGGGGGGGCGTGGGGGGAGGGATACAGGAAGAAGGCGAGGCACCGGGGCGGGGCGCAGGGCCGGTGTGCCGAGGCCCCTCGCTTTCTAAACGTTACGCGATCTGTCAGCCGCCGGAGGGCGATCGAGCGGGCCATCACCGGGCGGGACGAACCGATATCCTTTGGGGCGAACATAGCGTGACCGGATCACCGTCGACTCCTGGCCGGGCCGCGGCGCTTCACCCAGTGCCCAGAAAAAGACAGCCGGTGTCGATTCCGCATCCAAGTACCCCGTAGAGAGGGTCCCGGCCTATTGTCTAGATCACCGAATCGTTACGGTGCGGGCCCGTGCTGGTCGATGGGCGAGCAAAATACCAGCGCACGGTTTCGTAACCCCGTGACCGGATGATTTTTTGAGAAACGCCCATGCCTACGCCCCGCTTGATTCTCCGCTTGGCTCTCCGCCCTCGACGACGCATTCAGGCTGCTCGGATCAGCCGAGTGCTCCTTGCGGCGGCCGCAGCCCCCGCGTTGGTGCTGACCGGCTGCGGCGATCCGGGCCCCAGCAGCGAGGTGTTGGCCCTGGGCAAAGAGGTTTACCACCGTCCCGCATCGTGCGTGACCTGCCACCAGCAGGGGGGCCTGGGCGTGGTCAATGCCTTTCCTCCCTTGCGGGCGAACCCCGACCTGGATGCTGAAGACCCCACTCAACTGATCAAGATCGTGGCCCACGGCCTGGCGGGGGAAATCGAGGCCATGGGCGTGACCTACAACGCGCCCATGGCTGGGCTGGGCGGGCGGCTAAGCCCCGAAGAAATCGCCGCGGTGCTGACCTATGTGCGCTCGAGCTGGCGGAACCAGGGCGCCCCGGTCACGGTGGACCAGGTGCTCGCGGTACAGAACGCGCACCCGGGCCGCGTTGAGCCCTGGACGGTGGCTGAACTGAACGGTGCTCCGGGGGCCTCCGCGACCGCGCTCGAATCTGGTGCCGCGGCGCCGCTTGCGCCGCTCACTCCTGCCGCCCTGGGCGACGACACGGACGTCGGCACGGTTCCGCAACCCGCGTCCGTGTTTGCCCGGGGCCAAGACCTGTACCTGGGCGCCGCGCAGTGTGCCAGCTGCCACCAGCCCGACGGGGCCGGCATCCCCGGGGCCTTCCCGCCCTTGGCCCGCAGCCCGTGGGTCACCGGCTCCACCCAGCGGCTGATCAAGGTCGCCCTGCACGGCGTGGCGGGCGAGATGACGGTCAACGGCGAGACCTACAACGCGGAGATGCCCGGCCAGGGCTCGCTGCTGAACGACGAAGAGATGGCCGCCACCCTGACCTACGTTCGTCAGGCCTGGGGCAACGCGGCCACGCCGGTGTACGCCGACCAGGTCGCCAAGCTGCGCACGCAGTTTGCGGGCCGACACGCCCCCTGGCCGGCGGAGGACCTGGCCAAGCAAGACGACCGCTCGCCGCTCACGGGCCTGACGTTCCGCCGGATCGAGGTACCCAACGACCTGAAAACCATTGAGGGGCTGGACCTCGACACCCTCGCGGTGTTGAAAGAAGGGGAGATTGCCAACGGCTTTATCACCCCTCACGTGATCAAGACCGACGCCGAGCAACCCAAGACCGTGACGCTGATCTTCGAAGCCGATTTTGAGGTGCATGATGAAGACCAGTACACCTTTGCCCTGGAGTCGTCGGGCAGTGCGGTGCTTTACCTCGACGATGAGCGGGTGATGGGACGCGACAAAGTCCGCGGACACACCACCGCCATCGAAAAGAAGCTGATGTCTCCTGGAATGCACCGGCTGCGTCTGGTGTCCACCATCCACGGCAAGTGGCGGATGCTCAAAGTCTCGGCTCAGGCCCCCAGCGTGCCCCGCGCCCGCCACCGCATGTCGCACCAGGCCACCGACGCCCTGCAGGTCGTCGACCCGTCGTATCTGCTGGTGCCCGGGCACGACGAGCCGATCGTGCTGCGCGGCCGCTACGAAGGCCAGACCAAACGCGGGGTCGGGGTCGGCCACCCCCAGCGGGTGAACTGGGCTTTCGACCTGGGACGCGGCCAACTCACCCGCCTGTGGCGCGGCGATTTCGTCAACGCCGCGGCGCGGCTGAACGGGCGCAACGACAAGTACATGAAACCCGAAGGCGACCAGGTGATCGACCTCACCAAGCGTCCGCCGCTGGCCCGCCTGGCCAGTCCTACCGACCTGTGGCCCGACGCGGGCCCGGACACCACCATCCCCCCAGGCGTGGCGTCGTTGGGCTACCAGCTGCGGGGCCAGTTGCCGGTGTTCTACACCCGGGTGCAGGGGGTGCTGCTGATTGATGCCCCGGCCCCGGACGCCATCGGGCCCGCTGCCCCGCGCGTGCGGCGCACGCTCGATGCCTACGCCGCCGAGCCCGACCCAGACCTGTGCGTGCTGCTGGCCGAAGGCCAAACCATCGAGCCGCGCGGCGGCGGGGTGTTTGTGGTGGACGACGCCCACCGGGTCACTCTCGGGAACGCGCCCGACGCGCGGGTGGTGCAGCAGGGCGGCCGCGCCCTGCTCGTGGCCCCGGCGCGGTGGCGGCCCGCCGCGGAGGGCCCACCCGCGTGGGCCGCGGCCGAAGGAACCGCGCCGCAACATCATGCCGCTTGGACTGTGACCTACGCGTGGGGCGGCTGATCCGGGGCGCGACGCCGCGCTTGTGAACGTTTTTTACCTTTCTTCCGACGCATCCGGCATGAACCAATCCCGCCCCCGTTTTTTCTGTGCCCGCCTGATCACCGGGCTGCTGCTCCTGGCCGCCGCGGCGGCCCCCGCGTTGGGGCAAAAAAAGCCCGACGCCCGGCAGCGGCGTTACTACACCCTCGAAACCGTCCCGACACCTCAGGGCGTGGCCTTCGAAGCCGGCGCGATGGGCCGGCTCCCGGGCGGCCGCCTGGCCGTGGGCACCCGGGCGGGCGACGTGTTTATGGTTGAAAACCCCTTGGGCCCGGTCGAGGCCATCACCATGGACCAGTGGGCTCAGGGTCTCGAAGAACCGCTGGGCCACCTGGTGTGGCAAGACGGCTGGCTGTACGCCACCGAGCAAACCCAACTGGTGCGGCTGAAAGACCAGAACGACGACGGCACCGCCGACCTCTACCAGACGTTCTGCGACGGCTGGGGCGTGACCCACGACGATTATCACGAGTACACCTTCCTCGCCCCGCCCGACGCCCAGGGCAACTTCTGGGCGGCCTTGTGCCTCACCGGATCCAATGCCAGCAGCTCTTACCTCCGGGGCTGGGCGGTGCGAGTGACCCCCGATGGAGAGATGTGGCCTAGCGTCGCGGGCGTGCGCTCGCCCGGTGGGATCGGCTATGCAGCCAATGGCGAACTTTTTTACAACGACAACCAGGGCGGATGGAATGGGACCAACGGGCTTAAGCACCTGAAGGTCGGCAGCCACCAGGGCAACCCCACCGGCAACAAGTGGTGGGGCCAAGCGCTGGAAGAACTTGAGACCAAGGGGCAGGGCCAGCTTGCCCAAGCCCTGGGACCTAATCCCGGGCCGCCGCCCAGCCCCGGGCTGCCCGAGGCCGAGCGCGAGCGCAACCCCCGCTACCTCCCCCCCGCGGTCTTATACCCCTTTAACCTCCTGGGCCGCTCGCCCACGGGCATCGTTCACGACAGCAGCGAAGGCGCATTTGGCCCCTTCGCCGGACAGATGTTTGTGGGAGAAGTAACCCACAGCATGGTCCACCGCGTGTTTTTGGAAGAGGTCAACGGCGTGATGCAGGGCGCCTGTTTCCCCTTCCTACACGGCTTCATGTCCGGCCCCGTCGCCGTGCAGTTCGCCGAAGAAGGCTTTCTCTTCGTGGGGCAGACCGACCGCGGCTGGGGCTCACGCGGCGGCAAGCCCTTCGGCTTTGAACGCGTGAAGTGGACCGGCAAGACCCCCTTCGAAGTACACGAGATGCGGGCCACCCCTGAGGGCTGGGAACTGACCTTCACCCAGCCCGTGGACGCCGCGTCGGCCGGCGACCCAGCCAGCTATGGTGTCAAAAGCTGGATCTACTGGTTGCAGGCCGGCTACGGCAGCCCCGAGATCGAAAATACCAGCCAGACTGTCACCGCCGCCGTGGTGGCTAACGACGGCCGAAGCGTGCGTCTGACCGTCGATGGCCGGGTGAAAGGCCACCTCCACCAGATCACGATGGATGGGGTGCGGGCGGCCGACAATCCGCAAGGCAAGCTCTGGCATCCGGTGGGGTACTACACCCTCAACGAAATCCCCGAGTAGCCGGTCGATAGCGCCCGAACCGCCGCCGACGATGACCGCGATACGGTCCACCGGCGGTTCCTGCCCGCGCCGCGACGGCACAGCCCCTGGCCCGCGGCGGCACGTCAGGACGTTCTACGCTCGCGTCGCTTCTGCAGGTTTTCTAGGCGTTCGGCCAGCACCTCGGCGGTAAACGGCTTGAGCACGTAGTCGCTCACCCCCGCCTTGATGGCGTTCATTACCAGCCGTTCACCGCCCTGGGCGGTCACCATGATGATGGGCAGGTCCGGGTGCGCGGGCCGCACCTTCTTTAGAAATTGGAGCCCGGTCATGTTGGGCATGTTCCAGTCCAGGAACACCACGTCGGGCTGGGCGTCGGGCAGGGCCCGCAGCGCCTCGAAGCCATCGGCGGCCTCCAGGATTTTGGTGAATCCCAATTCGCCCAGGTACTCGCGGTAGCGCCCCCGCACCAGCTCAGAGTCGTCGACAACGAGGGCTTTCATAATTTAAGCGAGCAGGCCATAACGGAACTGGCGGACGGTCGCCGGTGCCGCTCAACCGGCCCGGAACACGGTAAGCATACATTTAAGCGGATCCGCACGCCGGTGCGTTCAACGTCGTAACGCTACACGGCCGCGGAGCGGCGAGCACTTCCCAAGATTAATTGTATTCACAAAAGAAACCCTTCCGGCGTAAGCCAGAAGGGTTTCGTTAAGAAGCGAGGGTGACGGGGGTCGAACCCGCAACCTCCGGATCGACAGTCCGGTGCTCTAACCAATTGAGCTACACCCCCGTGTTGGGGACCCGGCTGCTTCTGGCCGGGCCCCACAAAATAGCGTGACCAAACCGGCTGTCAACCGGGGTTGGCGAGATATTTCTGCTTACTTAAAGACCTCGGGGGCCTGATCCTGCGGAACCGGGGTCACGTCGATGAGCTCGGTGACTTCGCCGTCGTTGGTAGCAGCGGGCGCGGCAGGCGCTGCGGGCGCCGTATCGGTCGGTTCCGTGGCGTCGCCGTTGAAGGTCGAGGGCATGGGCACGAGGTAAATTTCAACGCGGCGGTTGCGGGCGCTGCCTTTTGCGCCGTTGGGCTCGACCGGGCGGTGCTCGCCGTAGCCCGCGACGCTCATGCGCTCTTCGGGGATGCCGGCGGTGGAGAAGGCCTTCATGACCGACACGGCGCGGGCGGTGGAGAGGCCCCAGTTGTCGCCGTACAGCTGACGGTTGAGCGCGTTTTTCATGGGCACGTTGTCGGTGTGACCGGCGACGCGCACTTCGTATTCCGCGGCGACCGGGGCGCTGAGCACCGTCGCGAGCTTGTTGATGATGGGCACGGCGCCCGAACGCACGTCGGCCTTGCCCAGGGCGAAGGTCACGTCGCTGCGGAAGCGGATGGCCCCGGTGGCGGCGTCGTAGCTCATCAGATCCGGGTTGGCTTGAGCCAGCCGTTCGAGCTCGTCGGCCAGCTCGACGGGGATGGGCGTGGTGCCGGCGCGTTCCAGCAGGTCTTCCAGGCGAAGGATTTCGGCCTCCAGGGCTGCGCGGCGAGCCTGGGCGTCGCTGAGCTGGCCCTGCATCTCGACGTTGGGGTTGAGCGAGCCGCGCAGGGTGTCGATCAGGCGGTCTTTGTCCGCCAGGCGGGCCTGCAGATCCAGAATTTGGTCTTGGGCGGTGCGGTACTGGGTGCGGTAGCGGTTCAGCTCGCCCTGAGACTGGCACCCGGCAAGGGGCATCAGGGCGGGCAGGGCCAAGGCGGCCGCGGCGAGTAGGTGCTTGCGGGTCATGTCCGGAGGGTCCTGAGATGAGGAGGTGAAGCGATTGGCCGGCGGGGTGTGAGGCCCGCCGTGAGCCCCGCGGCGTCCTGCCGTGGAGCGGTGCAAGGCGGCCCGATCGCTGTTCAATCTGAGTCTACCATGCCCCCCTGGTCGTCGTCCCCGGCGCAGGGCCTTTAGCCATGAGCGAACCAACCTTTTACCGAGCCGCGGCCACGCGGGGCTTCGTGAGCGACCCAGACGCCGACACGGTGGTGGGGCAGGCCGGGCAAGTGGTCGATGCGGGGCCATATACGGAGATGCGGCGGGCCCACGGCGCACCGACGGTCACGCGAGAGCTACACGGCCAATTGTTGCTGCCGGGCCTGATCAACGCCCATACGCACCTGGAGCTGACGGCGATCGGCCCGCAGCCTTACGGCGGGGATTTTGTGGGGTGGATCCGCATGCTGCAGGATTACGTGGTGGGCTTGGACACCGACGGGGCACCGCGGCAGGGCGCGCATGAACGAGATCCTCGTGCGCCGGCCGGGTGTGCCCGCGCGGCCGCGGGCGGCGCGCGGGAGGCCGCGGCCGCTGGGGTGCAGGCGGTGGGTGACATTGCACGCTTCGATACGGCCCGGGCCGCGCGAATCGATGCGGGGCTGGGGGGGACGACCTTCATCGAGTTATTCGGATTAGGGCCGCCGCACGACGCGGCCGCACTGGCACGCATCGGGGAACCGGCCGACGGTTTCCAGCCGCACGCGCCTTACTCGGCGGGGCCGGCGCTTTTTGCCGCCGCGGCGGCCAGTGGCCGGCCGGTGTGTACGCACCTGGCCGAAACCCCCGAAGAAGCCCAGTTTGTGGCCCAGGGTTCCGGGCCGTTCCGTGATCTTTTAGAAACCATGGGCAAGTGGGAGCCCGGCTTCGCGCGGGCCTACGGCGGGGGGGCGTCGCCGGTGCAGTGGCTGGCCCCGGCCCTGCAGCGGGCCAGCTGGCTGCTGGCCCACGGCAACTACCTGAACGATGCGGACATCGCTCTGCTGGCCGAAACCCGGGCCTCGGTGGCTTATTGCCCGGTGGCCAGCGACTACTTCGGCCACCGCAGGCACCGCTACCGCGACCTGCTCGCGGCCGGGGTGAACGTGTGCCTGGGCACCGACTCGGTGGTGTGTCAGCCGCCGGACACCGACCCTACCCAGTGGCTCAGCGTGCTGCCGCAGATGCGGTATCTGCATCGGCGTGACGGGACCGACCCATCGACTCTTCTGGGGATGGCCACAACGTGCGGGCGGCGGGCTCTGGGCCTGTCCGAGACGGTTACCCGTTTGTGCGCTGTTCGGATCAGCGATAACTCTGCTGGCGACTTACTGGCCGAGGCCCTGGGCGGTGACGCGCCAGGACGGGGGATCTCCCTGGGTGCCGAACTTGCGTCAGTTGCTCCCAAATAGCGTCCGCGCTTTGAAGTGCGGCCTGCGGGCGGCCGTGCGCAAAACGGATGTAGCGCAATTTTCGTGAACGAGACGAGCCCCGCGGCACGCGGGTGGCGCACGTGCGGTGCGGCGGACTCCTGCGCTTTACACTGGTCCTCCCCGCGGTCTCGACCGCCACCTGCCCGATCCACCGCCCGATGGCGACGTAACTTCTCCGGCTAATTTCAAGGTTGCCCTGCATGCACCTCCACGACGCCCCGCGCGCTGCCCCCATGATGTCTCTGGTTCGAATTCTTGCCGGCACGGCCTGGGTGGTGCTACTGGGAGGTGGTGGTCTAACGGCTCAGGGGCAAGCGGCCGTTACCGTCGCTGCCTCGGGACCACCCGCCGCTCAGATGACGGCAGATCTGCTGGCCAATCTGGCCCTGGAGACGCTCACTCCCGCCACCGACCAAGCCGAGGCTCCGATGCCTAATGCCCCCGCCGCGGGGCCGGACGACCCCGTGCGCCCTGATCAATACGTGCGGGCCGAGGTGTTGCTGGACCTGGCTTTGGAACAAGCCCCGTGGGACGCCGAACTCTGGCGGTTGCGTACGCGCCTGGCCCAACGCCTGGGAGACCGCGCGGCCCAGGTGTCAGCACTGGAGCGTTATGTTCAGCTGCGTCCGGACGATGATGCGGTGCGGCTGCAGTTGATTTTGCTTGAATTAAGTGAACTGGAGACCGTCGACGGACGGCTGGCGTTGCTGGAGCGATACCTCGCCGACCAGGACCTGCCGGGGCGCACCCCGGCCCTGGTGTCGCGGCTGTCGTCGGCTGCGGCCGCAACCGCCCGCGAGCTGGGCGACGAAGCACGGTTTCTGCAACACCTTCGTGTCGCTGGACGGCAGGGCGTGGCCAATGCCCAGGCCGCGGGCCTCACCCTGGCCTTCGCCGAATCGCGTGGGGCCAAGCCAGAGCAACTGGCCGCCGCGGCGGTCAACCTCGTGCGAGCCGACCCGCTGAACCCCGCCGCGCGGCGGGCGCTGGCGGCTCGGTTGCTGGATGTGGCGGCCTACGAACGCGCGGCACAGCAATACGAGGTGTCAACCCGGCTGAGTGCCGCCACACCGCTAAGCAGCGATGAACTGAGCCGCTGGGTGCGTGCCCTGATCGGCGCGGGGCGGCTGGACCTCGCTTCGGCTCAGCTTGCCGCGTGGGAAGCGTTTGTCTTTGGAGATCAGACTTCAGACAAGAACGGTGCGGCGTTACAAGTCCCGCCGGCCCCCGCCGCGGTGGTGTTGTTGCGCTGCGTGCTAGACGGCGAAGAGGGCGGAGGCCCGGCGGCCTTCGCCCGGGTGGCCGCGACCCTCCGTCCGGCGATCGAGCGTGGAGACAACGATGCGGCACTGGAGCTGGCGTGGATGACCGCGTTGTTCGGCGCCGACACTCAGCCCGTGGCCGAACTCTTGCGCGGTCGCGACGCCCAAGACCCGCGCTACCTGCGGGCCAGTGGCTTTGTCTACCAGCGTGAAGGCGCCACCGATTGGGCCCGCAAAGCCTTCGAACGGGTCGATGACGACGACATCAGCACCTACGGGCTGGCCCTGCTCACCGGCCGCGACGACGCGGGGACCGCCCGCCAGTTGCGCCGGGTCGTCGCCCGGTTTCCCGGCAGCTTTGGTGCGGCCCTGGCCAACCACCGCTTGCAGGCCCAAGGGCGGGCGGTCACCGCCCCGGCGGTGGGCCGCAGCATCCGGGACCTGATGAATCGCTCGCCGGCGACGCTGTGGACCTTCGACACCCGGCGCAACCCGTGGGTCAGCGTGCAGGCGTCGTTAAACACCAGTCGACACTTGCAGTTCGAACCCCTGCGGGCTCGCGTCACCTTGCAAAACCTCACCGATTTGCCCCTGCCCCTGAGCGGGTTGGATCCGGCCACCCAGGGGCCGACCGCGGTGGTCTCGGTCTCGACCTACGCCGGGGGCCGGCCGATTGGTTCGGCGCCGTCGATGGTGTCGGATCTGGGCCGCCGCCTGGTTCTGATGCCTGGCGAACGCCTCAACTACGACCTGCGGATAGACCGCTCACGCTACGGCTTGGCCCTGGCCCGGACCCACCAGGCGAGTGTGACGTTTAACAGCACCTTTGTCGTCGGCCCCGAGATCGATGCGGAGGGTGGTTTTGGTACCGGCGCGATCGGGGGCATCGATACCGTACGGGCCTCGCAGGTGGTCATTGAATCTGCCACCCCCGAAAACATCGAGACGTGGATCACGCGGCTAGAAAACCCCGCCGCCGAGGACACCCAGCGCGACCGTTTCGCCGCGCTGGGGCGGGCGGGCGCGGCGCACCCGCACCTTAAAAAGCTGGGGATCGAAACACGGCTGATCCGTCGGGTTGCCAGTGCGCTCAATGACGCTTTCGCGGCGGCAGACGACCGGACCCGGGCTTTCGCCCTGCTGACCCTCGGAGCAGACACCGACCCGCGATCGCCTCTGCGGACTTTGTTTGACCTGGCGGTGCGTAGCGAAGCGGATCTGGTGCGGGTCGCGCACCTGGCCGGCCACGTCACCGACCCGCTCGACCCCACCCTGGTCAGCGCGATCCGCGACGGCAGCCCGCGGCTACGACGCTTTGCCCAGGCCCTGAGCACCGCCCTGAAACAAGAACCACCCTCCGGGGGAGCCCGCTGAGATGAAGCACCGTCTTTCTCCCGTTCCCTGGCAACCGGAGCCAGGCGCTTGACCGCCGCGGCCGACCCCCTGCTTGCGCCCGCGGTGCGGCGGTTGGCTCGCCGCGTGTTTGCCGGCGAAAGCCTGTTCCGCCCCGAGCGGCTGACGGTGTGGGGACCGGCCGCGGAATCACCGGCCGTGCCCGCGGAGACCAGACCCCAGGCGATTCCGGCTGTCGGCCAACCCGCCGGACTCACAGAAGAAGAATCACTCGCCGCGACGGCGCAGGATTTCTTGGTGGTCGATGCCGACGCCACGGGCGAATGGCCAACCCCCGAAGACGTATTCCCCCGCCTGACCTGGGGCGGTCAGCTGCTGCTGGTGACCCGCGACCGCGACCGTCTGGACCAAGTGGCCCAGCGCTACGCCCGGCACGACTGTTTTGACCTGGAAACCCCGCCCGCCCCGGCGCGGCGCGGGGTGCGTTTCTGGGCCCCGCGCCGCCACCACGCGTTGATCCGCCGCGTCACCCTGCTGGCCCCGGGTCAGCATACCGACCGCAGCACCTTCGACGTGCGCCTGGTGCGCGACGCCCGCCTGGGCCCAGGCTACGTGGTGCGCAAGCAGGTTCCCACCCACCGGCGCGTCGCCAAACGCTTACACGAACGCTTCCCCGACGCCACCCCCGACCTGCTGCTCAGCCGGGCCACCAAGCTGGTCAGCAAAGTGTTTCCCGTTTTCCTCACGCGCGAAGCCGGCTTCCTGTCGGTGCTTGCCAAAGAACTTCCGCCCGAGTACCGCGACCGCGTGCCCCGCGCCCTGGGCATGGAAAAAGCCCCCGACGGCACGGTCAAACGTCTCTATATGACCTGGCTGCGCATGGACCGCGCCGGCATGTCGCAGCTGGATTTTGCGCTGCAGGCCACCGAGTTGCTGGCCGCCGTACACGACGCGGCCAAGGTCGTCCACCTGGACCTGCGCCTGGACAACATGATCATCTCCGAGGGCCGGGTCTGCTTCATCGACTTCGGCAGCAGCGTGCAGGTCGGCGAAAACATCTCCCGCAACCCGATGCTGCACAGCCTTTTCGAAGAGATGATGAACACCTCGCAGATCCAGCGCACCATGGGCCGCATGAAGCGTTCCGGGCGGCTGACCTCCGACATTCTCCTGAGCGCCCACGGCAAGATGGACCGCGCGGTGGACATGTTCTACCTCGCCCTGCAGATCACCCACCCGGTGAGTAACCCCGAACTGCGGCACCTGATTGATTATCAAAAAGGCAGCGCCACCGCCAAGGCGATCAAGGGGCTGGTGGGCGAGATCCTGCGCCCGCCCGACCCCGAGCGGCCACGCCTCATCTCTGCGGCCGATGTACACGGCGCGCTGGTTTCACTATCGGCGACCCAAGCGACCAGCCGACGACGGCGTGGCCGGCGTTAGCCAGCGCCTCGGACCAACGCAACACTCCGCCCCGCTCGGTTTGCGGACCGACAAGACCGTGGCGAAGCAGAGCCAGGCAGAAGAGCGCGGCGGAGAAAGGCCTCAGCGAACCTTCAACATGTTGGCGTACTGCGCTTCGCGGGCTTGAAGGTCCGCCGGGCCGATTTCCAGCAGCCGGTCCAGGCTGAACTTCTCGATGTTGTAGCTGGCCACCACCGTGCCCGCGGCCATGGCGCGTTTCAGGTTGTCCAGGCTCAGGTCGCCCGTGGACGCCAGGTGGCCCATGAACCCGCCGCCAAACGTATCGCCCGCGCCTGTGGGGTCGACGACCTCGCGGGCGGGGTAGGCGGGCAGGGCCACGGCGCCGTCCTTGTGTAAAAGAAAAGCGCCGTGCTCGCCCTTTTTGATGACCACGAACTTAGGCCCCATCGCCAGCACGTCCTCACCGGCCTTGACGATGTTGGTTTCGCCCGTGAGCAGATGGGCCTCGCTGTCGTTGAGCACCAGCCCGTCGATCTGCTTGAGCAGGTCTTTGAGCAGGTCCTGGGCCGTGTCGATCCACAGGTCCATCGTGTCGGCCACCACCAGCTTGGCGCTGGGGAACTGGGCCCGCAGGCCCATCTGCGCCCCGGGGTGTGAGTTGGCCAAGAATACGTACTGGCTATCGGTGTAGGACGTGGGCACCGGTGGGCTGTCCTCGGCCAGCACGTTCAGATCCACCGAGAGCGTCTCGCGGTCGTTCATGTTGTCCAGGTACTTGCCCGTCCAGCGGAAGGTCTTGCTGCCGGCGCGTTTCTCCAGCCCTTCCAGGTCGATGTTGAAGTGGTTGAAGGGCGCTTCGAGTTCGGCGGGGAAGTCGTCGCCCACCGCGCCCACCAGCCGCACCGGGCCGTGGAAGCTGGCCGCCGCGGCGAAATAGATCGCGCTGCCGCCCAGCACGTCGGGGGCCTGGCCGGTGGGGGTGTGGATGGTGTCGATGCCGATGGAGCCGGTGACGATGAGAGACATTTGGTTTAGCCGTTAGCTTTTAGCTGTTAGGGGTTAGCAAGACGAGGTGAGAACGGGGGTCAGGCTTTGAAGCCGCCGAGTTTGCAGATGTGTTTGAACTCGGGGGCGGTGACGGGCTGAACGCTGAGGCGCGAGTTGTTGACGAGCACCATGGACTCGCACTTGGGTTGGTTTTTGATGTCGTCGAGCGTGACGGGGGTGGGGAAGGGACCGACGGCCTTGAGGGTGACCATGCCGAAGCCTTCTTTGGACCGGCCGGTGGTGTCGGTGGGGTCGACTTCCCACTCTTTGACCACCTCGACCACGCCGACGATGCGTTTTTCGTTGACCGAGTGGTAGAAGAACCCGCGGTCGCCCTTTTTCATGGCCTTCATCACGTTGTTGGCCTGAAAGTTGCGCACGCCGTCCCACTCGGTGGTCTGGTTCTTGGCGTTGCACTGGTCGTCCCACGACCAGGTGCCCGGTTCGGATTTGAAGAGGTAATACTTCACAAACAGCGACTCTGTTGGAGGGTGAGGGGTCGGGGTGCGCGGGATGGCGATATTTGCAGGAGTGAAGTTTTGAGGGAGGGCGAGGCTCCTGCCGAGCCGCGTGTCCCATGCGACGCGCGGCTCGGCAGGAGCCTCGTCCTCCCACGGAGCGCTACGACGCGTGCGCCGCCAGGCAGGCGTCGATGCGGGCGAGCGTCTCGTTGCGTCCCAGGATCTCCAGGGTGGGGCCGATCTCGGGGCTGACCGCAGCGCCGGTGAGGGCGACGCGGAGCGGCTGGGCCAGGGCGCCCATGTTCTTGCCGCCCAGGGCTTCCCAGGCGCCGTCGATCAGGGCGTGAAGCGACGCGGCGGACCAGTCGTCGTGGGCGGCGAGCTTGTCGCGCAGCGACCCGAGGTTGCCCAGCCCTTCGCCGTGGTTCTTCGTGAGGTTCTTCTTTACGGCCTTGGCGTTGTAGGCGGTCGGCGCTTCGACGAAAAAGCGTCCCAGCACGCTGGGGTCGTTGAGGGTCTTGCTGCGCTCCTGGTAGGCGGCGGCGAAGACCGGAAAGCCGGAGCCGAGCTTTTCGACGTATTCGGGAAAGCGGGTGGTGAAGTGGGCCTCCAGCCGCTGGGCCCACACCGCGGGTTCCAGGGCCAGGATGTCGTCCTGGCTGAACGCGGCGAGCTTGTCGCGGTCGAACTTGCTGTTGCTCTTGCCGATGCGTTCAAAATCGAAGTGGGCGGCGAGGAAGTCCAGGTCGAAACGCTCGACGTCGTCGCCGGGGTTCCAGCCCAGGAGGGCGAGGTAGTTGAGCAGCACCGCGGGGGTGTAGCCGCTGGATTGGAAGTCGGCGACGTTGATTTCGGGGAGGGATAGTTCGCTATGTCTAGCTACAGCTTCAGCTACTGCCGGAGCGTCTGTTACTCCGTCGAGGAAGGTTTGGAAGTCGGCTGGAGATAGACGCTTGTTTTCAGGTATTACTTTGCCACTCTGAATGGTGTTATGCGCATTGGTCGAAATCTGGCCAATGGCTTCTTGATGTTGCTCGATGATGTCTTTGAGCGAAGCGGGGTGGGCTTTGAGGTATTTCCGCGCCGCCTTCGCTTTATCCCGCTTGCTCATCTTCGAGCCGTCGGGATTCAGGATCGACGGCGTGTGGCACCACACCGGCCGCGGCTGGCCCAGCGCGTCGTAAAGGGCCGCGTGCTTGGGCGTATTGGCCAGGTGCTCCTGGCCGCGGATGACGTGGGTGACGCCCATGTCCGCGTCGTCCACCACCACGGCCAGGTGAAAGGTGGGGAAGCCGTCGGCTTTCTGGATCACGAAGTCTTCGAGGTCGGCCCCGGGCACGGTCACGTCGCCGTAGACCGCGTCGGTGAAGCTCACGTCCTTGCCCATGCGGAAGCGTACGGCGCCGTCGTCGTCGTACGTGTGGCCCGCGGCGGCAAGTTTAGCCAGGGCGGCGTGGTAGATGTCCAGGCGTTCGCTCTGGCGGGGGATGCCCTGGGCGTTCGCATCGCCTTCGTTATCGCCTTCAAGCCCCAACCAGTGCAGGTCACGCAGGATGTTCTGCTCGGCCGCGCGGCTGGACCGCTTCTGGTCGGTGTCTTCAAACCGCAGCAGGAAACGCCCACCGTGGCGCCGGGCGTAGGCCCAGCTAAACAGCGCGGTGCGGGCGCCGCCCACGTGAAGCTCGCCGGTGGGCGACGGGGCAAAGCGGGTGACGACGGACGGGGCGGGTGAGGCGTCAGGGGTGGTCATGGGGCGCGGGATTGTAACGGCCCCGGACATGCACGGCCGCGGATGGGTGCCAGGCCGCCGAATGACCGCCGGCCCGCGGGGCGTCCGGTCGGAACACCGCGATATTTTCGAACCTTGAGAGCCAGTGGCTCAGCACCGGACGAAAAGCCGAGGTGAATGAAAGTTTTTCGCTTAGAGGCGTGGGGGATTCACCTAGGTAATGCGGTTCGTGGGGAATACAACTACGTCGAACTTAAACAAACGCCGATCAGGGGGTGTCGGCGGGGGGCTGGGGTTGGTTCAGGAATCGATTCATTTTTATATAGTTTAATTTTAAAAAGACACTTAACGCACGCCTTGCCATGCACCCAACACCCCTGAACACCGCGGCGGAGTTTTTTGAGGCCGCTCGCCGCCACCACGCGGCGGGTGAGCTGGGGCGGGCCGAAGTTTTTTACGTGCAGGCTGTAGAACATGATCCGCACTTCGCTGCGGCGTGGTTTCAGTTGGGGGTGTTGGCGGTGGCGGTGAATAAGCTGAAGGTCGCGGCCCAGATGATGGCCAAGGCCTCTGACTGCCGGCCGCGGGAGTTCACTTACCACCGTGCACGGTGCGAAATCCACCGAAGGCTAAAGGAACTTGATCGTGCGATCGACCACGGCTCGCAAGCCGTGGCCCTTAACTCCGAAGATGCCGAAAGTTTCTACAACCTCGGGCTGGCCTTATTCGACGCATCACGATTTGACGAGGCGGCCCGGGCCTATTGGCGCGCGGTGACCATCGCCCCGGACTACGGCCTGGCCCACAACAACCTGGGTTCGGCGTTGGAACAGGCCGGCGACCTGGACGGCGCTTACGCCGCCTACGAGCGGGCGGCCGATCTGGACGCGGGACACTGCGAAGCGCAGCACAACCTGGCGGCTTTGGAAAACCAGCGTGGGCGCTTAAGTGAAGCCCGAAAGCGTTACCACGCGGCGATCGCGGCCGACCCGGCATTTGTGCACTCCCACCTGGGCCTGTCGGGGCTCAAGCGCTACGACGTCCAAGACCGTCACGTGGAGATGCTCGAAGGCCTGGTGTCCCGGGCCCCGCGAATGGCGCCCGAGGCTCAGACCAAGTTCTGGTTTGCTCTGGGCAAGGCCCGCAGCGACCTGGGGCAGCACGACGCGTCGTTCGACGCGTACCAGCGGGGCAACGCGCTGCACCGCCAGACCTTTGCGTACGCCACTGAAGACGTGCGTCGGCAGATAGCTGACGTGATAGAGCGTTTCGACTGCGGCCCGGCGGCGCCCTCCGCAAGTGCCTGCGTTGACGCGACGCCGGTGTTTGTGCTAGGCATGCCCCGGTCCGGCTCGACGCTGATCGAGCAGATCCTCGACTGCCACCCGCAGATCAGCGGCGCGGGGGAGTTGAGCGAGTTTTCCGATCTGCTGACCGAAACCGCGTCGTTGCCGGCGGGAGCGTCGTATGTGGATTGGTTTCGTCATGCGGGCGACGACGAGCTTCGCGGCCTGGGCGAACGCTACCTGGAGCGTCTGCGGGATCACAGTCGCGACGCGGTCCGCATCGTGGACAAGATGCCAGGCAATTTCTTCTACGTGGGTCTGATTCACAAAATTTTTCCGAACGCGCGGGTGATCCACTCCCTGCGGAACCCCTGGGACACCTGCGTGTCCAACTTCACCCGGCTTTTCAAAAGCGTGATGCCCTTCGCTTACGACCTCACAGAACTGGGGCAGTTTTGTCGGATGTGCGACGACATGATGGCCCACTGGAAAGCGTCGCTGCCCGGACGGTTCATCCACGAGGCTCGTTACGAATCACTGGTTCAGGATTTAGAACCCCAGGCCCGGGCCCTGATCGACTTCTGCGGTCTGCCGTGGGACGACGCCTGCCTGGCCTTTCACAAAAACCAGCGGGTGGTGAAGACCGCCAGTCACGCCCAGGTGGTCAAACCGCTGTACCGCACGTCGGTGGGGCGCTGGCAAGCCTTTGAAAAGCACCTAGCGCCGCTACGGCGCGGGTACGAAGGAACACCCGTGCCCGCCCCGGCCGGCTAAGCCACACCGCCATTCCTGTTCACGCTGTTGCTGCTTAATCACTCCTTCTTTGAAACGAGAGCTCTATGCCTGCGCATCATAAGAAATCGCTTAAAACCATCGGTTGTTCCACCGCTCTGGCGTTGCTGATTTTTGAGATGGCCGGGCCCAACTCTCTGTACGCCCAAAACTCGACGACCAACACCGCCGGAGACGACACACTCACCTTCAGCACCAATCTGAGTGGGACGACCGCGGTGATCAATGTGGGCGGCGGCAACGACACGGTGAATATTGAAGAAGACGTGGATATTCAGGCCACGGCGAACCGTAGAGGGGGGCGTGAGGTCCTTCAGTCCACCAACAACAACGGCCTGACGATCAACAACGACGGGGCAATCCGGTTTACTGGCAACTCGACCAACGCCGACGCGGTGTTTATCACCAGCAACACCGGATCGCTTTCGATTAACAACACGGGTTTGATTGAACGCGGCGGCGGCGCTTCACCCGGCGGGACCGGAATCGGCGCGGCGATTCAGCTGCCGGGGACCAACACCTTTACCGATATTTCGATTACGAACTCAGGCACCATCGCGAGCATTCGGCAGGCGATCGTCTTCGGGGATGTGAACAGTGGATTCGCCTCGGCCAGCTATCAGACCGCCACCATCACCAACGAGGCGGGAGGGCTTATCCAGGCCACTTTGAACCTGGCGACCGGCGGCACCAACGTGGCGCTGCTTCTGGGCAGCGGCGCCGACACGGTGGTCAACGAGGCGGGGGCGACCATCGACGGCGAGATTAATTTCTTCTCCGGTGATGACGGATTCATCAACAGTGGCACGCTAATCGACACCGAGACCCTGAACCTCGGAGCCGGCAACGACACCCTGACCAACAACGACGGGGCGACGATCGCGGGCCGCGTTGTAGGCGGAACCGGCGACGACACGATCACCAACAACGCGGGGGCCACCATCACCGGGGCCGTTTTGCCCGGCGCCGGCGACGACACCATCATCAACAGCGGAACCATTACCGGGATGCCGGCTTTGAACTCGAGCGCCGACGGACTGGTGTTCTTGAGCTCGGGGGCGGACCGCTTGACGAACAACGTCGGGGGGGTGATCGAAGCCACCGGGGCGGACCGCACCGCCGTCCGGGTGGACAGCAACGGCTCGTCGGACAACGCGGACGCAATCATCAACGCCGGCATCATCCGGGCCACGGCCGAGGCCGTCTTTGTGGACGATTCGGGCACCGACCTCACCGGCGGTCTGATCAACCTGTCGACGGGCCAGATCATCGGGGACACGGACAACAGCGGCGGGGGGCTGAACGGCTTCTCCGCGTTTCGAGTCTCGGCAAGCAACCTTTCCGGGGGGCTGGACAACGCCGGGTTGATCGAACACAACACCGGGCTCGCGGTTTTTCTGGAGGGATCTGGCGGACAGATCACCGGCTTGATCGAGAACTCGGGCACCGTCCGCGGGGTGACAGGCGGGATTGCGGTGTCCTTGGTTGACCTAACCGCGGGCATCGAGAACTCGGGATCCATCATCGGCACCTCGGGCCTCGGCATCGCCGTGAACAGCTCGAGTTCCGACATCTCCGGCGGGGTGACCAACCAGGCCGGGGGGGTGATTTCCGGCGGGGACAGCGGGATCCTGGTGGCCTCTTTTTCCAATGACATCTCGGGGGGTATCACCAACAGCGGGACGATCTCGGGCACCCTGGCCTCGGGCGTGGGCATCGAGGTCGACGGGTCGTCGAACAACATCAGCGGCGGCATCGTCAACCAGGCCGGCGGGCTGATTTCCGGCGACACCGGGGTGCGGGTGGACAACGGCAATGCGATCTCGGGGGGTATCCTGAACCGTGGCACGATCCAGGGCACCGGCGGCACCGCCATCCGGTTCGACGGGCTCAGCCAAGCGACCCCCATCACCCTGGCCGCGGGACGCATTGTGGGCGACGTGTTGGACACCAACGCGGCCGCGGGCCGCTCGCCCGTGACCGTCACGGGTACCGGTTTTCGCACCGAGGGCGACTTCACGGTCTCGGACCTGGTGGTCAACGCCGGCCGGGACTTCACCATCCGCGCGGGGGACACGGTGAACCTGGACACCCAATCGGCCAGCGCCGGCACGATTCGCTTTGAGGTCGGCGCGAGCAGCGACGGGCGGCTTAACGTGACGGGCGCGGGCAATGGGATCAACCTCACCGGCACCACCGTCGAAGCGGTGGTGGACCCCGACCGGGCGCTGGCCGACGGCGACGAGATTCTCATCGGCACCGGCAACGCCGCCGTGGTCGGACTGACCGGCGTCACGGGCCAGGCCCTCACCGCCGTGACCGACGACTCGGTGTTGTTTGACTTCTCGATCGCCGATGGCGGGCAGGCGGACATCCTCACCGACAGCGACAACACCAACCTGTTCTTTCAGATCGCCCAGACGGCCACCGCGGCCGACACGGCGCTGAATTCCAACACCCAGCAAGCCGGGGCGACCACCGATAGTCTCGCTGGCACCACCGACCCGGAGCTTAACGCCGTTCTGACGCAGGTTGGCTTGGCCGCCGACCCGGCGGCACTCGAAGCGGTGCTGCAGGCGACGCTACCGCAGATCGACCGCAGCGCCGCGCAGGTCTCCGAGGCGCTCAACCGCCACTCGGTGCGTCTGGTTTCGGACCGCCTGACGGTGATCCGCAACCACCAGGCCCGGGGGGTCGAGCTGGCCCCGCAGCAGCTGGCGTTGACCAGCTTCCTGGACGGCGGACCGGACGACCCCGCCGCCTTCGACGCCAGCCGGGGCGTGCAGCTCTGGGGCCAGTTCTTCTTTCAAGACCTGGAGCAAGACGCCGACGGCAG
>CALLPP010000080.1 GCA_938015655.1 uncultured Algisphaera sp.
GGGGGTTTCTCCTGCGCACACGTATACGACGGCGGGCACGTTTGACGCGACGCTGACGGTGACGGACAACCAGGGTTTGAGTGATTCGATCACGCAGGTGATCACGGTGA
The DNA here is from genome assembly GCA_938015655.1 of uncultured Algisphaera sp. Classification (GTDB taxonomy): domain Bacteria; phylum Planctomycetota; class Phycisphaerae; order Phycisphaerales; family Phycisphaeraceae; genus Algisphaera. Next base: position 111 of record CALLPP010000080.1, read on the forward strand.
CCGACGGGTCGTTTGACGTGGCGTCGTTGCCGTCGCTCAACCAGGCACGCCGATTCCTATGGCAGGCGGCATTTGGACCGACGACGGAAGAAGCCCTCGATGTACTGGCCCGTGGTTACGAAGGGTGGATCGACGACCAAATCGCATTGCCGCCTTCGAGAATCACTCAGTCCATCTTGAGCCAGATGGAAACATTCCGTGCGAACGCGGGGCAGCGAGTAAACCAAAGGTTTGCCTATTCAAATGTTGTTGTTGACGCCCCGGACCAGCTCCGGCAGCGCATGGCGTGGGCGCTGATCCAAATCATCGTTATGAACAACGGCCAAGACGGGGTGAGCTCGCAGGGTAGCCTTCGATACTGGAACCTTTACGTTGACCACGGTCTAGGGAATTATCGTGATTTGCTTATGGACGTAACGTTCACCAGCAATATGGGCAACTATTTGACCTACCTTGGTAACCAGCGGGCGAACGGAAGCCGTGTGCCGGATGAAAACTACGCCCGCGAGATCATGCAGCTGTTTTCCATCGGTTTGTTCGAACTGAACATGGATGGGACGCCGAAGCTGGACGCAGATGGTCAGCCGATCCCGACTTACGATATTACCCGGATTCAAGAGTTTGCCCGGGTCTTTACTGGCCTTGATATGTCGCTGGTTGGAAGTAATTTTCAGGCGCGTCTAGCCAACCCCATGCGGATGATTAGCAGCCGACACGATTTCGGGCTTAAACGGCTTTTGGATTACCCCGGAGCGGCGAATGGCGGTGTTATTCCGGCTCGGCCTTTCTCATCCCAAAATAACTTCAACGGTCTGCAAGAAGTCCGCTTTGCGGTGGACAATGTTTTCAACCACCCCAACACTCCACCGTTCATCTCTCGTCAGTTGATCCAGCGTCTGGTGACCAGCAACCCGACTCCGGCGTATGTGGAGCGGGTGGCCAACGTGTTTGCTAACAATGGTTCGGGGGTGCGGGGCGATTTGGCGGCGGTGGCCAAGGCCATTTTGTTGGATCCCGAAGCGCGGGATTTGGCTTACAGCGGTAACCCGCTATTCGGGAAGGTGGTCGAGCCGTTTTTACTCAAGTTTGCTCTTTACCGGGCTTTGCGGATTGACGACAACGCAACACGTAACGGAGTGACTGTGCGGGTGGCGGATCAAGGATTCCGCGATCAGAGTAGTTATGCGCAGTCTTATATGGAGTCGCCGACGGTCTTTAACTTCTACCTGCCCGACTTCACCTTCCCCAATTCGGATCTTGACCGACTTAATGCGGTTGCGCCCGAGTTGCAGATTACCGATGAAATCATCGTGTTGGCATGGCTTGAGGAGATCCGCAATCTACAACTTGAACGGAGCGGCCGACCGCTGACGGGCTTGCTGCAGAGCTGGCTGCCGGCCGCCAGTAACATTAATTTACTAATCGATCTTGCAAATGAGAATTTGATGTACGGGAGGATGAGCTCTGAGATGCGGGCGATTCTGTTCCAAGCTCTCTCTGCGTATGGCAACAACGAAGTTCAGGAGCGAGTGCGGGTCGTCACGTGGCTTGTCTGCGGCTCTCCTGAGTTTTTGGTGATGGACTGACGAGGCGCGTATATGACTTAGAACCTTCTGTGGTCGGCGTCTCTTGGGGGCGCCGACTTTTTTAGTAGGCGTAAAGGTATGCGTGTTTAATCGCGCTTTGGTCTGGGGATGTGCTGCTGGCGCGTTTGCAAAGTATTGATACGCCCGGACCATGATCGGGCCGTTGGGTTAGAAAAACCAATTTAGAGTACGGCATCGACTGCTGCCGGCGGGGCTACGCCCCGCTAGGCACGGAGGTTAAATCGTTTGATGCGGTGCGCTCAATTTTGATGGGGTGGCTACGAGGTTTGGGGCAGCATGTCGCCCAGGATCGGTTCGAGTACCTCGCGACGCCACCCGTGGGACAATCGGTTGACGGTGGGGGGGCGCCCTTCTGCTTGGGCCCGGACCAGTTCGGTGACGTCGCGCTTGTTCACGGCGATGGTCGGTGCGATGCCGGCGTCTTCGCAAGTCTTTTGGGCTTGCGTCCAGACTTGGGCCAGTTTGTTCGCGGCCGCTTCGCTCAGGGGCTTGTAGCGTGGTGGGCGTGGGGGCATCGGTCCGGTCAAGGCCGCTTGCGTGACGTCCACAAGCTCTTGGGCGTAGGCTTCTTTGACCGGCCAGGGCAGACCTTTGAAGGTGTTCACGTCGCCGAGGCTCTTCACCGGACGCTGGGCCAAATCGACCAGGGTCTGGTCGTTGAGCAGCACCCGCATGGGTAGGTCGCGCTGGCGGGCAGCTTCGGCCCGCCAGAGCAGCAGGGCGTTGATGACCGCCCGCTCGCGCCGGTTGATGCTGACCCGGCCCTTGGTCTTGAGTTTCATGGTCAGCGGGTCGATGCGATAGGTATTCGCGTCTGCGAACTGGGCGCATTCGGCGGCGGCCTTGTCGGCGTGCCCACGCTGTTGCAACTGCTCGCTGACTTGTTGACGCAGCAGCAGGAGGTAACGCACGTCGTTGGCGGCGTAGCCCTGCTGCAGGGTGGTGAGGGGGCGTCGATCCCATTGGCTAAATTTGCCACTGGTGCCCAGGTCCGCGTTGAGCTCATCTTGGCAGAGGTTTTTCAGCGAAATGGGATACATGCGGCCCATAAACGCCGCGGCGATCTGGGTGTCGTAGATGGCGGCGGGCGGACGGCCGGTGAGCCGGGCCACAGGTTCGAGGTCTTGCAGGCCTGCGTGTACAACTTTTTCGACCGAAGGGTCGGCGACCAGTTCCCAGAAGGGCAACAGATCGACCCCGGGGGCCAGCGCGTCGATCAGCGTGATCCCGTCGCGGGTGGCCACCTGCACTAGGCAGAAGCGGAGGTAGAAGGATTCTTCGCCGATGAACTCGGTATCGAAGCCGAAGCGTTCTTCGCCGCGAAGTTTCTGGATGAGCTGGTCGAGCCCTTCGTGGGTATCGACCATGGCCGGTGGCTCCGCGACCACCAGAGGGTGGTCGATGACCGGTGGCAGGGCGGCACCGCCGCCTTCGGCGTGGGCTTCGCGGTCGGCCCGGCGACGGTGGGGGCTGCGGTAGTTGGGCCAGGGCGTACCGTCCGCAAGCCGAGTCCCTTTTTTGGCGTTGGGCTGCGGGCCGGAGGGCGGGTTGTTGGGGGTGCCGGGCTGGGACATGCAGAGAGTCGGGCGGGGGTGAGCCTAGAGGATTGTACGGGCCAGCGGCCGGGCGGGCGGGTGTGCCCTTCCTACACTCGGGGCATGAGCCAGCCCGCTGCACCTACTTCTTCGCCGTCTCGCACCGTCCGCATTGGCCACAGCCCCGACCCGGACGATGCGTTTATGTGGTACCCGCTGGCCAACTTCGTGGCCCCGGACGGCACGGCGCTGACGCCGAAGATCGACACCGATGGCTACGCGTTTGAGCACGTGCTGGAGGACATCCAGTCGCTGAACGTGCGTTCGGAAAAAGGCGAGCTGGAGATCACGGCCTTCAGCATCCATCAGTACCCCTTTGTGGCCGACAAGTACGCGATGACCAGCTGCGGGTCGTCGATGGGCGACGGCTACGGCCCCATGATTGTGGCGCCCGGGGCGATGTCGGTGACGGATCTCAAGGGCAAGCGATTAGCGGTGCCCGGAGAACGCACCACCGCGTGGTTGTCGTGCCAGATCCTGCTGGCCGAGTACGGCATGACCAAGGACGATGTGCAGTTCGAATTTGTGATGTTCGACGAGGTGTTCCAGCGTGTTGAGACCGGGGAATTCGACGCGGGGCTGATCATCCACGAGGGGCAGATCACCTATGAGCAGCGGGGCCTGCACCTGGTGGTGGACCTGGGGGCGTGGTGGACCCAGAGCCGGGGCCTGCCGCTGCCGCTGGGGGCCAACGCGATCCGCCGCGATCTGCTGGCCGGCGGCGCGGGGGGACGGTTGTGCCGGGTGTTGTTGGATTCCATCGAATACGCCTTGGCTCATCGCGAAGACTCGGTGGCGTTTGCGTTGAACTACGCCCGTGACATGGGCGCGGAACTGGCGGACCGGTTTGTGGGCATGTACGTGAACGACTGGACACTGGACTACGGGGAGCGTGGTCGCGAGGCGGTCCGCACGTTTCTCAAGGCGGGCATCGACGCGGGGCTGATCCCCGACTGTGGGCCGATCGACTTTGTGGAGCCGGCGTGAGCGGCCTGTTCACCGTTAGGAATGGGTGAACCAAGGTAGGGCGTGTGTGCGGCGGGACCGGTTAGCCGGGGGCGCACAAGGCGGAAGCGCGGATCAGTTCGGCCACGCTCCAGGCCTGGGCGGGGCAGCCGCGGGGGGCGTGCTGTCCGTGTGCGTCGGGTTCGGCGTCGAAGATTTCGTGGATCTGTCCCAATCCGGCGCCGGCCAGGTGCTCGTGCAGACCCGCCAGGGCCTGCTGGGCTTCGCGGCGGGCGGCGGCGGAGAAGTCGCCGGCACGCAGCACCGCTTCGGCGTAGGGCCCTAGCAGCCAGGGCCACACGGTGCCCTGGTGGTAGGCGCTGTCGCGCGACATCTGGTTGCCGCCGTAGTGCGGGCGGTAGGCCGAGTCGTCCGGGGCGAGGGTGCGCAGGCCGCGTGGGGTGAGCAGGTGCTGGCGGACGGCGCCCAGGGCGCTGGCCCGCGTGGCGGGGCCCAGGGGGCTGCGCTGCAGGGCGCACGCGATGACCTGGTTGGGGCGTAGGTCTCGACTGCGGCGGCCGTCGGGACGCACGTGGTCTGCGAGGCCGCCGGCGGGGCCGCCCTCGAAGGCGTCGCGGAAGCTGCGGGCCACGCGGCGAGCGCAGGCGGCGTAGAAGCCCGCGGCCTGAGCGTCGGTGTTACTGAGTTGTTCGGTGAGGCCTGCGAGTGCGCTGTACCACAGGGCGTTGATCTCGACGCAGCGCCCGGGCCGGGGGGTGAATACTTCGCCGTCGCAGGCCGCGTCCATCCAGGTGAGCTGGGTGTGGTCGTCGCCCGCGGCGATCAGTCCGTCGTCCCCCACGCTGATGGGGACTGGGCGCCCGTCGTGGCCCTGGGCGAAGGTGCCGCGCAGGTGGGCGTCCACGACGGTGCGCACGGCGTCGAGCAGCCAAGGTTCGGCGCGGCCCGCCGCCTGGGCGTACAGCAGCGCGGCGTGGACGAACCACAGCGAGCCGTCCACGGTGTTGTAGTGGGCGTGGGTGTCGTCGTAGTCGTCAAAGCGGTTGGGCACCAGCCCCTCACGCAGCGCCCCGGCGAAGGTGCGCAGGGTCTGGGCGGCTTCGGTCAGGCGGCCGGTGGTGAGCATCAGCCCGGGCAGGGCGATGAAGGTGTCACGGCCCCAGTCGGCGAACCACGGGTAGCCGGCGATGACGGTTGAAAGCGTTTGGCCCCCGCGGGGGCGGCGGACCACAAAATCGTCGGCGGCTTGCGCTAACGTCGTGGGGTTGGGCACGCCGGCGGTGGCCAGCGCGGCGGTGGCCGAAGCAATGCGTTGGGCCTTGGGGGGGATGCCGGGGGCGGCGGACGGCTGGAGCGCCAGGCCCGCGTCGCCGCGCACGGTGAGCGTGCCGCGGCGCGGCGCGTCGGTGCCGGCGGGCAGTTCGAACACCAGCGGTCCGGGGGTGAAGAGGTCTTCGTGGTCGTCCTGGCCGCGGTGGGTCTCGCGGGGGTACACGGCGTGGCGCCACAGGTCCGCGGCGGGATGGAAGACGGCCCCGGGAGCGCTGAGGCGGGCTTCGTGTTCGCCCCGTGCGACCTTGAGGGTTTCGCTCTGGTGTTCCACGCGGTAAGCATCGGGCGTTAGACCGTGGGCCAGGCCGTGAAAGTCGCGCAGCGGCAGCAGTGGCAGCACCCGCAGGGTCGCGGGGCCGTGCCAGCCGGTGACTTGCCAGCGGAGTGTGGCGGCGGGCTCGCCGTCGTGCAGGGTGAGTTCGCGCACCACCTGCACCGGGCCCAGGGTGTAGGTCCAGCGCACCGTCTGGTCACGTTCGCAATGCTCCAGCGTGGCGTGGCCCGCCGGGGCGCGGATGAGCTCCGGGGCCGGCGCGTCGTGGGCCGGGCGAAACAGCAGCGAGGCCAGCTCCAGCCGCTGGTCTGGCTGGCCGTCAGTGCCGTGCAGGACCAGTTCGTCCACCACCTGGCTGAGCACCACCACCCGGCCCACCGGCGGCCGCAGCGCGGCGACCAGCAGGCCGTGGTACCGCCGGGTGTTCACCCCCAGGGCGGTGCCCATGGCGTACCCGCCGGTGCCGTTGGTCAGCAGCCACTCGGCCTGTTGCAGCCCGCCAGCGCCCCGGTCTGCGGTGCGAAGGCTCAGCGTTTCGGATGCGTCGGCGGCGGTCACGGGCGTGCGAAGGGGGGGCATCAGAAGCTTCCGGGGGCTGGGGTCCGACGGGGTAGCCCGCCGCGAAGCGCGGGGGCTTAACGGCGGCGCTGCCGCGCGGCTTCGAAGGCCAAGACCGACGTGGCGGCCACGGTGCCCAGTGACAGGTCGAACGCGCGGGCGTAGGGGATGGCGATTTTCAGCCGGCAGCGGTCCAAGAAGGAACGCTTGATGCCGCGTTTTTCCCCGCCGATGAGCAGGAACAGCGGCACGGTCAGGTCCGCCTCGTCCAGGGGCGTGGCGTCGGGGGTTTCGGCGGCGGCGGCCACCTCCAGGCCCGCGTCGTTGAACACCTCGGCGGCGGCTTCGGGGTCGTCGGCCAGGGCCATGGGCAGCAGCTCCGACGCGCCGGCCGAGGCGCGGGCCACCACGGCGGCGCTGTCTGCGGCGGTCCAGTTGCGGGGACGCATCACCACCCCGTGGCAGCCTGCGGCGTAAAGGCTACGCAGGGCCTGCCCGAAGTTGAAAGGGTCTTCCACGCCGTCGAGCATGACCACGAACGGGGCGCCCGCCTGCTCGTTACGCGCCGCGGCCAGCAGGTCGTCAGGCGTGACAAAACGCCGCTCGCTGACGCCGGCCAGCACGCCGCCGTGCTTGTCGGTGCCTGCCCGTGCGTTGAGCTCGTCGCGGGTCTGGTGGACCAGCTCCAGGTTCCGTCGTTTGGCTGCACGCCGCAACGGTTCGAGCTTGCGGTGGTCGGTGGTGGTATCGACATAGACCCCGTTTACCTCACGGGCGTCGGCGAACAGGGCGGCTTCGGCAGCGATCAAGCCCTGCAAATAGATGGGGGCGTGCGGCATGGAGTGGGCTCGGGACGGGGCGGGTTCAACGCGAACCATAACAGCGGGGCACCGGCCTCACCGCGGGTTAGAGCCCCGCATCAAATTATTTACCCGTCGTGCCTTGCGGGCCGTGTCCCCCGCGGGTCGGTTTTCATCGACAACCCTTCGGGGTTGCCTGCTTCAACCTGCTTATGAGAATCACGTCCTGCGGGTGGCAGCCGGTTAAATCAGTCGATGTTGGGCTCTAGATCACCGCCGCCACGGCGCGGGCCGAAGCGGCGAGGGCGTCTTCGATGTGTCCGTGGCCCGGGTGGGTCTCGCACGAGCAAAAATGCAGGCGGCCTCCGAGGTGAGGTTGCTGCAGAATCGGATCGCCGAAGCGGTCGAAGGCGGTGAGCAGCGCGGCGTCGGGGGGGCTGGTGAACGGCTCGCGACTCCAGTCTTGCTGGTGCAGGGCCACGGGGTCTGCGGCGGGGGGGCCCCACAAGCGGGTGAGTTGATCCCGCACCTGGTCGGGGGGTGGAGCGTTTTGGCCGGGCCGGGTCAGTCCGGTGAAGCCGAACAGGGCCCCTGGGGTGCTTTTGGGCCCCGATAGGTCGTGGATTTCTTGGAGCGGCCCGCGCGGGGAGAACGCGGTGCCGCTGAAGCCCTGGTCGCGCCAAAAGGCCCGGTCGTAGACCGCCACGGTCTTGACCACCGCACCCATCCACACCGGGGTGCTGCGGGCCCGCTGGGCCAGGACGCTGTCCAGGGCCGGGTCGAAGCCGATGGACGCCAGGGCCAAGGCCGGGGGCAGGGCCACGAGCACGTGGGCGGCGGGCCAGGCGTGGGTGTCGGTGTCGACACGCAGTGCGTGGCCCGGGGCCGTGATCCGCCGGACCGCTTGCTGGGGGTGGACGGTGCCGGGGGTCAGGTGGGCGTGCAGCGCGTCGGTTAAGGCCGCGCTGCCGCCGACGATGCGCCGGGCCGGGCCGCCGACGGGGCCCGGGGGCATCCGCTGCGGGCCCTGGGGGGCGTCGTAGAGCGCGACGCCCGTGTCGAAGTGCGCGAAGGTGCGGAGGCCCAGTTCCTCGATCAGTTCCGTCACCCGCGCTTCGCCGGGCCAGACCCAGGTGGCTCCCAGGTCCAGCGCGGTGTCCGCCGCGGTGAAAGAGGCCAGGCGCCCGCCGGTGCGTGCCCGTGCTTCCAGCACGACCACGTCGACGCCGCGCTGCTGTAGCCGGTAGGCGGCATGTAAGCCCGACACCCCGGCGCCGATGATGACCACGTCAGCCACGGGGCGTGACCAGGAGCAAGAGTTGCTGCGCCACCTGGGCAAAACGCTCGGCGGGCTGGTCGCCGGTGCGGGCCACCAGCATGCCGCCTTCGAGGGCGGCAAGCACCACGCGGGCGGTTGCAGCCACATCGCCGGGGACCGCCAGCGACCCGTCGGCTACGCCCTCGCGCAGCAGGGTTTCCAGCACTCGGTGGTTGGCCGCGTAGAAACGGTGCAGGGCCGCGGCGGCGTCGGCCCCCAGGGTGGCCACCTCGGCGCCCAGCATGCCGCAGGCGCACAACTTGTCGCCGTCGCTGTCGCGGAGGGTGGCGGAAAACAGGTCTAGGTACGCCCGCAACCGCACGCCGCCGTCGCCCCCGCCCGAGCGCACCGCGGACACCCGCTCCATGAACGCCTTGTGGTACCGCTCGATCAGCGTGCCCAGTAGGTCGGTCTTCGTGGGAAAGTGGTAGTGGATGCTCGCCTTGCGGATGCCCACCGCTTCGGCCAGGTGCTGGTAGCTCATCGCGTTGGCGCCCACCCGCTGGACCAGGTCCTGCGCGGCGTCCAGCAGTTTGTCGCGGGTGTTGTCGGGCACGGGAGGGGCGGAGGCGTGGGGGCAGGGCAGAACCACGGCGATTGTAAAGCCGCGCCCCGCGGTCAGGCGGTGCGCGGGTGGGGGGTTAGTTGCGACCGGCCATCACGCCGCCGTCGACCGGCAGCACGGTGCCGGTGACCCAGCCGGCTTCCTTTGAGGCGAGAAAGAGGATGGCCGCGGCCACGTCGGCCGGCTGGCCGTTGCGGCCCAGCGGGTGGAAGGCGTTGAAGGTCGGCAGCACTTCTTTGACCTGCTCGGGGCTCATGAACGTACCGTAGACCGGGGTCTCGACCACCGCGGGGGCCACGGCGTTGATGCGGATGTTGTCGCCCGCCAGTTCCAGGGCCAGGTTCTTCACCAGCTGGTGCACCCCGGCGTTGGCCGCGGAGTAGGCGGCCGAAGGGGTGGCTCCCACCGCCTGCAGGGCCCACATGCTGCCGGTGTGCACGATGGCCCCGCCGCCGCGCTTCTGCATGGCCTTGGCCGCGGCCTGGGCCATGAAAAACTTGCCCTTCAAAATGGTGTCGAGAAACGCGTCGTAGTCTTCTTCGGTGGCTTCCAGGAAGGGCTTGGGGGCAAAAATCCCCGCGTTGTTCACTAGCACGTCCACGCCGCCGAAGGCCTCGGTGGCCAGGTCCACCAGCGCCTGCGCGGTGGTGGGTTGAGCGATGTTCGCCGCGTGGGCCCGCACGGCGGCTCCGGTGGGGTCGATTTCGGCCGCGGCGGCCTCAAGCTTCGCCGCGTCGCGGCCGTTGATGACCACTTGGGCGCCGTGGGCCACCAGCTGCTTGGCCACTTCTTTGCCGATGCCCGAGCCGCCGCCGGTCACGATGGCAACCTGTTTCGAAAAATCCATCACATGCGTCCTTGAAAGGGGGAGAAGGGGGCCGAGATTCGTCGCCGGCCGCGACGAACGGTAGCTACCTTCTAGTAGGTAGGCAAGTGGTGGATTCAAAAAAATGTTTTTACTACTTTGTAAGTCGGTTTTGTTGTCTTTTACATGGCCGCGCTCTGTGGCCGGTGTCCACGGGGCTATCGCCCCAGTTTGGCCCGGATTTCCGCTTGTACCGCGTTGCGGTCTTGGGTTCCATCCACGCGGATGACCAGACCCTTGTGTTCGAAGATGTCCAGTGCGGGCAGGGTTTTTTCCGCGAAGTCGTTGAGCCGCAGCTTCAGGGCCGCTTCGTTGTCGTCGGGCCGAGTGAGCAGGGTTCCGCCGCACACGTCGCACACGTCTTCCACTTCTGGGCGGTGGAAAAACAGGTTGTAGTCCAGTCCGCAGTTTCCGCAGATGCGGCGGGCCAGGGCTCGCCTAAGTGTGACTTCTTCGGGCACGTCCACGTAGATCACCGCGTCGATGCCGTAGCTTTCGAGGAAAAACCGGGCCTGTTCGACGTTCCGCGGGAAGCCGTCGAGGATGAAGCCGTAGTTCCAGTCGTGCTCATCCAACCGGCGGCGGATGATGGTCTCCACGATGTCGTCAGGCACCAGTTTGCCCGCGTCGATCAGCCGCTTGATCCGCGCTGCCAGCTTGGTGTGCGACTGCACATGCCAGCGGAAGATGTCGCCCACCGAGAAGTGGGTCAGGTCGAACGCTTTTTTCAGCAGCTTGGCTTGGGTGCCTTTGCCCGAGCCCTGCGGGCCCATGATGATGTACTTATGCATAACAGCGGGGGAGAGAGGGGGAGAGAGCCGATAGGTTTGCGGCCCGCGGCGAGTCCCGAAGATACCCGGTGCGGGGGGCCGGGCCTTCGGCGAAGGGCAACGTTCTCTAAACTCGCTGCTCTATGCCCGAAATCCAATCGAAAACCCTACCCAACGGTCTGATCATCTTGGCTGAGCATGTGGCCGGGGCCCGGTCGTTGGCCGTCAACTTGCTGACCCCCGCGGGGCTGGCCGCGCAGCCGGACCACCAGGAGGGCGTGGCCCCGCTGCTGGCCGAGATGATGCTGCGCGGGGCCGGCGGTCTGTCCAGCCGCGAACACTCGGACGCGATGGACCGCCTGGGTATGCACCGCTCGGTGTCGCCCTCCACCCGGTTTTTGCGCTTCGGGGCCACGCTCATCGGCGACCACTTTGCCCAGGCCCTGCCGCTGCTGTTTAACTTGGTGACCACACCAACGCTGGACGACGCTGAGTTGGAACCCGCCCGCGACCTGGCGTTGCAGGCCATCGCCGGCCTGGACGATGCCCCCCAGCAGCGGGCCATGATCGAGCTGCGGGCCCGCCACCTGCCCGCGCCGCTGGGCCGTAGCAGCTTGGGGGTGAAGCAGCACCTCCAGGCAATCACCGGCGAGGACGTGCGCGGCTTCTGGAAGTCCGCTTGCGTGCCGCAGGGCGCTATCTTGTCGTTCGCCGGGGCCTTTGATTTTGAGGCCCTGTGCGCCGTGGTGGAGGACGCGCTAGGGGGGTGGTCGGGCCGGGCGCCCGCGGCGCCCATCGTGGCCGCGGCGGCGGGCGGCGTCCACCACCTGCCGGCCGAAAGCGCGCAGGTCCACATCGGCCTGGCCTACGACGCGGTGCCCGCCACCCACGCCGACCGCATTCTTCAGTCCGCCGCCGTGGCCGTGCTGTCGGGGGGCATGTCGGGCCGGCTGTTCACCGAAGTCCGCGAAAAACGCGGCCTGTGCTACAGCGTCTATGCCCGCTACGCCGCGCAGAAAGACCGCGGGGATATCACCGCCTATGCGGGCACCACGGCGCCGCGGGCCCAGGAAACCCTCGACGTGCTGACCGCCGAGCTGCGCCGCCTGACCGACGGTGTGGATGAAGGCGAGTTCCGCCGCGCCGTGGTGGGCATGAAAAGCCGGCTGGTGATGGAAGGCGAAAGCACCGGGGCCCGCGCGTCGTCGATCGCCAGCGACCAGCACGTGTTCGGTCAGCCGCGCACCCTGGCCCAAGACGCCGCGGAGGTCGACGCGCTTACGCTCGATGCCCTCAACGACTTTGTGAAACGCTGCCCGGCGGGCAACATGACCGTGGTCACCTTGGGGCCGGAGGCTCTGCGCTTCGCTTGAGCGGGGTTGGAGGTTCGGGATTGGGGAGAAGACGCAAGCGGCGGGGGCTTATCGAAGGATCACGGCGACATGCATTCCCAACCCCCAATCCCGAACCCCCAACCCCGCAGCCGCAGGTTGCTGATCACCGCCGGGCCCACCCGCGAGCCGCTGGACGACGTGCGCTTTATTAGTAACCGCAGCAGCGGCCAGATGGGCTTGGCTCTGGCCCGGGCCGCGGCTGCCGCGGGGTGTGAGGTCGCGCTGCTGCTGGGGCCAGTGCTGGTGTCCACGTGCTGGGGCGACGACGAAGCGGTGCACGTTGAACGCTTCACAACCACCGCCGAACTCCAGGGATTGCTGGCCGAATATTTTCCCGCGTGCGACGTGCTGGTGATGGCCGCGGCGGTGGCCGACTATCGCCTGGCCACCCCCCGCGCGGGGAAGACCCCGCGGTCTGAAGGCATGCGGCTGGAACTGGAGCCCACCCCCGACCTGGTCGCCCAGGTGGCCGCGAACAAGCGGGCGGACCAGCGGGTGGTGGCCTTTGCCCTCGAAGAGGCCGCGGTGCTGGAAGCCCGTGCCGCGGACAAGATGCGCCGCAAAAAAGTGGACGCCATCGTGGCCAACCCACTGGCGACCATGGACGCGGGGCGTGTGGCCGCCGTGGTGCTGACCGCCGACGGGCAGCGCCACGAGCCGCCGGCCACCATCGGGTCGGGGGCCGCGGGTCCGGGGCAGAGCAAAGACGCCTTTGCCCGGTGGCTGGTGCGGTGGCTGGGGCTGGCGGGAGGGTGATTCTCGGTCGCGGGCGGCCGCCGGGCGCGTCTTCCCCCGCCCGCTAAAATCAGGCCATCGCCATGCCATTTCCCTCTACGACCACGCCCGTGCCCGCCGCCGTTTCGCCACGGGACACCGCCCGACGCCTCCGCCGCGACCAACGGCTGCTGCAACTGATGCTCGGCCAAGTGCTTGATCGCTTTGCCGCCCCGGGGCTGCGCCAAGAATTGGTTGCTACCGCCGACCTGGCCCGTGCCCGCCGCGACGGCATCGCCGTGGCCGGGGCCAAGCTGCGCGAGCGGCTGGCCGCCGCCTCGGCCGACGACTTAGAGCAGCTGGCCCGCGCCGCGGCCTGTTTTTTCGACGTGAGCAACCTGGCCGAAGAGCGCCAGCGCGTCCGCGTGTTGGTGGACGCGGTAGGCCAGCGCCGCGCCGCCCCCTACCCCGATTCTGTGGGCGACGCCTGGCGGCGGGTGGCCGGGCTGGGGCTGGACGCTCAGGCCGCCCGCGGGCTGTGGCAGCGGCTGTGCATCGAGCCGGTGCTCACCGCCCACCCCACCGAGAGCAAGCGTCGCGCCGTGCGTCAGAGTCTGGCCCGCCTGCGAAGCGACCTGGCCCACCTGGAAACCGAGCAGCGCCCGATCCAGCGCCGCGAGCGTCTGGACCGCGTGCGCAGCGACTTGGGCTGCTTGTGGCAGACTGACCCCTTCCGCGACCGCAAGCCCACTGTGTCCGAAGAAGTCGGCCGCAGCCTGTCGTACTTCGACACCATGTGGACCGCGGTGCCTCGACTCAGCCGCGCGGCACGGGCGGGCCTCGCCGCGGCCTACGGGCCCCGCGATTCCTCCGATGACGCAGCCCCGCTACGCAGCCCCGTCACCGTCGGCAGCTGGATCGGCGGCGACCGCGACGGCAACCCCTTTGTCACCGCCCGGGTCACCGCGCAGACCCTCACCCGCCTGCGGTCCTCGGCCATTGCTCGGCACCTGGAGTCGTGCAAAGAACTCATCGCGGTGCTGACCATTTCCTCGCGCCGCCAGCCCGCGCCCGCCGCGTTGCTGCGCGCCCTGGACCATGCCGCCGCGCAGTGGCCCGAGTCTCGCGCCGGCTCGGGTGCCGCGGACCCGGTCGAGGTCTACCGCGCCTGGCTCAAGGTCATCCGCTATCGCCTGAACCAGAGCGACCGCGTCACCCCCTCAGGCGCCCGCGACGGCAGCAGCCGCATCGACGGCGCCTACCCCGACGCCGCCGCCTTCGAAGCCGACGTGCAGTTGATCGCCGACGCCCTGCGGGCCAGCGGCCACGTCGAGCTGGCCAACGGTCCGGTGCAAGACTGGCTGGACCGCATCGCCACCTTCGGCCTGCACCTGGCCCGGCTGGATATCCGCGAGCACGCCGGCCGGCTGCAGCGCGTCGTCGATGAGCTCAGCCGGGCCCTGGGCGCCCCCGCGCCCCCGCTGGACCCCGATCCCGCCGCCCGGCGCGACTACCTGCTCAAGCCCGTGGGCCCGGGCGCCGGCGAGCTCACCGGCGCCCCGCTCAGCGAAGAATCCGTCGAGACCCTCGCCGTGTTCTCGCTGCTCGAAGACGTGGGCCGAGCCTTTGGCCCCGAGGCCCTGGGCGCCCGCATCGTCAGCATGACCACCTGCGCCGCGGACGCGCTGGTC
>CALLPP010000081.1 GCA_938015655.1 uncultured Algisphaera sp.
ACCGTGCCCGGCGTGCGTGGCCACAAAGCGGTCGAGCGCCGCAGTGTCGTTGGGCAAAAGGTCGCCCTCGGTCACCCGGTGGCCGGCCTGTCGCAGTGCTTGGGCCACCTGAGCGCCGCTCTGCAGCGACACCGGCCGCTCGCGGTCGGGCCCGCCAAAGAGGGTGAGCACCGCCAGCGGTGCGGGGTTGGGGGTTGGGGGTTGGGGATTGGGGATCGCGCGTGTCTCGTCGGGGTGAGGTGTTTGTGACCGGGCTGGGGCGATCGCCGCGGAAGCCCCACTGCAGGCGACGCGAGGTTTTTGCGACCGCCGCCAACCGCCAATCGCCAATCGCCAACCCCGAATCCCCAACCCCACCAGCGACTAAGCGCTGCTGGTGATCTTCTCGGCGATCGGCCGCAGCAGGTGCGGCACCAGCCGCTCGGCGGCCAGGGTTTCCAGGTGCGCGTGCAGGTCGTCGATACTCTGCCCCAGTGTGTCCAACTCGCCGACCGGCCCGTACTGGCGCACGGTCACAAACAGGCTGATAGGCTCGCCTGCGTAGCGCTTGCTTGATCCACGCCGGCTCTTGGGCCGGCTTTTCACTTCGTAATAAGCCTGCAGCGATCCGTTGTCGTTGAGTGCATGGCCCATCACCGGCTGCACGTCCAGCACCCGGCCCGGGGCCTCGGGCATCAGCGCCTGCAGCGGCGTGTCGCCGTAGAGCGCGTCGAAGATCACCGCGTCGTGGTTCTTGTCGCACTCCAGGTCAAAGCCATACATCAGCTCGATGAAGTCGATGTCCAGCGGGCTTAGCGACAGGTAGTTGGGCGACAACGCCAGCACCAGCTTGTGGTAGTCCAGCGCCTGCTCCAGCGATTCGGGGTTCACGTGTCCGGTGCGAATGCTGTGGCGTCGCAGGGCCAGCCAGTGGTAACGCCCCTCACGCCGCGCACTCTCCAGGGCCAGCTCGCCGTTGTAACGCTTAAAACGGTTCATCCCCGGCATGCTCTTGCGCATGCGCTCGAAAAATTCCAGCAGCGTGTCGCGGCCCGAGGGCAGGTCCATCTTGAGCGCGACCTTCTGGTTCACATAAAAGTCGGTGCAGAGTGCGCCGTAGCTGGTCGCCATGGGCCGGGGTCCTTCGGGGTCGGGGGCGGTATGAACAAAATTCGTTCTGTCGGGCCCCCGTATTGCGGCGGGGCCAAACCACACGCCGGCATCCTATCACGCCGCCGCCGCGGGCCGTCTGGCTGATCCTCAACGCGGTTTGGGCCCCTTTGAAGGCGGTTCACCCGCGTTTCCACCGGCTCGGGCCAGCAGATCGCCCAAAATCCAGCCCTCTTCACCCACGCAGCGGTCCCGTTCGTCCCGGCTCAGCCCTTCGGGCTCGGCAAACCACCGGGCCAGCCGCCCGTCGGCCGCCCGGGCCGCCAGCATGCCCGCCAGGGTCCGCACCTGGGCCGCGTCGCGGACCCGGTGAGGCAGGGCCTCGGACGCCCCGGCCCCTGTCGCCGCGTCGTCCGACAACCGCGGATACACCTCGGCCACCGTTAGCCGGCCGCCGCTCAGGACCCCGCCGCCCAGCGCGAACCCGTCGGTCAACGGCCACACCGCGTGGCGCGAGGCCAGCCCCGGTCGAGCCAGCAGCCGGGCCAGCCACGCGATGCCCAGCAGGGTCTGCCCCCCCACGCTGCCGGTGGTAAACAGCTTCCACACTTCGTGGGCGCTTGTCACCCGCCGCTCCACCACCCGGCGCCGCGCCGGCGGGGCGGCCTCGTCGTCCACCGGCGGCCGGCGCGTCGTCAGGTGCGGCCCCGCGGCGCCCGGCGGGCACGCCCAGAAGCGCCGCGGGGTGCCGCCGCTTGCCAGCCGCCGGTTCAGCTCGCTGGCCACCGCAAACCGGTTGTTCGCGTTGTCCTCGCCGTCCGCGATCGCCGCGGCCAGATAATCCCAGGTGCGCCGCCATGCCGGTCCGCCGTCGGGTAGCCCCGCCGCGTCGGCAAAGCCCGCCGGGTAGCCCAGCGAAAAATCCACCCCCAGCAGCACTCGCTCGCCCGCGTCCAGGGCCCGCTCCAGCCGCGGCCCCAGGTCGTCGGCCACCAAACGCCGCGTGCGGAAATAGCGCGCCGACGCCGGGTCGCGGGCCCCCACCGCGGCGTGGCCCAGCCACAGCGCATCGGGCGACGGCTTCTGGGGCGAGGGCGCGCTGCGGGCGCTGAAGTCCAAGATGTAGATGTGGGAGAAGGTCGCTTCGCTCCCGGGATTGGGGATTGGGGCGTCCGCGGCCTTTACTTGGTTGCGGCGCGGGTACCGTAGGGGCTGTCGTCTTCTTCACCAACCCACCAACCCACCAACCCCCACGAACCCCGGGAGCGAAGCGACCATGAGCAGCCGCCGCGGCAAAACCGTCATTGGGCTCACCGTGGCGTGGCTGGTCATCGCCGCCGTGCTCGCCGTTGCCTGGCGCTACGGGCTGGCGCCGATGCTGGACCAAGTGACCAAGTGAGAAAGTACGAGGGATCTTTGGCTTTATCCTGCTTCTTTTACTCGGCCCCTTGACCCCTTCTGTCTTTCGCTAGGCCACTTCCCACCGCCATGACCGACGACTCCAACCACGGCAAGCGCCTTGCGCTCGACCTCTTCGGCAGCGGCTGGGTCATGTTCCCGATCGCCGCGGGCCTCACCAGTCTCGTGGCCGGGTGGGCCGTGCAGGCCAGCGGCCCGCGCTTTGTCGTTGCCGCCGCCGCGGGCATCGGTGTGGGCCTGGGCGCCCTGGCCACCCGCTGGTTCACCGGCGCCGACCGCATGGCCGGTCGCGCCCAAGCCGAGTTTGAACGCGAGCGCGACGCCGCGCACCAGCAGCGCCTCAAAGCCCTCGACCACCGCCTGTACCGCGACGGCGAAGCGCGCACCAACCAGGCTCTGGGTGGCCTGCGCGAGCTCGATCGCCGCTACCGCGCCCTGGCCGTCGACCCCGAGCGCCGCCCGCCGCCCGAGGTCGACAGCCGCCTCAACGAACTGCTCGAACTCAGCGTCCGCGGCCTGGAACGCATGGCCGACCTGCACGACACCCGCCAAGACCTGGTCACCGACCAGGCCAAACAGCAAGTCCACGACGCGCGGGCCAAGCTGCTGGGCGAAGTCGAACGCGGCGTCGATGCCATCGTCCGCACCCTCGACGGCCTCTACACCCTGAATCTGAACCACCAGCGCCCCGCCCAAGAGATCGCCGAGCTGCGCAACGCGCTCGACACCAGCCTCGTCGTCGCCCGCCGCGTCGAAGACCGCATGGCCCAGCTCGAACGCGACATTAGCCCGTGCGGGTCGGGGCTGCGCGAGGTGGAGGGGGCGGCGGGGTGCGAGAGCGGGTCTTGAAAGGTGTTGGCAGTTCGTTAGATCCTAGGTATTAGGGGAAGCACGCAAGCGGCGGTCTACGTGAAACGGGGTGCGAACCTTGCTGGTGAGCTGCGTGTCGCATGGCCCGCGCGGCTCGGCCGCTTGCTCAGCGCGGGCTCTAGCCCGCTTGGCTCACCCCCGCAGCGCCCCGCCCCCGCAACAAACCCCTCCCCCGCGTCCCGCGCTCGCTATAAACTCAGGCACGACAATGGTTCCGGCCCGCCGTGGCCGCCGTCCTGCTCATCCATCCCCCCGCGAAAGCGAGCTTCACCATGTTCCGCGCCATCGGCAAATACTTCCGCGCCCTGGGCTACCTCGTCACCGGGCGCATCGACAGGGCCCGCAAGACCCTCAGCACCAACCCGCACGTGGTTCAGGCCACCTACGACCGCGTCGTGCGCGAGAAGAAAGCCCGCATCCAGCAATACAAAGACGCGGTCGCCAAGATGATCGCCCAGCAGGAAAAGAAAGCCTACAAGCTTAAGACCCTCACCGACGAGACCAACAAACTCGAAAAGCTCAAGGAAGGCGCCGCCGCCAAGGCCCGCATCCTCGTCAAGCAGCTCAGGGCCCAGGGCCAGAGCATGGAGCAGATCAAGCAGAACACGGACTACCTCAAGTGCATGACCGCGTTCAACGACTTTACCTCCAGCGGCAAAGAAAAAACCGTCTACATCGCTGACCTGGAAACCGACGTGGCCGAGATCGGCGCTAGCATCGATAATCACAAAGTCCAGCTGCAGAGCCTGCTGCGCGAAATCGACAACATCAAGCAGGAAAGCAGCCAGGCTGTCGCCGACATGATCACCGCCAAAGAAGAAGAAGAGATCGCCGACATGATCAGCGGTATCTCGAAAGACCGCACCAACGAAGAACTCGCCGAGCTGCGTGAATTGCGCCAAGAAACCAAAGCCCGGGCCAGAGTCGCCCGCGAGCTCGCGGGCACCGACACCCAGAGCCAAGAAGCTGAGTTCCTCGAATACGCCCGCACCAGCGAATCCAACGACGAGTTCGATCAGCTCATCGGCCTCGCCGAAGAAGCCGACACGGCCGCCCCCGAGCAAAGCGAGTTCGACCAGGCCGTGCAGTCGCCGAAGCTGCCGGAGGGGTGAGGGATCCGCTTCGCGGAGAAGGCGTGAAGGCCTGCATCTCTTGGAGACCGAAGGGTGGCGAAGCTGGCCAAGATCCTGAACGCGGTGCTGCCCGGTTGGCAGGACCACAATATTTGGTTTGGTGACTTGCGCAAGAGAGTATTTGTAAACCGGCGTATTGACCCATTCATTCAGGATGACGCAAGCCTACCGGACCGACGTGACCGACGACCAGTGGTCGATTCTCGAACCACTGCTTCCGAAACCCAACTGTCACACCGCCGCCGGTGGACGCCCCGCGGCGGACTACCGGCGTGCTCTCGACGGGGTGCTCTACTTGAACC
>CALLPP010000082.1 GCA_938015655.1 uncultured Algisphaera sp.
TCTGGGCCGCGGCGGGGGGGCGGGTTCCCGCGGACGAAGACCGGCCGCCGGCCGACGGCGCGTTAGAAGACCCGGTGTTTGGAGATTCGAACGCCGAGGAAGAACCGTTTTGGGATGCGGAGGATGAGGCGCCCGACGACGATGATGAAGACGACGAGCCCTGGCGCTAAGCCGTCGGGCCGGGGGGGAAGGCTTGATCGTGAGCTGGGGGCTTGAAGCGCGGACGGGCGTCGTGGCTAGCCGGCTCGCTCGGTCCATTCGGTTTCCAGGGGGCCGAGCTCTTGCTGGAGCGTGTCGCGTTCGTGCTGCAGGCTTTTCATCTTGTCGCCGTCGCCGAAAATGGCGGGGTCCATCATCTCGAAGCCGATGGCTTCGATCCGGCCTTCGATCCGTTCGATTTCGGCTTCTAGTTTGGCCTGGCTGAGCTTGGCCGCGGCCCCGCCGCGTTTTTTGGCCGCCGGTTTGGCCTTGCTTTTGGCCTGCGCGGCGGTCTTGGCGGGGCGGTCGCCGCGGTTTTTGTTGCCGTCTTGGCGTTTGCCCGGGGCTTGGCTGGGTTTTTTGTCTTTTTTGGGTTTGCCCGGGCCCGGCGAGGCCGCGGCGTCCACCAGCACGCTGTCTTGGGTCGAGGCCACGTACTCGGAGTAGGTGCCCAAGAAGTGGGTGACGTTGCCCCGGCCGTCGAAAACCAGCAGCTGGTCCACCAGCTCTTCGAGCAGCATGCGGTCGTGGCTGATCACGATCAGCGTGCCCGCGTGGCCTTGGTTGCCGGCGGTGCTGTACGACTGGCTGGCGGTGGTGAAGGCCCGCATCGCGGCTTCGAGGCGCTCGGCGCTGGGGATGTCCAGGTGGTTGGTGGGTTCGTCGAGCACCAGCAGGTTGTGGCCCTGGTTCATCAGCCCGGCCATCACCGCGCGGGCCCGCTCGCCGCCCGAAAGCACGCTCAGCGGTTTGTCTTGGTCTTGGCCGGTGAACAGGAAGGCGCCCGCCAGGTCGCGGGCCTGCTGTTCCAGCTCCAGCGGGGTGAAGGGCCGCAGGTACTCGACCACCGTCTTGCTCAGGTCCAGGTGTTCGTGGGTCTGGGTGAAGAAGCCCACGTCAATCTGGCTGCCCAGCTTGCCCACACCGGCGGTGGGCGTTTGCTGGCCCAGCAGGCAGCGGATCAGGGTGGACTTGCCGGCGCCGTTGGGCCCGATGACCCCCAGCCGTTCGCCGCGCTTCAGGTTCATGGTTAGGTCGGCAAACAGCGGCTTGCCTTCGTAGCCCATGCTCAGGCCTTCGGCGTCGATGACGACCTCGTTGCCCTTGGCTTTCGGGCTGAAGTTCAGCTTCATGACGTCGAGCTCGGCGGGCGGCTCGATGAGGTGGTCGCGCTTGTAGCGGTCCAGCAGCTTCTGCCGGCCCTGGGCCTGCTTGGCCCGCTGCCCGGCGCGGAACTTGTCGATAAAGCCCTGCTCGCTTTTGATTTTGGTCTGCTGTTTTTCGTAAGCGCGGCGCTGGTCTTCTAGACGCAGCGCCCGCAGCTCGCGGAACTTGGCGTAGTTGCCCGGGTACTCGACCATCTCCCCGTCTTCGAGCTCGTAGATTTTGCTCACCACCCGGTCCAGCAGCCAGCGGTCGTGGCTGATCAGCACCACGGCGCCTTTGTAGTCGGCCAGAAACTGTTCGAGCCACACGCGGCCGGCGATGTCCAGGTGGTTGGTGGGCTCGTCCAGCAGCAGGATGTCCGGCTCGGACAGCAGCAGCTTGCCCAGGGCCAGGCGGCCGCGCTGGCCGCCGGACAGGTCGCCGCAGCGAATCTTAAACATGTCGTCCGTTAAGCCGAGGCCGTGCAAGGTTTCATCGATCTTGTGGTCCACCGCGTAGCCGCCGCGGGCGGTCATCTGTTCTTCTAGCTTTTCGTAGCGCTGCATGAGCTTGTCGAGCGCATCGCCCTGGGCCGAGCCCATGTCGATGGCGCACTGCTCCAGCTGCGCGTGGAGCGCTTCGAGTTCGGCAAACGCGTGGCCCGCCTCCTCACGCAAGGTCCGCGACAGGTCCATGTCGTGGTCCTGGTGCAGATACCCCACGCTGCTGCCGCGGGCCAGCTGGATCTGGCCTTCGTCGAGCTTGTTGTTGCCCACGCCCGCGATGAGCTTCAGCAGGGTGGATTTGCCGCAGCCGTTGCGGCCCACCAGCCCCACGTGCTGGCCGGCGTCCACAGTGAGGTTGACGCCGTCAAGAACGGTGCGGTCGCCATAATTGAAGACGACGTTGGCGACGCTGAGCAGGGCCATGGGATCGGGTGCTTGGGGGTTGGAGTCGGGAGCGGGGCGGGGAGCCGGGCAGTTTAACGCCCCGCCGCGCCGGGGCGGCGGGGCGCCAGGCCCGCCAGATTTTGGAGGCTTGCTCCACGGTGCCGTCACCCCCGACGCGACATCCCCTCGGTGCGAAGCCCCTCGACGGGGTCATTCCGCAAATGATTAGCGAAAGCCGAGGGAACTTCCACGACTCACCCCACCCCCGGCCCCGGCCCCGGCCCGCGCCCGGTCGAGAATCATCCGGAGCTAATCATGCGGTTTGACCCCTGGCTCTTGGGGCGGGGCTTTGGACTTGCTGGTCGGCCGCGCCAAGATACCCCGTCGCATGCATGAAACCCCAGCCGTGTTCCGAGCCGCGACTTTCGCCCACCATGCACCAGAATCGAAAGTTATTACCGCGAAGCCGCGCGACGCTGGGCACGTCGCTCCGCGTTGAACGACGCGGGCCTTGGCCTGCGCCGTTCAACCCCAAGTCCGTGGGCTTACTGCGCTCGCGCGTTGAGCGGGGCTGCGCGGCGCACCCAAAACTGCCGGTCATACGCGACGCCGCCACAGGCCGGGCACCGAGTTGAGCGACGGGGCTTTGCCCGCGTGCCGCTCACTTTGCGGTCAGGGCCCACCGCCACGTGCAAGATCCCGAGGGCACGGAGAACGGCATCAGACGCAAGCGGTCAGGAGAGCCGGGGGCTTCGTTGTGGTTTACGGTTTCTGATACCTTCCCGGGGCCCGAATCGCTCAGCCTCAACCGACCCGGCCACGGC
>CALLPP010000083.1 GCA_938015655.1 uncultured Algisphaera sp.
TTCTTTTAAAATCGGCCAGTCACGCCAGGTGATGTCTCCTAAAAAGTCCAAGCAAGAGCATGAGCGGGCGGCCACTGCGGGCTAAGGTGTGAAACACCCAGCGACTCCGGCCGTCACCCCGACCCGAGCCGCCTACCGCCAATGGAAGTGGGGCCTCGAACCCCGCGCCGCGAGCCTTTGGATTTGTTCGGCCCGCGCCAAGCCCGCAACGAAGAAGCGACCAAAACCGCAACGCATGTTCACCGGGCCGACTCTCCCCGCACGATCGACAAGTCGTCAACCCCACTCCGCGAGAACCAGGTAGCGCGACAACGTCGTTCTTCGTTGATTAACTGCAGGTCCGTATGTCGCACAACCCCAAGTTACGGGGTTCGCTGCGCTCGCGAGTTGAGTGGGGGTGCCTGCCCCAGCGCCTCCCACCCACCCAACCGCCCGAGCCGCCGCTTCTCGGACGCACGCGCCCCGCCGGCCCCCACCCCCGGCCGGCGGCCAACCTCGCACGGCCGCGCGGCGGGGTATGATGTTTCAGACCCGTTCCCGGACCCGACGTACCGCCTCATCCCGAGACCGAATGGCACGCAAACGACTTCAAATCGGTCAGATTCTTAAGCAGTGGCGTCTTATCGACGATCAGCAACTCAAACAAGGTCTGAAGCTCTCCGAAAAATCGCGTAAGAAGCTGGGCGAGGCCCTGGTGGCCATCGGCGCGGTGACCGAGAACGACGTGGCCAAGGCCCTGGCCAGCCAGTTCGGCCTCGAGTTCGTCGATCTGGATCAGCCCAACGTCATCAACCGCGAGAACCTGACGCTCATCCCGCAAGACCTGATCAAAAAATACAAAGTGCTGCCGCTGGGCAAAGACGGCAACACGCTGAAGGTGCTCGTCCACGACCCGATGGACATCAACCTGATCGACGACCTGCAATTCCGCCTGGGCGGCAAGATGGAGCTGGCCCTCTCGGCCCGCACCAAGATCAGCGAATACATCGACAACGTGCTGTCGGACCTAAAAGACAGCATCGATAAGCTGACCGTCGACATGTCCATCGACACCTCGGTCGACATGACCCTGGACCGCACGCTGGACAAGTCGATGGACCAGTCCATCGACATGGACGCCAACGATGACTCGCAGGCCAATCAGGGCCCGATCATCAAGCTGGTCAACCAGATCATCGCCCAGGCGGTCAACAACCGCGCCAGCGATATTCACATCGAGCCTTTCGAGAAGCGCGTCCGTCTGCGCTACCGCATCGACGGCGTCTGCCACGAGCAGCAGACTATCCCCAAGCGTACCCAGGGCTCGGTCATCGCCCGGCTCAAGATCATGGCCGGGGTGAAGGTCGAAGAGAAACGCATCCCGCAAGACGGCCGCATCAAGATGCGCCTAGGCGCCAGCACCATCGACTTTCGCTTTAGCAGTTGCCCGACCTACCACGGCGAGTCAATCGTCATGCGTATCCTGCGGCCCGACGCCGCGCAGCTGGGCCTGGAAAAACTGGGCATGCAGCCCGACACGCTCGAAGCGTTCAACGCCGTGATCAACCGGCCCAACGGCATCTTCCTGGTCACCGGCCCCACCGGTTCGGGCAAGACCACCACGCTGTACTCCGCGCTGGCCGACCTCAACCGGCCCGACCGCAAGATCATCACCGCGGAAGACCCCATCGAATACAACTTCAAGGGGATCAACCAGTGCCAGGTCAACATGAACATGGACCCGCCGCTGGATTTCAAGCTCATCCTGCGGGCCATGCTGCGTCAGGCGCCCAACATCATCCTCGTCGGCGAGATCCGCGACCGCGAAGTGGGCGAGGTGGCCATCCAGGCCGCGCTGACCGGCCACATGGTGTTTAGCACGCTGCACACCAACGACGCCCCCTCGGCCATGACCCGCCTGATCGACATGGGCCTCAAACCCTTCCTGGTCGCCAGCTCCATCCAGGCGGTGCTGGCCCAGCGGCTGGTCCGCGTGCTGTGCGACGACTGCAAAGAGCCCCAGACCGAGTTCGATCCCAAGCTGATGGCCATCTGCGGCGTGACCGCCGAAGAACTGGAAGGCCGCAACGTCTGCAAGCCCGTGGGCTGCAACCGCTGCGGCGGCACCGGATACATCGGCCGACGCGGCGTCTACGAGTTCATGAACATGAACGCCGAGATCCGTGAACTGGCCTTCAACCGGGCTCCGCTGTCCAAGATCCGCCAAGCCGCCAAAAATTCAGGCATGCGTGATCTCCGCGGCGACGCGGTGCTCAAGGTGCTCGACGGCAAAACCACCCTCGACGAAGTCGCCCGCATCGCCCAGGTCGAAGGCGTCGTCGAAGTCAGCGAAGAAGAAGACGAACTGGTCGCGTGAGTCGCTCGGCTTCGCGACGGCCTGGTCGTTGCGGGTGTTTGAGAGGTGTTTTTGCAGCCGTTAGTTTTTAGCCGCTAGCCGTTAGCAAGACGCAAGCGGGGCCCGTGCTCACGAAAAACCACCCGCCCCCCCCTCTTCCACGACCGATTCCCCGACGCCCACCCTCCCACGACCTCTTGCTAGCGGCTAACGGCTAACGGCTAACGCCTCCCAGGCCGTGCAACCCGCACCCAACCACCCTCACGCACGCACCCCACGCCCAATCCCTACGAGCCACCAATGAGCACCGTACAGATCGACCGCCTGCTCGACACCGTCATCCGCCAGGAAGCCAGCGACCTACACCTTACCGTCGGCAAGCCCCCGACCGTGCGCATGAGCGGCCGCCTAATCGAGCTCAAAACCAAGTCGCTCGAGCCCGAAGACACCACCTCGCTGATGAAAAGCATCAGCCCCGAGCGCGCCCAGAACGAGCTGCAAGAAGAAGGCGGGGCCGACTTCGGCTTCGGCTTCGGCCCGCAGGACGACCCGGAAAAATCCGCCCGCTTCCGCGTGTCCATCTTCAAACAAAAGGGCAACGTGGCCATGGTGCTGCGGCGGATCCCCAGCAAGCTGCTGGACATCGAGGTCATCGGCCTGCCTCCGATCGTGCAAGACCTCATCCGCCGCCCCCGCGGGCTGTTCTTGGTCACCGGCCCCACCGGCTCGGGTAAGACCACCACGCTCGCGTCGATGATCAACTACATCAACATCCACCTCGACCGGCACATCATCACCGTCGAAGACCCGATCGAGTACTACCACCCGCACAAGAAATCGGTCATCAACCAGCGCGAGGTGCACACCGACGTGCCCAGCTTCTCCGAAGCACTGCGCCGCGCCCTGCGCCAAGACCCCGACTGCATCCTGGTCGGCGAGATGCGCGACCTAGAAACCATCGAAGCCGCCATCACCGCGGCCGAGACCGGCCACCTGGTGTTCGGCACCCTGCACACCAACTCGGCCGCGGGAACGATCAACCGCCTGATCGACGCCTTCCCCACCAACCAGCAGCAGCAGGTGCGGGCCCAGCTCTCCACCGCGCTCATCGCCGTGCTGTCTCAGCAGCTGCTCAAACGGGTGGACAAAAAAGGCATGGTCGCCGCCTACGAGTTCATGGTCGTCACCCCCGCCATCAGCAACCTCATCCGCGAGGCGCAGAGCTTTAAGATCGACTCCGCCATCCAGACCGGCCGCAAGTTCGGCATGAAGCTGCTCGACGACTTCCTCTGGGAGCTGTACGCCAAGGGCTGGATCGGCGCCGGCGACATGGTCGACCGCGGCAAGAACGCGGACATGCTCATCGAAAAAGTCCACCGCGCCGGCGGCACCATCGGCCGGCCCGAGCTGGACGAGGAAGAGGGATGAGCTTGGGCAGGAAGAACCATCGGCCGCGGCGTTCCGTGTTCCACGAGCCGCGACCGTAAGGGAGCGGGCATTGTGCTGCCCCCCTCGCCGCGCAGCCCCCGCCCACCGTAGAAAATCCCGACGACAGGCCTTGAAAACCCGCCCGCCCTCGACCCCATGGGAAAAGTTATCTGAGCGCTGGACATTGCGGGCCCGCTCCCTCACGGTCGCGGCTCGTTGATCGCAATCCGGCCTGAATGATTTCGACAGGGCAAGCTGCGTCGGGTTTCTACTTGGTGCGCGTCGTCTTACAACGCCAAACCTTAGCGCAGAGTTGGGCGGCAGGGGTTGTTCTTTGCCCCAGCGGGCGCAGGCTCGTCGGCACGGCTTTGTTGCGGAAACCAAAGTGACAAGGCAAGACCGAACCCGACGCAAGCGGGCGGGAGATCCACGCGAGATTGCGATTGGGATTTCCAAACCGGCAAACAGCAGACCGGATCAGTTGCCGACCGGTCTCGGAGGTCGCGTGCCAACTGCCGCACGATCCTACTCGTGGACGTCGCCGGTCAACTGTGAGCGGTGGTTAGGCACCTTTGGCTTTGGACATGCGATTCCAAGACCATTCGTAACGCGGCGGCGAGCGCAACACTCGGATCTTACCGATCAGGCTCGGCGCAACAGCAAACCACCACCAAGGCGAATCGATGACCGCTAAGAAAGCGAACCCAACGCTTTGCAGCGCCCATGCGACGCGATACATAAAAACGTGTTGGCGGCCAATTGGCTCCTTGCGCGGTATCCACATCGTGATGGCTCGCAGGTGATTAAACCGACCAGTTGTTCTACGGACTTCAATTGCGCAACGGTCGGGGAGGCCACGGTGAGTGAGCATCCGTTCGCCCCAACAGGTAGACCGGAACACCATTTCGACATATGAACCGGTTCAGCCTAGCGATGAGAACTTCCTCCTGCCGGTCCGCGACGGACTTTCGGTTTCGGCAAACGCCGCCGCGCGACTCCCGTTCACCCGCTTGCTGTAGCCCGATGGCCTTCGCACCCGATAACTGACGGGTCGGACGGCGGAACCTCCCGCCGGTTTTATGTTTGCCCCGTGCCCTGCACCGCTTGACTTCGCCCCCATGGTAGACGCCCTGGACCAAAACGAGATCGACGCCCTGCTCTCGGCGGTGGAAGAGCAGGACGAAGCCCCGTCCAGCGGCATGTCGGCGCTGGGCCAGGGCAACGAGATCCGGCCTTACGACTTCAAACGCCCCGAACGGGTGAGCAAAGACCAGATGCGGGCCCTCGAGACGCTGCACGAGTCGTTCGCCCGCAGCATGGGTGCGCTGCTGTCCGGGTTCTTACGCACCATGATGCAGGTGAAAGTCGTCAGCATCGAGCAGCTGACCTTCAGCGAGTTCACCCACGCGCTGCCCAACCCCACCTGCTTCAACCTGGTGTCGTGCGAGCCGCTGGAAGGCCGCATCTGCCTGGAAATCAGCCCGCTGATCGTCTACCCGGTGATCGACCGGCTGCTAGGCGGCAGCAGCTCAGACGTGTTTTTGCCCCAGCGCCCGCTGACGGTGATCGAAGAGCGGCTGGTCGGGAAAATCCTCGACCGCGCAATGGCGGCGCTGCAAGAGGCCTGGGGCGACGTGGTGAACGCCGAGTTCAAGGTCACCGAGCGCGAGAGCAATCCGGCGCTCATCCAGATCGTGCCGCCCAACGAGGTGGTGGTCGTCGTGGGCTTTGAGCTGCAGCTAGGCGACCGCGCCGGCACGATGGCCTTGTGTATCCCCTACGCGGTGATCGAGCCGGTGATGCAGAAACTGGGCACCACCGGCTGGGCCAGCTACAAAAAACAGAACGACTCGCAGGAGCTGCGCCGGAGCCTCGCGGGGCGTCTGGCCGCGGCCCGCGTGGACGTGGCCAGCGTGCTGGCCGAAACCACCCTCACCGTGGGCGACCTGGCCAACCTGCAAGTGGGCGACGTGATCACGACCGACAAGAACGCCAGCGGTCCGCTCACCCTGACCGTGGGCGGCCGGCGCAAGTTCCTCGGCCAGCTGGGCCAGCACCGCGGCAGCCGGGCGTTCAAGGTTACCCGCGCCACCCAACCCACCGACCGCCTTTAGCCCCGCCCCCCCCTCGCAGTCCGGTCCCATAAGGACGGCGAGGCAGCCCCGCACCCGAGAGCCACGGCCCCGGTTCGGCTTCT
>CALLPP010000084.1 GCA_938015655.1 uncultured Algisphaera sp.
GGCGTGGGCCCGGGTCAGGCTGGGGTCGAGGTAGGTCTCCGACTGCAGCGGCTCTTCGTACGCCTCGTACTTCACGTTGAAGTCGTTCACGTAGGTGTTGCTGTAATAGATCGAGGCGAGGCTGTCGCCCTTCTCCCAGGCGGCGAGCGCCTCGTCCAGCGAGAGGATGTACGTGCCCTGGAAGAACGGCTCGTACTCGGCCGCGCTGACGTTGACCCGCGCCGCAAGGATCTCCAGCGCGTCGTCGAGGTTGTCCTCGTCCTTGAGGTAGTCCACGATGCGGTACCACACGCCCACGACCTTCTGCCAGTCGTCGCGACGTGATTCGAGGCTCTCGGGCGCCACCGCCAGCACGTCGTAGATGATGCCCGGCTTGTCGGCGCTGGTGAACACCGGCGTGGACCCGGGCACGGCCTTGAGCGCCTCGCCGCTGTTGGGCTGCCAGGCCGCGATGGCCGACACGTTGCCGCTCTCCAGCATCGCGGCGGTCTTGTCGGTGGGCGTGTTCACCCACGCGACGTCCGACTCGGCCAGCCCGGCCTCCTGGATCGCGGTCAGCGCCAGCAGGTGGCCCACGAAGCCCAGCTCCACACCGATCTTCTTGCCCTTGAGCTCCGCCACCGACGTGATGTCCGGCGTGGCCACGAGCATGTCGTTGCCGTTGCTGTAGTCGTTGATAATGATCGCCACCGACGGCCGGGCCGTGCCGGTCACCAGCGCGTCGCCGTTGGTCATCGTCACCGCGTCCAGCTGCCCCGCGGCGTAGGCGTCCATCGACGCGACGTAGTCGAACCACTTGAAGTCCACCTCGACGCCGGCTTCTTCAAACCAGCCCTTCTGGAGCCCGATCTCCCAGGCCACCCAGCCCGGCCAGTCCGAGTAGCCGATCTTCAGCGGCTCGGCTGCCGCCCGGGGCCCGGGGCCCACCAGCAACCCCGCGGCCAACGCCCCGCCCGCCGCCAGGCCGCGGCAGCGGGTCAAACAACGGCCAAAACACGCTTTCACTGAACCAAGTCGCATCGTCGGACTCCCACAAATGAAGGACAACAAAATCGGGTCACCTCCCGGCCACGCGGCCGAACGATGGTCAATGGCAAAGCGCGTGCCACCCCCCAACCCGCTTGTGGGGGCCTTCAGCGGCCCCCCGGCCGCCCATTAAATGCGCACATGTATCTAAATGCCCGCCCAGCGCGCAGCCTCCCCGCCCTGCCTGAGCAAGAAAACCCCGGATCAGAGAACCCTCAGACAGCCCCGTGAAGCCCGATCACTCGGGATAGCTGACAAACGCGAAGGCCTTGCCGTCGGGCGACCAGCCGTACCAGAACGAAGGCTCGGGGCCGAAGGTCACCTGCCGGGGGGTGCCGCCGGTGGCGGGCAACACATAGATCGGCGACCGGCCGTCGGTGCGGCTGCTGATGGCCAACCACTTGCCGTCGGGCGAATAGCCGTGGTCGTTGTTGTTCGACACCACCTCGCCGGTGTCCAGCGGGGTGAGCGTTCCGCCACCCACGGGCACGGTGTACATCCGGCCGTTGCCGTTGACCAAAAGCGTCGCCCCGTCGCGCGACCAGTTGGGCGCTTGAACAAGTTCGGGCACGCTCAGCACCACGCGGCGCTCGCGGGCATCGAGATCAAACACCTCCAGCTTGCTGGTGGGCTCGGCCTGCGCCGAAACAGCCCCGGCGCCCACCAAGCAGACGCCCGAAAACACCACCATCAGCCAACGCCGGACACGCAACAGATCGTTCATTGGGCACCTTCCAAGCCGTGAGCACGCATCGAAACCGCCACCGTTTAAAAAGTGTACCCGAAGCGTTTCCGCCGCCCGCCACCGCGGCCGGGAACAAGAAACAGGCCCGGACCGGGGGCGGCGGCGGGCCCCGGCGGGCCGCGATGCCGCAGGGCGGCCGCGGGGCCGTCTCGGCGCCACGGCCCGTTTTCCAAGAAAGAGACGGGGTATGCTGACGATCCGTTTCACGATCCCGGCCTTGACGCCGGCGGCTCTCGCCGCATGCGTCCTCGCACAAGGCCCAAACGCCACGCCGAGTCAAGACACGCAAGACACCGACGATTTCAACCTGACCACAGCGATGCAGGGCGTCTCGGAAGACAACATCTTCCACGACGATCGGTTTTTTAATTGGGGCTCAGGCATCGTCAAGGCCGACGACGGCAAGTACCACCTGATCTATTCGCAGATGCCCAAGGAGCACGGCTTCTACTCCTGGCTGACCGACGGCATCGTGTCGCGCGCGGTCGCCGACCGGCCCGCCGGGCCGTACAAGCACGCGGAGGTCGTCTTGCGCGGGCGGGGCAACGGGCACTGGGACGCCTACACCGCCCACTGCCCGAAGGTCTACCGCTTCGAAGGCCGTTACTACATCTATTACATGTCCACCCACACCGGCGACATACGCCTGACGCCGGAGCAGCTGGAAGAAGCCCGCCACGCCGCGTGGAACAAGAGCGCCATCCGCGGCATGATGCGGCTGAATCAGCGCATCGGCGTCGCGGTGGCGGACCGCATCGAGGGCCCGTGGCAGCGTTTCGCCAAGCCCCTGATCCAGCCCGAGCCACCGATCGCCAACATCGTGAACAACGTCAGCGTGACGCGGCGGCCCGGCGGCGGCTACCTCATGATCGTGCGGGGCGACCAGCCGGACCAGCCCGAGGGGCAGATCGTGCGCATGCAGGCGGTGCTGCTCGCCGACCACCCGCTGGGCCCGTGGCGGATGCAGCCCAAGCCCGTGGTCAAGGATTACAACTCGGAAGACCCCGAGGTCTGGTACGACCGCCAGCGCCGGCGGTACTACGCGCTCTACCACGCCTTCGGCTACATGGGCATGATCACCTCGACCGACGGCCTGAACTGGCAGCGGGCCAAGCACTACAAAGTGTCGGACAAGTCTTACACCACCACCGGCGGGCAGGTGGTGGCGGTCCACCGCTACGAGCGCCCCACGATCTACCGCGAAAACGGCCGGCCGCTGGTCATGACCGCCGGCATCCGGACCCTGGACGGGGACACGTTTTCGATGTTCATCCCGTTGGGCCAGTGACCCGCACCACCGCCATCAGATCGAAATGCCTCATGCTCCAAGCGTAGGCGGGCGCCCCGCGCCCGCGGATCGGGCGGGGTGCGAAACCAAAGCCCACCTTCTCCGCCCGGTGTGCGCGCCACGGCGCCACCGGCAACACCCCTCCGCGCGGAAGCCCCCAACTCCGTCAAGCGTTAGACCACGCAAGCCATCCCGCAGCGTGACCGTCGCCAGCACACGAGCGGCCAAAGGCCCGTGATAATCCCCGCCCCAAGCCCGTACCGATGGCTTGCAAAACCATTTCAAGCTCACGGCTCCACCTGAGCACCGCGGCGGGCAAGATGCTCCCTTAGCTGATCGACCGACGCAAAACGCGACGGACCTTCGATACCGCCCGCCTCATTGAGCATCAGCCAAAGAGGATCGGCGTCTTCGTCGGGGTCCAACACCAACGTGTACTGCCCAGACGACGACCGGAGGACCACGCCAAAAACCGACCAAAACCGATTGGGGGTTGTAAAACGGGGCTTGAGACGGTTCCCGTCCGCATCAAAGAATTGAATCACCTGCGATTCAACATCCACGCCTTCATACAGACGACATGCTGCGTCTATCGATGCGTGAATCGCAACCGAACCGTCTTCGCGAAAAGCAAGAATCATTCCGGCTCCCTCCTCGCTGAGGACCTTCAAGCAAACCACGGTCTCACGCGGGCCCCTTCACAACCACCCGCAACAGCAAGGCCCGGCTAAAACTAAAACAAGAAGTAGGTCTGCGCTAAAGGCAGCCGTTCCGCCGGCTCGCAGGTCAGGTGCTCGCCGTCGGCGAACACCCGGTAGGTCTCGGGGTCCACCGCGATGTCGGGCGTGGCGACGTTGAGCTTCATGTCCGCCTTGCCGATGCCACGGCAGCCGCGCACCGCTTCAACCTGCTTGCCCAGGCCGTAGGCCTCGCCCACGCCCGCCCGGGCCGCGGCACCGCTGACGAAAGCAACCGAATGGCCCGGGTTGTTGGCGCCGAACATCGGCCGCATGTGCACCAGCTGGGGCGTGGGGATGCTGGCGTTGGGGTCGCCCATCTGGGCCCAGGCGATGTGGCCGCCCTTGATGACCAGCTCGGGCTTGGCGCCGAAGTAGGCGGGTTTCCATAGCACCAGGTCGGCGAGCTTGCCCACCTCGATGCTGCCCACCACGTGGCTGAAGCCGTGGGCGATGGCGGGGTTGATGGTGTACTTAGCGACGTAACGCTTGATGCGCTGGTTGTCCGCGCCGTCGGCGTCGCCGCCCAGGTACCCACGCTGGTCTTTCATCTTGCTGGCGGTCTGCCAGGTGCGGGTGACCACCTCGCCCACGCGGCCCATGGCCTGGGCGTCGCTGCCCATCACGCTGAACGCCCCCAGGTCGTGCAAAATGTCTTCGGCGGCGATGGTCTCGCCGCGGATGCGGCTCTCGGCGAAGGCCACGTCTTCGGGCAGGTTGGGGTCCAGGTGGTGGCACACCATGAGCATGTCCAGGTGCTCGTCCATGGTGTTCACGGTGTAGGGCCGCGTGGGGTTGGTGCTGCTGGGCAGCACGTTGGCCAGCCCGCACACCTTGATGATGTCCGGCGCGTGGCCGCCGCCGGCGCCCTCGGTGTGGTACGTGTGGATCGTGCGGCCCTTGAACGCGCCGATCGAGGCCTCGACAAAGCCGCTTTCGTTCAGCGTGTCGGTGTGGATGCACACCTGCACGTCCAGGTCATCGGCCACGCCCAGGCAGGTGTCGATGGCCGCGGGGGTGGTGCCCCAGTCTTCGTGCAGCTTGAAGCCGCAGGCGCCCGCGGCGACCTGCGCGGCCAGGCCCTCGGGCCGCGCGGTGTTGCCCTTGCCCAAGAAGCCAAAGTTCAGACCGATGCCGTCGGTGGCCCGCAGCATCATGGCGATGTTGTCGGCCCCGGGCGTGCAGGTGGTGGCGCAGGTGCCCGTGGCCGGGCCCGTGCCGCCGCCCAGCAGCGTGGTGACGCCCGAGGCGATCGCTTCGTCGGCCTGCTGGGGGCAGATGTAGTGCACATGCGTGTCGATCGCGCCCGCGGTGAGGATGTGCCCCTCGCCCGCGATGGCCTCGGTGGTGACGCCCACGACCATGCCCGGGGTCACGCCGTCCATGACGTCGGGGTTGCCGGCCTTGCCGATGGCGTGGATGCGGCCGGCCTTCAGGCCCACGTCGGCCTTGTAGATGCCGGTGTAGTCCACGATCAGCGCGTTGGTAATGACGTAGTCCAACGCCTCGGCGGGGTCGCCGCCGGCGCGCTGGCCCTGGCCTTCACGCAGCACCTTGCCGCCGCCGAACTTGCACTCGTCGCCGTAAGAAGTGAAGTCTTTTTCGACACGCAGCCACAGCGACGTGTCGCCAAGCCGCACCCGGTCGCCGGTGGTGGGGCCGAACATCTGCGCGTAAGCGTCGCGGGGCATGTCGTGGGGCATGTTTTAGTCGCTAGCCGTTAAGAGTTAGCAAGACGCAGGTGTCGCGCTGGAGATTTGGGAGAGCGACGCCCGTACCTCGGCCGAGTTAGCGCGCTTTGCAACGCACCACCACACACGCAATCACGACCAACGCGGCCGGCGCGATCAACCAGGCGAGGTGGTGCATGGCACCTTCGACGCCATGTTCGTGGCCCGGGTGAGCCAGGGCGGGGGTCGCAGTCATCATCACGGCGGCGGCGGTCAGAGCGAGTTTCATAGAATCGATCTTTCTTTCAGGAGGAAAATACGACACAGGCTAGTCGTGGGAATCGGCAAAACCGCCGGCCTTCACCCGGCCCATCACCGCGCTGCGTCGCGCGTCGGTCGCCGGGCCGTCGGTCAGCGCGTTGCCGCCGATCACCGAGCGCCCCCCCGCCACGTCCACCAGGGTCACCTCGCGCGTCTCGCCGGGCTCGAAGCGCACCGCGGTGCCCGCGGGGATGTCCAGCCGGCGTCCGTAGGCCGCGGCGCGGTCAAACCGCAGCGCGGCATTCACTTCGATAAAGGGGTAGTGGCTGCCCACCTGCACCGGCCGGTCGCCCAGGTTGGTCACCGTCACGGTGACCTCCGCCCGGCCGGCGTTGAGTTCAACGGCCCCCGCAGCCGCCTCCACCGCGCCCGGCTCCAGCGCATCGCCTTCGTCGCCCGCGGGTTCGTCGAAGAGCGCCAGGTCGGGTACTGGCAAAAAGCTGCCGTAGAGCGCCAGCGCCAGATCGCCGTCTTCGGCCGCCACGGGGTGGTGCACAGTCACCAGCTTGCTGCCGTCGGGGAAGGTGCCCTCCACCTGCACGTCGTGGATCATCTCAGGCACGCCCGGCATCACCTGTCGGCGCCCCAGCAGCGTGCAGCCCAGGTCCATGCACCGGGCCACGCGCTGGCCATCGCGGATCAGCTCCATCACCACCGTGGCGATCAGGGCCACCGCCTCGGGGGTGTTCAGCCGCACGCCCCGAGCCAGCCGCTTCTGCGCCACAAAACCCGCGTTGTGCAGGGTGAGCTTTTCAAGTTCGCGGGGCGTCAGGTGCATCGGGCAAGTACGAAGGTCGGGGTTAGAAGTGCAATGTTCAGACAATGAACGGGGGGCGGACGGTTCGGAACGCGAGGCGAATGGGTTTCATGGCACTTCGAACTTCGCGCTTCAAACGTCGCACTTTCAATCACGCCCGCCGGCTCCACACATTCATACCCAGCATCGGATCGAGAAAGTCTAACCGCCGCTTCAAAACCGAAAGCACCCGCTGGGTACGCACGCCCATCACCCGCAACACCCCGCCCCATTCTTGCGGGCTGAAGCTTGCTTCCAGGCTCCGCGTGTCGCGGCCGCCGGCCAACGCTAGGTCCGCCACCCACTGCGCCGCGGCGTGCTGCCCCGCCTGCGCAGCGGGACCCACAAAATAAAGTGTGGCCAAAACATCGAAGGGACCCGCCGCAAAAGCGTCCGCGGGCGGGTGCAGCGCCGCGTCCAGCCGCAGGCGGTCGAAAACGATCTCCCGTCCGTCTTGACGGATGCGGTTGCAGCTGTCGTAACGGTCGAACAGCCACCTCTCACCCCGGGCCGCGCGGCCGCAGGTCACCCAGTCCAACAGCACCAGCGAGGCGTCGCCCACCAGGTCGAAGGTCTGGCGCTGCGCGTACACCGCGTCGGCAAAACACGTCAGCGGATCGGGCGCCACCACCAACATCGCTCCCGGCGCCACCGCGGCCTCCAGGGTCTGCTCGGCCCCCACCCCGTCTTGCTGATGAAACACCTTGGTCGCCGCCTGCGTGGTCAGCACCGCGGTGCTGCCAGGGTGGATATCGGCGTAAAGCTGCACCCGGTCGCCCGCGACCAGGCCCCCACCGTAGGTGCTGAGATAAATCCACGCCGCCCCGCCGCGTCGCCGGGGGGCCAGCAGCTTCAAGGGCGCCGTGGCGCGGCCGCGGGTGGTCACGCTGCGGCCGCCGACCCAGCGAACCTCCACGTGCCCGCTGCCCCCACCACCCGCAGGGGCATCTTTATCCAAAACCTGATTGTCACGGCGAGCATCAGCCATCAAAACCTTCATCCGCACCGCTCCGTCACCCCCCCGCCCGGAGCCAAGCCCGGCACGCGGGACAAACCACGTGCCGAACGAGTAACGATTCAACGGCGGTCCGTCGCCGTTGTCCGCCCGCTTAGAACGCCAAGCTGATGCCCAGGTTTATCGCTACGATCGTATCGTCGGGGTTTTGGTAGACGTCTTCCTCGGTGAAGAACACGTTCACCCCGGCGTTCAGTGCCCACGCACCGTAGTCGGCGGGAATCGAGTCAAGCGGCAGGCTGGCGCTGGCCCCAATCGAAACGTACCCGAAGCCGTCGTCCCCGCCATCCACAAAATACCCCTCGTCAAACGAAAAACCAACCGCCACCGGCAACGACACGCTCAGCGGCGAGTCGCCCAGATCCAGCGGGTACTCGGCTCCCAGCACCAGAATCGTGCCGTTAGAAAGGCCCAGCCCGTTGTCCACCCGGTTGTGGACCGTGATCGAAGGGCTCAGGCTAAAGCCCTCATCGCCCCACCAGCCAGAATCGTCCAGGCCGATGTTGATATCTAAAATCTTCTCGGTCTGACCCGAGAAAAACCATTCCTGGTACACCACCCCCACCGAAAATCCATCGAAGTCTTTGCTGACCCCCGCGTAGACGTCGATCTCCTGCACGTTGCCGCCCAGCGGCGAGTTGGCGTTGTCGTTGATGTCGCCCCAGAAGCCCACGCTGAAGCTGATGTCGTGATCCAGCGCGATCGCCACCTCGGCGTAAGGGTTAAACGTCTCGTTGCCCCCCAAGGGCTCGGTGCCCTCGGCCCAGACATCGAAGCCGTACGAAACGAAGTGGGAGCTCAGGTCCGCACCGACCACGCCGCTCACCCGC
Source organism: uncultured Algisphaera sp. (assembly GCA_938015655.1). GTDB lineage: Bacteria > Planctomycetota > Phycisphaerae > Phycisphaerales > Phycisphaeraceae > Algisphaera. The sequence continues at coordinate 8,429 of CALLPP010000084.1, forward strand.
GAGGCGCCCCCGTCGTCGGCCGCCAACTCCTCTTCATACTGGGCCAACGCCAGCGGGGCGGCCGCGACTGCCGCGGCCAAAGAGGTGGCGAAACGAAAGCTAAAAGGACGAAGCAAAGCGTCATGAACGGTCATCGAAAGCTCTCCAATACAACGCGTAGGCGTCTGGCGGGGAGGAAAACTGGGGCACATGCCGCCCGCAGTAAGGACAAGAAAAAGACGCGGACGCGGTCAGACCGCTGCTCCCAACACGTCGGCACCCGAACGCGGGTGCGTACTCGGCAATGGCAAGGGCCGTGCCAACCCGCCCACGCCCCCCATTCCGAATCGTGATGCCTCATTTGTGGGCAAACCGCCGCACCCACCCCGCGGCTGCGTAAAGCGTGGTCACCCGCCGCAAACCATCAAAGACCCGAACATCCCGGCCCGACGCTCTGCTATAAGTCGCGGGTGAGCCGCGCCCCCGACTGGACCCTCTGGCAGCTCGCCGACTCGGCGTTTCCTTCCGGCGGCTTCGCGCATTCCGGCGGCCTGGAGGCCGCCTGGAAAGCGGGCTTCGTGACCGACGACACCGCGCTGGCCCGCGCCCTGGACGCGGTGCTGCGGCAAACCGCCGCCGGCACGCTCCCGCTGATCCACGCCGTCGCCACCGACCCGGCCGCCCTCGCGGCCGCCGACGCCCGGGCCCAGTCCAGCCTGCTGAACCATGTGGCCGCCCGGGCCAGCCGGGCCCAGGGCCGCGCCCTGGCCGCCGCGGCCCCGCGGATCTTTCCCGCCCTGTCCCACGACCTGTTCGACCGCGACGCCCCCCAACACCTCGGTCCGGTTTACGGCCGCATCACCGCCGCCCTAGACCTGGACCCCGACGCCGCGGCGTACCTGTTTCTTTTCAACACCCTGCGCGACGCCCTGTCCGCCGCCGTGCGGCTGGGCCTCACCGGCCCGCTGCGCGCCCAGACCCTGCTGCACGAGCGGGCCGAACCCGCCCGCACCGCCGCCGACCACGCCGGGCGCTCGATCGACGACGTGTACCAGTGCGCGCCGCTGCTGGAGCTTCTCCAGGGCCAGCAAGACCGCTTGTATTCGCGTCTGTTTCAAAGCTGAGCCCGGCCAACGGCCGGCTCAGCGGACGCGCAGCGTCCCGCCGCGAAGCGGCTGGGAGGGGGAGGCTCCCGCCGAGCCGCGCGTCGCAGCGCACGAGATCACCCAGAACTTACCCAACGCATCCTCACGACGCGTCTTCCACCAGGGTCGCACCACCCAACAGTGATCACCCATCACCCCGCCCTCACACTCCCAAGAACTCCCGCTCGATCTCCGCGGTCAGCTCACCGATCGCACCGCTGGCCACCACCGCCCCGCGGTTCATCACCGCGAAGCCGTCGCCAAACTCCTTGACAAAGTCAAGGTACTGCTCGACCAGCACCACCGCCATGCCCTCGCCGGCCAGGCGTTTCAGCACGCGCCCGATCTCCTGAATGATGTTGGGCTGGATGCCTTCGGTCGGCTCGTCCAGCAGCATCACCTTGGGCTCGCCGACCATCGCCCGCGCGATGGCCAGCTGCTGCTGCTGCCCGCCCGAAAGGTCGCCGCCCTTGCGGGCCAGAAACGCCTTCAAAACCGGAAAGGTCTCGTACACCCGTTCGGGCACGGCCTTGAGCCCGTTGCGGTTCGCCTGCAGCCCGATCTTCAGGTTCTCCTGCACCGTCAGCTTGGGGAAGATCATCCGGCCCTGGGGCACCAGCGCGACCCCGCTCCTGGCCCGCGCGCTGGCCGCGCGGCCCACCTGCTCGGCCCCGTCCAGCACGATCGAGCCCGACGCGGGCTTCAGCAGCCCCATGATGTTCTGCATCAGCGTGGTCTTGCCCACCCCGTTGCGCCCCATCACACAAGTGATCGCGCCCGCGGGCGCTTCAAGCGACACGTCATTCAAGGCGGTGACACCGCCGTAGGCGAAATGAAGGTTTTGGATGTGGAGCATGGAGGGCTATCTGTGGTGTGAGAACACGACGAAGAAGGCGTTAGGCGTTGGGGCCTAGGGCCTAGATTGAGCTCGCCGACATCGACCATGGTTTACGTCGAAAGACTCGTCCGGGGTTTTTGCGGCATCGCATACAAGCCCTAGGCCCTAAGCCCTAACGCCTAATACCTCGGCCGCGCTACCGGCCCAAATACGCCTCCACCACCTTCTCGTCCGCCGACACCTCACCCAGCGTGCCCTCCGCCAACACCCGCCCGCTGTCCAGCACCGTCACCCGGCTGTCCAGCATCCGCACGAACTCCATGTCGTGCTCGATGCAGATGATCGTGTGCTCGTCTTTCAGCTCCAGCAGCAGCTCGGCGGTCAGGGCCGTTTCGCTGTCGGTCAGCCCCGCCGCCGGCTCGTCGACCAGCAGCAGGCGCGGGCGGGCCAGCATCAGGCTGCTGATCGCCAGCCACTGGCGTTGGCCATGGCTCAGATGCTTGGCCTCGGTTTCCAATTCGTCGATCAGCCGCACGCGGGTCAATAGGTCCTCGATGCGGTCGCGGTCTTCGGGGGTGGGCTTGCCGCCCACGGTGCGGCAGCTCTCGACAAAGCGCAGCAGCGCCAGCCCGCCGGGGCCGGCCATCCGCGGATCGAGCCTGCGGAGGTGATCCCGGCTGCCGATGCCGTGTACCGGGCTGGGCAGGGCCAGCAGCATGTTTTCGCGCACCGTCAGGCTGTCAAACACGTTGGGGATCTGGAACTTCCGCCCCACCCCGCGCTGGGCGATCACGCTCTCGTTCTGCCCGGTGATCTCCTGCCCGTCGAAAAACACCCGCCCGGTGGTGGGCCGGGTCATGCCCGAGATCACGTCGCACATCGTGGTCTTGCCCGCCCCGTTGGGCCCCACCACCACCCGCAGCTCGCGGTGGCCGATGCCCAGGTCCGCGATATCCAGCGCCTTAAACCCGTCAAACACCGCGGTAACGTCCTGCAAAAACAGCAGGTAACGCTCCGCCCACAGCTGGCTCTGCCGCGGGCCCTCCACGGCGTAGTCGTACTGGCGAGGGTCGGTCACGATGTACTCCCTGGCACCACGCCGAGGCACGAAGAATCACTTCGCTCGTCCGCGGAGGCCGCGGAGGCGCAGAGGCGCAGAGGC
>CALLPP010000085.1 GCA_938015655.1 uncultured Algisphaera sp.
GCTGCAGCATCGCCTCGCTGACCAGCACGTGGTAAGGGTTGGCGCGGCGCTCGGCGGTAGTAGCCCAGCCCCTGCCACAGGGTGAGCACCGCCTGCTCGTCCGCGTCGGCGAGTGCGGTGACGGTCGGGAAAGCCGCGACGAAGCGCTCGAAGTACCCGATGACCGTGGCCACCTGGGTTTGCTGCAGCATCGCCTCGCTGACCAGCACGTGGTACGGGTTGACGGGACGCTGGGCGGTGGGGCGCCAGGGCATGGGGCGCTGGTGGCGGTCGAACCAGCGTTGAAGCCGGGCGAGTGGCAAGACGGTGGGGGAAACGGTCACGCGAGCGAGTGTACGTAGCGGTGTCGTGATCCACCGCACGTCGCGGCAATAGCCCGTGGCCCCGGCCAACAGGGGGCTGTTCGGCCCGGCGGGGCCGCGCTACAATTCGGGTTCTGTGAAGCACCCTTCACCCTTGCCACTGCCTCAGTACACGCCGTGCGTGCTGGTGGTGAGCCTGGACCACCACCTGGGTAATACGGTGGTTCAGCTCCCGGTGATCGCGGCCTTGGCCCGTTATTTCACCTACGGCATCGACCTATTACCAGACGATCGCTACCTCGCCTTGGCCGCGGCCCTACCACTGGACCAGCGGCCTGTGTGAGTGCCCGCTTACCCCGCCCAGCGCGATGCCTACGCCGCCCGACGCAAGCCCCTGCCCGCCATTTTGCGGGTGTGGGCGGGGGGCGTGGCCGCTCGCTACGACGCGGTGCTCGATCTGTCCGGGGGTAAGTGGTCGGCCGCGGTGACCGGGGCGTCGCGGGCCCGCCACCGCGTGGGCTTTGCCGACACGCGGTGGTCTTGGTGTTACAACCGGCGGCTGGACCGGCCGGCAGAATCGGCCGACGGCCCGCACGCGCTGGATCGCTACGCGGTAGCGCTGCGGGCGGTGGATGCGGAGCCGGGCGCGCGGCCGCGGGCGGTGCGTTTGTCGGCCGCCGACGCCGAGTCGGGGCTGGACCCGGCCCGGCGCTGGGTCGTCATGCACCCTTTTGCCGGGAAGACCCGCCGCCAGTGGCCCGCCGAACGCTTTGCCCAGGTGGCCCGGCGGCTGATCGACACTCGCGGCGTGGGGGTGCTGGTGGTGGGGGCCCCGGGCGACCGCGCGGCGGGCCGGGCGCTGGCGACGCGCGTGCAGCGGCCCGAGGCCGTTCACTTCCGTTGTCCGCCGCTGCCGCAGTTGCTGGCCATCTTTGGCCAGGCGGCCCTGCTGATCAGCAACGAGTCGGGCCCAACCCACCTGGTGGCCACCACCCGGGTCCCCATCGTTACGATTTTTGGCCCCACCGCGGAAGCGGCCTGGCGGCCGCTGCGTGACGACCGCCTGACCCTGCTGCGCGGGGCGGCCTGCCACCCGGGGTGTGCGGCGGCCGCGGCCTGCGTCGCCGAGCCCTCGTGCCTCACGGCCCTGACCGTCGATGCGGTTCAGGCCGCCGCGAACGCTTATTTGTCCCCGCCCCCACGGCCGCAACGGAATAAACGGCTGGTATTTAGGGTCTATTTCGCATGCAAGACGATCCCCCGACCGCAGACGCGCCCACCGAGCCCCCGGCCCCGGACCCCACGGCGGCCAAACGCCGCGGCCCGCTGCTGATCGCCGCCATCGCGGGGGCCATGTTCTGGATTTTTGTGCTCACCTGGCAGGTGGGTGGAGCCCGGGCGCAGATCCGCAGCGGCACCCTCGAACCCGCGACGTCCGAGGGGCCGGTGGGGCTCGATGATTTGGCGGTGATCTTCCGCGGAAGCCCGGCCGGGGCCGACGCGCTGCTCGAACGGTTGTTCGAACATTGGGACCCGCGCTACACCGCGCCGCTACTCGAAATGGACCACATCCTGGGCACCCCGCGGCCGCTACGCATCCGGCTCATGGACCGCCTGGCCGACGCCTGGGGGGTGCCCGCGGGCGGCGCGGTGCGTGACCAGCGCGACGACATCCACCAGGCCCTCTGGGCCAGCCCCTACAACGTGCCCGAGGACTACGGCGCCTGGAAAGCCGGCCTGTACCGGCGGATCGATCCGCGCTTCGACGCCTACTTCGATGACCACACCGACGCGGCCACCATTCGCCTGGACGAGGTGCAGTGGGGCGGGGTCCGCCGCGACGGCATCCCACCGTTGTCCGACCCCGAGACGGTGCCGGCCCGGGACGACCAGGCGTCGTACCTCGACGACACGGACGTGGTTTTTGGCGTGGTGGTTAACGGCGAAGCCCGGGCCTATCCCAAGCGCATTTTGGCCTGGCATGAGATGGTGAAAGACCACCTGGGCGGCCGGTCGATCAACGGCGTGTACTGCACCCTGTGCGGATCGATGATCGTGTACGACACGCTGATCGTCGGCAAGCATTACGAGCTGGGGACCAGCGGCTTCCTCTACCGCTCGAACAAGCTGATGTACGACCACGATACCGAATCGATGTGGTCCACCATCACCGGCGAGCCGGTGATCGGCCCGCTGGTGGGCCGGGGTCTGAAACTCACCCCGTGGACCGTGGTTACCACAACCTGGGGGCGGTGGAAGGCCCTGCACCCGCAGACCACCGTGCTGACCCTCGACACGGGACACCGGCGCGACTACGGCGAAGGGGTAGCCTACCGCGACTACTTCGCCACCGACGGGCTGATGTTTAAAGTCCCCGGACAGGACGATCGGCTGAAGAACAAGGCCGAGGTCTTGGCCTTGCGTTTCGGTGACCCCGAAGCCGGCCCGGCGGCGATCAGCAGCGATTTTTTGAAGACCCGCCCGGTGTACACCGGTGAACACGGGGGGCAGGCCTACGTCGTGCTCACCGACCGTTCGGGCGCTCACCGCATCTACGACCCCAAGGCCGAGTCGTTTAGCGCCTACGACGGCGACCAGGCGGTGACGTCGACTACTGGCCAGCGGTGGTCGCTCACCGAAGAAGCCCTGGTAGCGCCCGACGGCACCAAGCTTTCGCGCCTGCCGTCACACGGCGCGTTCTGGTTTGGCTGGCACGCGGCCCACCCCGACACCGCGCTGATCGGTGAGTGAGCAGGGCCCGCGGCCCGGCGGTTTATCCGCAGCGCTGGGCGATCAGCTCCAGGTATTGGTCTTGGTCCATCGCCCAGTACTGCTCGCTAAACACCTCCACTTCGGCCAGCCCGGCGAAGCCCGTGGCCCGGACCATCTGCGTGATGCCGGCGATGTCGATGCATCCATCGCCCATCAGGCCGCGATCGGTGAGCAGGTGGCGGGTTTCCAGGCGCCAGTCACACACGTGGTAGCCCAGCAGCGTGCCCTGCTCGCCCGCCAGGCGGATTTCCACCTCCAGGTCCGGGTCCCACCAGCAGTGGTAGACGTCCAGGGCGATGCCCAGCCAGGGGCTTTGCAACCGCTCGCAGATCTCCCGGGCCTCGGCCATGCGATTGATGCACGACTTGTCGCCTGCGTACATCGGGTGCAGCGGCTCGATGCTCAGCTTCACCCCTGCCTGCTGGGCGTGGGGCAGGCAGGCCGCGATGCCGTTGGCCACCTGCTTGCGGGCCTCGTCCAGCGGCAGACCCGGCACCGCGCCTACCACCAGCACGACCTGCTCGGCCCCCAGGGCCGCGGCCTCGTCCAGCACCTGTTTGTTGTGGTCGATGGCTTCCTGTCGTTTGGCCGCGTCGGCTGCGGGAAAGAAGCCGCCGCGGACGTACGCGGGCACCTGCAGCCCTGAGCCCTTCACGATTTTCACCGCTTCGGCCAAGCCCACGCCGCCCTCATTGGGGGCGACCACGTTACGCCAGACACTCACTCCGCCAAAGCCCGCCTGGGCATAGGCGTCGCAGCACTGCTGCATTGTCCAGGGCTTGTTAGTGAAGGTGTGAACCGCGTGGTTTGAAAGGGGGCTGCTCATGGGCCGGAGAATGGCGGATCCCGCGCGGGTTAAACCCCGCCCGAGTCCGGCGCCAACCGGCGCGAGCCGCACGGCCCGCACGAGCCGACTCCAAGTCAAATCGCGAAGTACTTCGCCTCGGGGTGATGCACCACGATGGCGCTGGTGCTCTGCTCGGGGTCGATCTGCCAGTTTTCGGTCAGCTCGCAGCCGATGCGCTCGGGCTGCAGCAGGCGGAAGAGGATCTCTTGGTCTTGCATCTCCGGGCAGCTGGGGTAGCCGAAGCTGTAGCGGCTGCCGCGGTATTTCTGGGTGAAGAGCTGTTTGATTTTGGGGCTGTCGTCGTTGCCGATGCCCAGCTCGGTGCGGACGCGCTTGTGCCAAAGCTCGGCCAGGGCCTCGGCGCACTCCACGCCCATGCCGTGGCAGTAGAGGTATTCGGTGTAGTCGTCGGCGTCGAAGTAGGTTTTCGCCAGCTTGCTGACTTCGTGGCCCATGGTGACGCACTGCAGGCCCAGCACGTCGCGTTCGCCGCCAGACAGCGGCTTGAAGAAGTCGCTGATGCACAGGCGTTTGCGGTCGTGCTGGCGGGGGAAGCGGGTGAACCGCTCGATCTCGCGGTCTTGATCCACCGGGTCGAAGACCACCAGGTCGTCGCCGTCGCTGTTCACCGGCCAGTAGCCGTAGACCACCTGGGGCTTCAGCACGCCGTCGTCTTTCATGAGCGTCTTGTAGCGGTCCAGGATCGGCCGCACGGTCTCTTCGATCTGACGGTCGTATTCGGTGGTGGACTTCTCGCCGCGGACGAACTGCCACTGGCTCTTGAAGAGCGCCGCTTCGTTGAGGAAGGGGTAGATCTGGTCCAGCGGCACGTCGTCGACCACGCGCGAGCCCCAGAAGGGCGGGGCGAGGGCGGGCAGGTCGGTCTTGACCGCGGAGCGGGCGGGCCGCTCGGCGACAGAATCGCCCTTGCGGGCGGCGGCCTTGGCGGTGAGCTCGGCGACCTTGGCGGTCTGCTTGTCACGCTTGGCTTTGCGGCTCTCGATCTCGGCGTCCAGCTCGTCGGTGCGGCCGTTGGCCAGGTGGTCCATGAGCCGCAGGCCCTCGAAGGCGTCGGTGCCATGGAAGACCTTGCCGTGGTAGGTGTCGCGCAGGTGGCCCTCGCAGTAGCTGCGCTGCAGCGCGGCGCCGCCCAGGATCATGGGCACGTCGATTTCGAGCGTGTTGAGCTCTTTGAGGTTCTCTTCCATCACGTTGACGGACTTGACCAAGAGCCCCGAGAGGCCGATGGCGTCGGGCTTGGTTTCCTTGTACTTGGCGACGATCTCGTTGATGGGCACCTTGATGCCGATGTTGTGGACGGTGTAGCCGTTGTTGGTGAGGATGATGTCCACCAGGTTTTTGCCGATGTCGTGAACATCGCCGCGCACGGTGGCCAGCAGCATGGTGCCCTTGGTCGAGCCGGCGACGCGGTCCATGAACGGCTCCAGCTCGGCCACCGCGGCTTTCATGACCTGCGCGCTCTGCAGCACGAAGGGCAGCTGCATCTGGCCGCTGCCGAACAGCTCGCCCACGACCTTCATGCCGTCGAGCAGGTGGTCGTTGATGATGTCCAGCGGCGGGTACTTGCCGCGCGCTTCGGTGAGCGTTTCGGCGAGGTTCTTCTTCTCGCCATCGATGATGTGCTTGCGCAGGCGTTCTTCCAGCGGCAGGTCGGCCAGGTCCACCTTGGTGGACTGGGCCTCGGCCCCGTCGGGGAAGAGGTTGATGAAGATCTGCAAGGGGTCGGTGGTGGTGCTGCCGTCTTCGAGGGTGACCGGATCGGCCGGTGGGCGGTCGTACAAGAGCGCGATGGCGGCGTCCCACTGCGCGTCGTCGATGCGGTTCTTGGGCAGGATCTTGCTGACGTGCAGGATGGCGCTGGTCATGCCCGCTTGCACGAGTTCATAGAGGAAGGCGGAGTTGAGCACCTGCCGCGCGGCGGGCTTAAGGCCGAAGCTGATGTTGCTTAGCCCGCAGGTGATCTGGCATTCGGGGAACTTCTCGGCGATCAGCCGGGTGCCCTCGATGGTTTCCAGGCCGCTGCGCTTGTCGGTCTCCATGCCGGTGGAGACCGGCAGCACCAGCGGGTCGAACATGAGGTCGGCCGGGGCTAGGCCGTGGGTGTTGACCGCCAGGTCGTACATGCGCTCGGCGATGGCGAGCTTGCGCTCGCGGGTGCGGGCCATGGCGTTTTCTTTGTCTTCGTCGATGGTGCCCAGCACCAGGCCGGCGCCGTAGCGCTTGGCCAGGCGGCACATCTGAGCGAACTTCTCTTCGCCGTCTTCGAGGTTGGCGCTGTTGATGATGCACTTGCCACCCGCGGCCTTCAGACCCGCCTCGATGGTGGCGGGCTGGGTGCTGTCGAGCATCAAAGGCGCGTTGACCTGCTGCACCAGGAGGCCCACGATGCGGCGCATGTCCGCGGCGTTGTCGCGGCCGGCGTAGTCCACGTTGACGTCCACCACGTGGCTGCCCTCGCGGACCATGTCTTTGGCCAGCGACATGATCTCGTCGTCGTTTTCTTCTTCGAGCAGGCGCTTGAACTTGCGGCTGCCCGAGGCGTTGGTGCGCTCGCCGATGTTCAGGATGCTGTTGTCTTGGCGGTACTCCACCGCGCCCATCAGCGAGGCGATCTGGGGCTTGTGCTCGGCCTTGGCCGGGGTGCCGGGGGGCGTGTCGGTGCCCACGGCCTTGACCAGCGCGGCGATGTGGCCCGGCGTGGTGCCGCAGCAGCCGCCGACCACGTTGAGCCCGTGTTCACGCACGAAGTCGCTGACCTTCTCGGCGAAGGGCTCGCTCTGTAGGGGGAACACGGTTTTGCCCTCGACCAGCAGCGGCAGCCCGGCGTTGGGCAGCAGGCTGATGGCCCGGGGCCAGTGCTTGGCGAGGTATTGCACGTGCTCGGCCATCTCGGTGGGGCCGGTGGCGCAGTTCATGCCCAGGCTGAGGATCGGGTAGTCGCGCAGCGCGGCGACCACGCCGGCGATGTCGGTGCCCACCAGGGTGGTGCCGAACTGTTCGATGGTGACCTGCACCATGATGGGCACGTCGCCGGTGCCGTCCAGGTCGGGGGTGAGGCCGCGCTCTTCGAGCACGTCCAGGATGGCGGTGATGGCGCACTTGACCTGCAAGATGTCCTGGGCGGTTTCGATGAGCAGCACGTCGGCCCCGCCGTCGAGCAGGCCGCGCACCTGCGCGGCGTAGGAGGCGAGCATGGTGTCCCAGTCGATGTTGCCCAGGGTGACCAGCTGGGTGCCCGGGCCCATGCTGCCCACCACGAAGCGCGGGCGCTCGGGGGTGGCGAACTTGTCGCAGGCCTTGCGGGCGGTCTGGGCGGCGAGCACGTTCAGCTCGTGCACGCGGTCGACCAGGTCCTGGTCTTCCATGGTGTGCAGCTGGGCGTTGAAGCTGTCGGTTTCCACCGCGTCGCTGCCCGCGGCCAGGAAGTCTTCGTGAATTTGCTGGATGACCTCGGGCCGGGTGAGCAGCAGCACCTCGGTGCAGTTCTCGCGGCCCAGGTAGTCGCGGTCCAGCTCCAGGTCTTCCAGCTCGTGGATGGAGGTGCCCATGGCGCCGTCTAAGAAGAGGACGCGTTTCTGCATGTGCTGGACGAAAAGGCTCATGGGGGCGGCTTCAATCAAGGAGGCGCCGCCCGGGGGGCGGCGTCGAGGTGGAAGGGAACATGGAAAAGAACGGGACTTGGGGTATCCATCCGTTCATCCGGATGGAATGATAGACGCTTTGGGGGCCATCACAAGCCACAAAAGCGGCCTCGGAGCCGTGGGGTGGGCGGCGGGGCCACCACACCCCGGGTGGCCCGTGCTCTGGCTGCGGGTAGTCTTGCCGCCCGCCGGCGGCCGATACTGGCCCGGCAGATGTTGGATAGACCCCGTACGGAGCCGTGAGCATGCAGTGGTGGGAAGCGATCATCTTGGGCCTGGTCGAGGGCCTCACCGAGTACCTGCCGGTCAGCAGCACCGGCCACCTGCTGATTGCCCAGGCCCTGCTGGGCATCGGCACCCAGGACGAAGCGGCCAAGCAGGCAGCCAACGCCTACGCGATCTGCATCCAGGCCGGCGCGATCTTGGCGGTGCTGGGGCTGTACTGGAAGCGGGTGCGTCAGGCCTTGGTGGGCTGGGGCGGCAAGGTTGGCCTGGGCGCCGGGGACGACGACGGGTTTCGCATGGGGATGAACCTGGTCGTGGCCTTCATGCCCGCGGCGGTGATTGGCTTGCTGCTGGACGACTGGATTGAAGCCAAGCTGTTTGCGCCCTGGCCGGTGGTGGCGGCATTGTTTGTCGGTGGCGTGGCGATCTTGGCTGTGAGCCGGTGGAAGAAGAAGCGCGGCGGCGAAGCGTCCGGATCGGCCCTGGAAGCCATGACCTGGAAGATGGCCTTGGCCATCGGTTTTATCCAGTGCGTGGCGATGTGGCCGGGCACCAGCCGCTCGCTGGTGACCATTGTCGGCGGCGTGATGGTGGGGCTGAGTCTGGCCGCGGCGGTGGAGTTCAGCTTCTTGCTGGGCGTCATCACCCTCTGCGCGGCGACGGTTTACAAAGCCAAAGACGCCGGGCCGGTGATGCTGGAGACCTACGGCTGGTCGCCGATGATCATCGGCTCGGTCGCCGCGTTCATCAGCGCCTGGTTTGCGGTGACCTGGATGGTGGCCTACCTCAAGAAACACGGCATGGAGATTTTTGGTTACTACCGGGTGGTGATTGCTCTGGTGGTCGCGGGCCTGATTCTCGGCGGGCTGATGGACGGGGCGTTTTAACGCTTCGCCGCGGGTCGGCACACGGTTTTTCCGTCGGGTTGGGGGCAGGTTGTTTCGGGTGCGATTTTCCCCGCCCAGCGGATGTTCAGGTCGTGGGGCACGTCCAGCAGGTCCAGGCAGCGGCCGAC
>CALLPP010000086.1 GCA_938015655.1 uncultured Algisphaera sp.
GCTGCGGGGCTCGCCGTCACGGATCAGCTCCACCCGTGCCCGGACCGCCCCGGCGCCCGCCCGCCGGACCAACGCGCGAGCCGCCTGCACCGGGCCGTCCAGCCGCTCACCGTCCAGCGATCGCAGCACATCGCCCGCCTGCAAACCCGCCCGTCCCGCGGGGCCCGCAAGATCAACCCCGTACAGCCGCACCCCGTCGCGGTGGCCGGTCAACACCACCCCAAACACCCGCCACAACCGGGCTCCACCGGCCAGCCCTTCCCAGGCCGCCACGATGTCGTCGATCGACGCGGACACGTTGGACCGGGCGGTCCGGCCGATCCGCGTGTGGATGCCCACCACCCGGCCTCGCAAATCAAACAGCGGGCCGCCCGAATCGCCGCCAATCAGGGCGCAGTCGGTCTGAAACCCGAATACCGGCCGCTTGCGAATCACCCGACCCAGCCGCGCGGTCACCGGGCGTGCGGGGTTGAACCCGCCTGGGTGGCCCAGGGCCACCACCCAGTCGCCCGCCCCGGCCCCCCCCGGCTGACCCCGCGGGGCGTGAGGCCAGGGCCGGCCGCCCGGGCCGTCAGGGCCCGGGCCCACCATCTGAATCAGCCCCACGTCCAGCCGCGGGTCCACGCCCAGCGTGCGGGCGGTCGCCGGCGTGCCGTCGTGCAACACCACACGGATATCCCGGCCCGGCCGCTCGATCACGTGGGCCGCGGTCAGGCCCAGCCCCTCCGGGGTCACGATCACCGCACTGCCGGCGCCCGACGGACGGCTCTCGCCCTGGCGGGCGCTGAACTTCGGGGGGATGTACAGCGACACGGTCGCCGGCGCCGCCGCGGCGACGACGTCCTGCACCCGGCGCTCGATCTCCCGCAGCTCCGCCACGTCGCGCGGCGCCCCGAGCGAGAGGACCTGCGGCGGCGTCGCGCCGGCGTCAAAAACGGACAGCGCCGCAGAAAGCAGCCAGAACAAATAGAAGCACACACGTCGTCGCACGCCGCAATTCTAGGCCCAGCGGCCCACGCTCAACAAAAAACCCCGCCCCCAGAACGGGACGGGGCACACCGCGCGACCAAGCCGAAGGGGCCAAGCCCCCTGAGCCGAGGCGTCAGCGGGCCTTCAGCGCGTCGCGGATCTCGGTGAGCAGCGCGATGTCGGCGGGCGGCGCCTCTTCCTTGGGCGCCTCTTCCGCCTTGCGCTTCATCGAGTTGATCAGCTTGACCACAATGAAGATCGCCAGCCCCACGATGATCAGGTTGATGATCGTGCCGGCAAACTCGCCGTAACCAATGGCCACGGCCTCAATGTCCTTCTCGACGATGTTGCCGTACACCGGATGCTCTTCACCCTTCGCCAAAGCAGGGGCGATTTCCCACTTGCGGGCGTTGAAGTCGATCCCGCCCATCAGGTAGCCCATCGGCGGCATGATGACTTTTTCGACCAGCGTCTTCACGCACGCACCGAATGCCCCGCCGATGACCAGCCCCACCGCCAGGTCCACCATGTTGCCTTTGACAATGAATTCCTTGAACTCTTTAATCATTCCCATAACTTGATCCTGCTTTCTGCGTAAAAGTAACGAGACGTCGCGAACAGGCTTCAGTCAGCCCCAACCGAACAGCCCACCTCGGGAAAACCCCGGTCGCGGATGGCCAGTCTACCCCCCCCACGTTGGCCACCGCAACGCAATCGCCCGCAACCGATAACACCGCGGCTTCCCTGCTCGCGCGGGCCCAACCCGCCCGCCTCTGAGGTTCCGCCACCAACGCGCCGGGCCGCCGACACAGGGCCACGCTTAGCGGGCCCCCGCGGTCGTCGCCCAGGCGTCGGCCAGCAGCAACGCCGCCACCACCGCGCCCGGCCCGCCTTCCACACTCAGGTGATGCCGCACGTCGTGCAGCTGCTGCTCGGCAAACGGCACCGTTTCGGGCCGACTCAGGAACGCCGCCAGCGCCCAGGGCTGATACGTCGTGTAGTCCGGCTGCGTGTGCTGCTGGTGGTACAACGCCGCCGAGTGCGCGCGGGCAAGCCCCTCGGCCGACGGCGCGTCGCACGCCAGCGTGTACCAGGCGTGCAGGGTCAGCAGCTCGCGGTAGGTCCAGTGGTCGGGCGCATCGTCGGCCGCCTGCGGATGCAGCGGCCCCGCGCCCGGCGGCAGCTCGGCCCGCGGAAACCCCGCCCGCCGCCCCGCATCAACCTCGTTCAAAAGGGCCCACGCGCGCTCCGCCACGTCCGCCCCGGGCCTCGCGGGCGGAGCCGGGGCGGCGTGCCCTTGCCGGGCCGCCAGCCGCCACGCCAAACGCCGATACACCGGCCGCGTGTGCCCGCGTCCGTCGACCACCCGCACCCCCGAGTCAAGCGGGGGGAGCTCCACCAACGCGGGCGGGTGATCGACACCAAGCAGGCCGCGGGCCAGCGGCAGCAGCGCACTCAGCCGGTACACCACCGTGCCCGACCGCGGACGGTGCCCAGGCGCATCCACCGCGATCTCTACCGCGCGGAGCGCCAACGCATGTATCAGCGGACAAAGTGCCATAGCCTGGGCGTTCATCACCGTCTTGTACCCCAATCGCCCCGCCCCAGACCAGCCCATGCCCACCTGGACCCCAATCGGCCCCGCCACCGACTTCCCCCCCGGCAGCCAGAAGTGCGTGAAGCACATCGACCACCCGCTGGTGATTCTCAACGTGGACGGCCGGCTACACGCGGTGGCGAACGTGTGCCCGCACGCGGGCCTGCCCCTGGGCAAGGGCGAACGCCGCGGGCTCACCCTCACTTGCCCATACCACGGTTATACCTATAGCATCAAAGACGGCCGCGACCTGGACGACCCCGAGTTCGGCCAGCCCCTGCGGGTCTACCCGGCCCGCATCGAAGCCGACACCGTCGAGGTGGACCTGGGCCCCCTCGAATCCGGCCCGGCCTGACCTACCGGCATTCCGTCTGCCTCCCCACAAAAAAGAAGTAAAAAAACCGCCGGCGTCACCGCCGGCGGTCCGTTCGCTTGGATGAAGCCGGGATCAGAACGCGAAGCGGACCCCAAACTGACCGATGTGATCTTCCGAACCGCTGGAAAAGTCACCGGTATAGCGGGCGAATACCGCCCACGCGTTGTTGAATCGCGGCCCGACTTCGACGCTGGCCCCCACCCGCACCGACGTGCTGCCACGCTCGGCGCCCGTGCTGGTAAACGACGTCCCGGGGCTGGCGGTGAAGCTGCTGGTGGTCGAGGCCGACTCGTCGAGGAACTGCCCCCCCAACGCCACACGAGCGGCGGGCCTCCAGCGCAGGTCGTTCTCCGTCGTGTAATTACCCGCCCACTGGACACCAATAAGACCGGTGAGGTATTCATCGTTCTCGTCGTCCACAGTGAGGTTCAGCGCTCCGGCCCCCGATTCGGTGAACCCGTCACGGTCGACGAAACTACCTTCAAGCCCCACAAACGGTGAAAAGACAGCGTCACGTCCCACACGGATGTTTTTCAGCAGTTCGATGGAACCGTTGAGGGAAAATCCGTCGCTATCGGACCGAGCAGTCCCCGCTCCCGTCGGCCGACTGCTATCAAATTCCAACACGCCGACCGAGAAGCTGCCGTTAACACTTAAATCCCCGCCCAGCGGGGTTGAACCGTAAACCCCAACCAAAAAGGCGTCCACATCGCCATCGTCGCCGAGGCCGTCCACCTCGATCTCGGTTTCTGTCGAACCAACAAAGACTCCCGCGATGGTGCGGCCGTCATCGGTGACCCACTCGGCCCCCGCCGTAATACCCGTGGTCTGGGTCTCAAAACCCAAACCATTTCCGTCGGCATCGACTTCGCTCTGCCCCACCACGCCTTCGGCCCACAAGGCAAAAGGCCGCGTTTCAAAAACTGAATCTTCTTCACCTAGGGTCGGCTCATCAAACGTGAAAGTATCAATTGGCGCGGGGGCCTGTGTCGGCTGCGGATTAGAGAAAAGATCCTCGTAGCTGCGGATATTCAACAAGAGTACGTTCGGAGCCGCGTTTCTCCCCAACCCCGCACCCGACACCCGAGCACGGACCACGGCGTTGGCTTGATTAGCTGCGGCAGCCGCGCCAGCGGCCGCCGCATTTTGCACGACATTGGACTGAGACTCCAAGCCCGCCACCAGCGACGGACTGAACTGCCCGTTCACCACCAAAGCGCCGGTCCCCAGCAAGCCGTTGAGGATAAGAGGCCCCTGAGCGTCCCCCGCATCCAGTAAGCCGTTCACAAAACTCAACACCTCCCCCCCCCCTGGGCCAGTGGGAATGGTGTCCAGCACGGTCAGCGGATCCACCGCCCCGAACGTCGCCTCTAAAGTCTGCAGCGTCGCGGCAACAGTCGGGTCAAAGCGCGTCCCGGAAGCAACACTCACCGAAGTGAACACGGAACCGTTGAGGAAAACCGCGTTGACATTATCAAACGCCCCGTCAATCGTTTCTGCTTCCAGAAACACAAAAGGAGTACCCAGAGGCACACCGGGTTCAATCTCCACGAAATTCAGGTCTCCGTTCAGCGATGCAACCCCGAAGCCCGCAACACTAATCGCGGCAGCCGGACTCACCACCCGCAACAAATCGGTCCCGGTGGGACCAACTTCAATATCCAGGCTTCCGCCTGCAAGTTGGCTGAACTGCGCCGTCACCGTCAGCGTGCCGATCTGGCCCGGCCCATCCCCGGGGTTGACCCGTCCGGTTTGGTTGATCAGCGTGCCGATTTGCCCCTCCCCAAACAGCGTCACGTCACTGTCTAGAGCGTTCGGGACCACGTTAACAAAGTCGGGCGAACTGAAACTCGCATCGAGGTTGATCGCCCCTTCAGTCAGGCTGTTTTGGCCGCCTAAGTTGATGTCGGCGGTCGTTGGATCGCCGTCGCCCAGAAGGCGGAGTGTTCCTTCCCCCAGCTTGTTAAGCCCGGTAAACGGCACTGCGGTCCCGGGCGGAACCGTCGCCGTGGCGGGGTCACCGATAAAGACTTGGCCCGGCACCTGGCTCAGATTGAGATCTTGATCTTGGTTCACCTGCAGGTTGATCGTCCCGCCGCCGCCTTGGCTGAATAGAAAAGAGCCCGATGCACTGCCGCTTCCGGCGTTCGCGCTGCCCCCGACACCAGCGGTCGCCACGTTCCCGGTTTGCTGCGTGAAGTCGACGTCAACCAGCGTAATCGTCGCGCCAGACGCAACAAAGACCGCAGCTCCAAACCCCGCTCCGCCGCCACCTGCCGACGCACTATTCGGATCTGCGGCGTTCAACTCGCCATTGCCGCCACCAATCCCCCCTAAACCGCCGCGCGTCGATGCCATCGCCATGGGGTTCAGTACAAAATTGCTCTGCCCGCCACCGCCGCCACCGCCAAAGCCGCCGTCACCACCCAGACCGTCGGTCGGCTGCATCATGTCGTTGGTTGCACCATCGCCGCCGCCCCCACCACCGCCACCAAAGCCGCCGGCTCCGCCATCACCACCGGCCCCGTCCACAGCAGCGCCGCCGCCACCGCCGCCGCCCATGTTGCCAGCCCCTGACGCACCAGAGCTGGCATCTTGATCCATCATGCCTGTCGAAGCGCCCCCTGCATTGGTCACAAACATCTGTGAGGTACCACCGTTGCCGCCGGGCTGACCTCCGACGGTCACCACAAAGCCCTCGCCGTCGGCTAGGCTGGCCGCGCCCGGTCCGTTGTTTCCGTTACTTAACCCTCCGCCCCCCGCGCCCGCACCAGGCCCACCGAACAACGCGTTCACGAAACCATCATTGCCTGTCCCACCATTACCCCCCACAACAACGTTATTTTGAAAAACTGTTTCCACTAACACCACGTTGCCCGCCTGCGCGAGGATGGCCCCACCAAGCCCCGCCCCGCCGCCACCACCGGTGAAACCGTTGTTGCCCCCGTTGCCGCCTTGGGCACCGCCGTTGATAAACGAGAGGTTGTTAAGCGTCACCGTGGCGCCCGCGGCGTTGATGTTCACCAAGCGCGTCGACTGATCGATCCCGTCGAGCGTCACTTGCTCTCCGGTGCCATTGATGGTCACCCCGGTATTGATGCTCAGCTGCTCGGTCAGCTGAATGGTGCCCCCGCCATTGAAGTTGATGGTGTCGCCGTTGCCCGACTGGCTCAAAATATCGCGTAGCGAACCCGCCCCGTCGTTGGCAAAACTGGTCACCGTCCGCGTGACCTGCCCCTGGGCCCCGGCGGTCATAAAACCCATCGCGCACGCGGCAGCCAGAAGCCATCGCGTCGCGGGCCGCGGCACACGCCGCGGTTCGGATGAAGACGCAGCGGGAACACTAAACGCAAAAAGATGGTTGTTCATGAGAAGTACAGCTGGAAAGTAAGGGTTCAAATAGGCGCGGCTCAGAGACCAGCGCGACCGGCGATCTTCAGAGGTCAGAAGGCCTCGGACGGGGAGTCCGACGCCGCGCACCCGCGGCGAGCAAAACTTATCCGGACCCCCGAAGCCCGGATTATAACCAGGGCTACTTTCAACGTAACCCTTCACCTTTAAAAATTAAAGCCTAGCGGCCCGACCGCCTGGCGGCGGTGCCAAGCTCGGTTTTACCGGTCGCAGACAGCACGGAGACGGCAACGCCCCCCGGCCACCGTGCTAAAAAGGGGCATGCATACTTCGCCCCCCTGCACCGCTGCTCCGCTCAACCACCTTGCCGACCAACGCGAGGCCGCAGTCATCCGTCTTAAAGAACTGCTACGGATCCCCAGCATCAGCACCGACCCGGCTTACCGCGAGGACGTGGAGCGTGCCGCGGGCTGGATCGCCAATTTCTGCGCTGCACTCGGGCTTACGGTCGAAACCCTGCGTCCCGACGGCGGGCACCCCTTAGTGATTGCCACCACAACCAACGACATGGTCACCCCTACGGGGGGCAACGCCTCGGCACCGCCCCGCCGCGTTTTATTTTACGGCCACTACGACGTCCAGCCCCCCGATCCACTCGAAGGCTGGACCGACGCCCCCTTCGAGCCCACCGTGCGCAACGGCAAGCTCTACGCCCGCGGGGCCAGCGACGACAAGGGCCAGGTCATGATGTTTCTAGAGGCCCTCAAGGCCTATCGCGATACCAACACCCCCCTGCCCTGCCACGTCACGGTCATGATCGAAGGCGAAGAGGAATGCGGCAGCGTCAGCCTGCCCGCCTTCCTCGCCTCGGACGCGGACAAACTTAAAACAGGCTCGGCCCACGACACCGTCTGCGTCGTCAGCGACACCTGCATGTGGGACGCCGACACCCCCGCCATCACCTACGCCCTGCGGGGGCTGGTGTACTTCGACGTGAAGCTGCACGGCCCGTCGCGCGACCTGCACTCTGGCGTCTACGGCGGCAGCCTAGCCAACCCCGCCACCCAGCTCGCCCGCGTGCTGGGCAAGCTTTGGGACGACCAAGGCCGCATCGCCATCCCGGGTTTTTACGACGACGTGGCCCCCCTCACCGACGCCGTGCGCGACGAGTTTGCCCGGCTGAACTTTGACGAAAACGCCTTCACCGCCGACGTGGGCGCCACGCCCTTCGGCGAGAAGGAGTTCAACACGCTCGAACGCCGCTGGGTCCGGCCGGCCTGCGACGTCAACGGCCTGTACGGCGGCTACATGGGCCAAGGCGCCAAAACGGTGATCCCCACCTTCGCCGGGGCCAAGGTCAGCTTCCGCATCCCCGCCGACATGGACCCGGGCAAGGTCGCCAAGCAGTTCACCGACTGGCTGCACGGCCACGACGTGGGCGGCTGCCGCTGGGAGCTGGAAAACCACGGCGAGGCCTGGCCCGTCGCCGTGGCCAACGACAGCCCCTGGCTCGCCGCCGCGGCCCGCGCCCTGGAAGCCACCGCCGGCAAGAAGCCCGCGCTCGTGCGCGACGGCGCCACCATCCCCGTCATCGCCGACTTCAAAAACCAGCTGGGTATCGACACTTTGCTGATCGGATTTGGCCTCAACGGCGACAACATCCACAGCCCCGACGAACACTTTGCTCTGGACCGATTTCACCTGGGCTGCCGCACCCACGCCGCGCTGCTGGCCGAGGTTGGCGCGATGGGTTAGCCCCCGTCGCAACGGCTCTACGCTTTTCGTTTCTGCTTGCGTCTAATCTGCGCTCTCGGCTCTGGGTTCTGGCCACTTCACTCCCCGCTCAGCGGCGTTGCGACGGTCGCGTCCAGGGGCAGTTCAAGGGGAACGCCCCCAGGCAACGCCAGGCCCGCCCCGATGAACAGCGTGTTGTCAGCCCGGCGCCGGATAAACGGCTCGCCCGTTAGCGGATTAAGCACCGTGTCAAACGCGTTATCCAGACGCAACGCCAGCGCTGCGTCCAGCATGCCCCGCGTCACCCGGCACCGGTTTTCTGCCCGGCACGCCGCCCCCAGTTGCGGAAGCAGGGCCTGCACCAGCCGGTTGTCACTCGCCGCCAGTTCGGTTTCGAACGCGGCGATCGCGTCGGGCTGTCCGGAAGGATCGGCCGCAGATATCTCCCGAACCCGGTCGTACCAGCCATCCGCGTCGTCGATCCATCCCGCCACCAGCCGCTCGGGCGTATCGCTCGCAACGACGGCCTCGACCACCGCCTGGATCTGCTCGTTTCCCTGCCCCGTCTCCCGCAGGCGTGCCACCGCCCCGTCCAGCCCCAGTTTCGCCACCTGCAGCTCGCACCACTCCACCATCGCGCGCTCCGAAGGCACGGCCTGGGCGATGGTCCGCCGCGGCGGCACGGCCTTTAGTCCCCCACGCAGCCGCATCAGGTCGGCGCGGCCCAGGTGATGAAGGTGTTCCGCGATCACCGCGACCACCTCGTTTTCGATAGAGAACTGCACCAACGCGCCGATCGTCGTGCCGTCGTCCGCCGCGTGCCGCGCCATCCGCAAGGCCGCCACCCAGTCATCGACCGCCGCGCCCGGCTGCCCCCGATCCAGCGACAGCCGGCTCCGCAACACCGCCTGCCGCATCATCCGCCGCATCGGCCCGAGGTGCGGCAACAACGCACCCGGACCGTCCCGCCGGACATCCACCGCCCAGGTCGCGAACTCGCAGGCCGCGCCGCGGCGGAAGTACGCCATCTGCGTACGCAACGCGGCCAGCAGATCTGCGGCCTTGGCCAGAGGCGCGGTTCTAAAATCGTTCAGCACCGCCTGCTGATCCGCGTCCAGGTCTGCCGCGCCCGCCTCCAGCCCCGTCAGATACCACACCGCCGCGTTCGCGCTGGGCGTCCCCGAAGGACGTTCCACATCGCCCAGCGCCGGGCACGCCACCGCCGCACCAAACACCACGCCCCAAGCGACCCGTTGGAGATCCGTCAAAAAACAGAACTTCATAGCGATTCCTCGAACTTGGAAGGGGGAAAAACAGACAACACCGCAACCGGCCGGGCCGAGCCCCGGCCCCGCGACGCATCCACCAGACGGATCACCGCGTCAAAGTCCTGCGCCAGCGCAGCACGGCCTGCGGCAACGCTCAGCACCTCGCCGCGGGCGGCCGCCGCCACGCGCACCCGCGTCGCCGGAATGGCGGCGCCGGGCAGCCCCCGCCACACGGCCGCCGCCCACAGCAGCCCCGCCGCCGCCAACACCCCCGCCGCGCCCGCACCCAGCCACCGACGCACGCCGAGCCCCACCGGCGGCCGCGCGGTACGTCCCGCCTCCTTCAGCGCTTCACCGATGCGCCGCCGCACGCCCGGGTCGGGCGCCGCCGGCCGCCATCCCGCCAGCCGTTTTTCCAGTTCGTCCTCGGTCATGGTCTGCATCCTTCCGGGATCTGCCTGCGGAGCGCCTTCAATGCGTAGCGGTAACGCGACGCGGTGGTGTGAAGCGACGCCGCCATCACCTCGCCGATCTGCCGAAAAGTCAACCCACCCCAGACCTTCAACACCACCACCTCCCGCTGCTCGACGGGAAGTTGGTCGAGCCGGGCCCGCAGCATCCCGTCGAGGTCGTCGTCAGTCGAGGCCGGGTAAAAAACGTCCGGCCGCGCCACCGCTGCCTCGCGTCGCCGCCGCCCGCGCTCGTGTCGGGCCCGGCTCAACGCCGCGTTTCGCACGCAGCGGAACAGGTAAGCCCGCGGGTCCTGGGCGTTGGCCTTCCCCCGCCAGAAACCCAAAAAACCTTCCTGCAGCGCGTCCTCCGCGTCCACCCGCCGCCGGCACACCTGCCTGGCGTACAGCAGCAAGGCCCCCGCATGTTCGTCGTACCACGCAGACCACGGGGCCGAGTCATTCACATTGGGGAGGCCGTCGCTCACACCCTATTAGATGCGGCCGCCCCTGAGATTTGTCTAAACCGCCCCCCATTTTGGTGAGTCGTGTCGTAATGTCCGCCTGCGCCCGACCACCCCGCACATCCGGCCTCACCCCTACCGCGGCCCGCCTCCGCCAACCTGATCCGCGGCCCGGGCTTGGCGGTCCTACGCCGTATTCGAGCCTTACGCCGACCCCAGAACCCGCCGGATATCCAAGATGACCCCGCCCGCCCGCCACCTCACCACCCTCTGCCTCGCCGTCTTTGCCCTCATCGCCGCCCCCGGCTGCCAGACCGCCCCCGGCGCGTCGGCCGCCCGGCCCTACCTCACCGCGGCCTCGGCACCCGGCACCGTCGCCCTGTCCGACGAGGGCGCACCGGTCCGCGTGCGGTTCATCCCCGCCCAAGGATCCGGCCGGTTCATCGCCTCCCTGAACGGGCAGGATGTCACCGCCCGCTTCCTCCGCACCGGCGACGGTTACGTCTTCGCCGGCCACCGCTTCCCCGCTGAAGCCGCCGAGACGCCCCAGCGCATCGACTTCTGGACCGGCCACGCCACCGGCCACGCCAGCCACTCCGCCACCTTCGTGCCCGCCGCGTTGGCCGTGCGCGGCAACCGCGGCGACCACCACCAGAGCCGGGTCGTCCTGTCCGAATCGGGCGAAACCCAGCTGCAACTCACCCTGCCCCAGCGGGTGAACCGGCCCGTCACCGTCACCCTGACCCCCGCGCCGCAGGCGGGCGACGCCCCGGTCGCGCTCGCCGGGGCCGCCGCCGGCCGCCCGGCCCGCGTCACCTTCCCCGCCGGCAGCCGCG
>CALLPP010000087.1 GCA_938015655.1 uncultured Algisphaera sp.
TCCGAGAAATAGGTCACAATCGATGGGGATGTATCTTCCATGGCTTCCCTGCCGTGTTTTGATGGCTTGGTTTACAGACCTCCACCTTAGCGCGGGAGCACGGTATCGCCTACAGGGGCAAGTAAATCAGGCGAACTGAAAGGAATTCATTTTGGTGCAATCGCCCTGACCCCAGTGCAACCCCAGTGATTTTCCCCCGACGGCTGAACAGGTCGATGATGACCACGCAGTAGAGCCAGCCCTCCCCCGTCGCGACGTAGGTCAGATCGGTGACCCAGACCTGATTCGGGGCCGCGGCCGTGAAGTCTCGCTGAACCAGATCCGGCGCGATGGGGTGATCGTGGTTGCTGTCGGTCGTCCGCAGGCGGAACTTTTTTTCCCTTGGCCACAAGGTTCATCCGCTGCATCAGCCGCGCGACGGTTTTACGGTTACAGGTCTCGCCGCGGGCCACCAGCTTTTCGTGAATGCGTGGCGATCCGTACTTCGCGTCGAACGCATGGAAGACCGATTCGATCAGTCTTGCCAGCCTGGCAATCCGCAGCCGCCTGGAGCTCAGCGGCCGGGCCTTGGCCCTCAACCAGTCGTAGTAGCCATTCCGTGAGGCACCGACGACCCGGCAGATGGTGTGGACGGTCCCGTCGGCGGCCGACCCGGCGTACTGCTTGACGAAGGCGAACTTCACGGCTGCTCCTTCGCGAAGAAGGTGGCCGCTTTTTTTAAAATCTCGCGTTCGACACGCAGCTGCGTGTTCTCGGTGCGGAGCCGCTTCAGTTCGGCCTGGGTATCGACCTCAGCGGGTGATCCCGCGGCGTCGTGCTGCTTGACCATCTGGATGGCCGAGGCTTTGAAATCAAGGTCGTGAGGGGCGGGGATGGTGTGGGTTCCGGGGGGGGAGAAGTGTTCTCCCGCGCCCGTCGGAACTGGGAAACCTCAAAGCCCCGCACGCCTACATGCGGCGAGCACGTGGCTTCTCACACACGTTCTCAGGGGGTTTTAAGCGGTATAGTCCTTGCGAAGGAGACCGTATCCTTCGATCACGCCCCACGCCAACAATTTATTTCCCAATAGTGGACACCCCATGGATAGCACCTGCTCCACCCCCCGCGGAGAGATGATCCTCCGCACCGCCGCGATGCCTGCAGACACCAACGCCAACGGCGATATCTTCGGCGGTTGGATCCTCTCGCAGATGGACATCGCCGGCGGGATCCTTGCCAAAGAGATCGCGGGATCGGCCGTCGTCACCGTGGCGGTCGATGCGATGAAGTTTTTAAAATCGGTGCAGGTCGGGGACGTGGTCTGCTGCTACGGCGAAGTCGAAAAAATTGGCAACACCTCGGTTGCGATGCACCTCGAGGTTTGGGTCAAGCCGATCCTGCGCGCCTCAGAAACTGACTGCCCGCGATTCCAGGTCACAGAAGCAACTTTTACCTACGTCGCCATCGGCCAAGACGGGAAGAAACGGCAGATCCCGCGTTGAGCGCTGGTGTCGATCAGGCATTTTCACGGCGCGGGTTTTTTATGATTTTCTCAACGTTCTCCGCGGTCTCGATGCCCAACTGTCGCGACCACCGCGGCTCGGGACCAAGAAACGCTTGCATCCCGCCGCCCAAATTCGTTGCTTGAGCTCCTGCATTTCTACGCCTCGCCCGCCCCACCGGAGTCCGACATGATCGTGACCGTCTCCAGCCGCTATACAGATTCAAGCCCCTCTGCGCGCGCGTACGCCTACGGCAAGGCCGAACGCCTGGGCACGTTCTCCACCCGGACCCATAGCATCGATGTGGTGCTAAGCCAGCTCAACGGCCACACACACCAGACCGAAATCACCGCATTTCTGCCCGGAAGCGATCCGCTGATCGTCAGCAGCCGGGCCGAAAGTCTTTTCGCGGCCATCGACCTGGCTCAAGACAAGCTCGCCTGCCGCCTCCGTCGCCACCAGCGGCGTCTAATCCAGCGCAACCGCGCCGCATAAGCCGACTCACGAAAACTCACAGTACGGCTCGACCGCCCGACGGGCGTCGGCGTCCTGCTGCACCCAGGCGTCGCGCTGGGTGGAGCCGGCAAACAAGTAGAGAGCGTAGCCGCCATGGCCGCCGCCGCAGTACTTCCACGCTAGGGCGGTGTCCGCGGCGGGCAGGGGCTGCATGCCTTCATTCACCTGAGCCCGGTGATAGGCCTCCACCCCTTGGGCCAAGGCCGAGACGTCCGACCGCAGCACGCCCTCGCGGGCCAGCCGCGCCGACGCGGCGATCGCGGCGTAGTCGCGCGGATTGTTGGCCACCCCGGGGGTGTCGTGGTCGCCGCCCGTCCACGCGATGGCCATACAACCGCGGAGAAAGCTGCTGCCTCGCTTGAACTCCAATACGGGGCGCGGGCCGCTCTCCCACACGCAGCAGCCGGTCTCGCGGATGACCGCGGGGTCTTGCCAGCCCACGCCCAGCTCGTACTCGGCGGCGACACCGTCCAAACCGTTGAGCAGCGCCCAGGCCCCGCTGCCACCCAGGCCGGCACGCTTCTTGTAGGGCCAGTCGGTGAGGCTGACCGTGGGCGAGATAGTGCAGTTCACCACGAACTCCCCGGGGATGGCGTGCCGGGGCACATCGAGCCAGCCGCCGGCAAAGTCGACCCGCAGCGGCGCCACGCGCGGGGCCCGGGCCCTCCGCACGATCTCGGTGGTCGAGATCGGTGACACCCGGGGCGGGGTCTTGTCGAGCACGACCAGCTGGGCCCCGGTGGACGCGCACAGCCCGCGTTTTTCGTCTTTGAACGCGCTGTCTTGGGTCACCGCCAGGATGTCGGGCCTCAACCGCAGGAAGTGGTTTTCGAAGTCGAACCCCGGCCGCGATCCGTGCCCCGCCACGACCCGGTCCACCATCCGTAGCGATTCAAGCAGCACCTGTTTATGGGTGTCGGGGAGGGTCGGCCGGCGTGCTTTGTGGATCCACAGCGATGCTTCGGAGGCAAAGCAGACGGTCAGATGGTCACCCAGCGACCGCGCCTCGTCGAAGAATTGAAGGTGCCCTGCGTGCAGGACGTCGTAGCAACCAGATACGAAGACGGTTCTCATCGGTACGAGCTCGTAGGCGGTTCAGCCGCCACGCGCTTGCGGCACGACGGACCACGCTGGCCGCGTTTGACGCGAACGGTTCATTGTACCGGCCGCCGAACTTCTTAGGCTCCGGGCAGCGGGTCTTCGGTGGCCCCCGCGGGCTTCACGAACGCGTCGGCGGGCGGGGTGACGAAGCGCACGTTGGTAAAGTGCGTTTTGCCTTTGTACGTGTCGCCGACAACGCCCGCGTCGGGCTGCCAGAACCAGGTGGTCCACGCGGTGGGATAGGTCACGCCGCTTTGGGTTTCGAAGGCGTCGTAGATGCAGATGCTGGGTTTCTGCGCGGCGGTCGCCTGATCTTTGGCGTAGGTCACGATGTAGGCGAGCGCGTCGAGCCGGCCACGGTCGCCGGGAAAGACGTAGTACCAGTCGTCGGGCGCGTCGCCGGTGCCGGGATCGAACGACAGCTTCGCCGCAGGACGCACGTCGTCGCGGCCGCGGGCGGGCAGCGGCGCGGGCGTGCCTAGGTGCGTCCCGGGGTCTTGCAGCTTGTGCGCCGCGGCAAAGAAGTACGGCCAGGTGAGCAGGTGGAAGCGGGCCCGGGCCGACTGGGGGCTGCCGGGTGCGACCCACGCCGCCTCGCCGTCGAAGACCCACACGCTGCCGTCGTTCAGGGTGATGCGGCTTTTACCGACGGGCGTGTCGAACAAGATCGTGCCCTGCAGGTCGACCTTGCCGGGGTACAGCACGGTGAAGTCGGCCTCCACGCCGGCGTGTTGCCGGTAGGCGGCGCTGCCGTGGGCGGCTTCGATGGAGGCGACCAACGCGTCGGCGGCGGGTGTGGCGGGCGGCGCGGCCGACACCGGCTGGAGCGTGGTGGCGGATAGGCAGATGATCGTGGCGGGCAACAGGCGCATGGACGGCTCCGGAAAATGGGATAGACGTTCGACCTTAGGCGGCCGGCCGGGCCGCAGCGGGGTGCGAGGCGGGGTGCGCCGGGTGGTTTGGTGTACAGGGAGGTTGTCGGTGGATACGGGGGTCGTTCGAGGATGAGGGGGGGTTGTTGGCATATATGGCGAGTTGGAG
>CALLPP010000088.1 GCA_938015655.1 uncultured Algisphaera sp.
CCTGGCTCTGGAACCTGCTACCGCTGGTCCTGGCCCTGTGGTGCGCCGCTGCGCTGCTCGTGGTGGTGCAAACCCGCAAGTTCGCGCGGCGCATCCCCCGGCCCGCCCACGACCGTTACCGTGCATACCGCCCCCCCGCCACGCTCATCGTCCCTTTTAAGGGCTTTGACCACGACCTCAAACGCGGCATCCGGGCCATGCTCAAGCAGGACTACCCGCAGTACCGCATGGTCGCCGTCATCGAACACGCCGACGACCCCGCCCACGCGGTACTGCGCGAAGTCCTCGCCGAGTTCCCCGCGGGCCCGGGCGTCGAAATCATCGTCGCCGGGCTCGCCCCCGACGACACCGGGCAAAAGGTGCACAACCAGCTCGCCGCCCTCGACCACCTGGACGCCAGCCCCCTGCCCCTGGGCGACGACCACGTCGTGGTCTTCGCCGACTCGGACGCCGTGCCTCACCCCCACTGGATGATCCAGCTCGTCGGCCCCCTGCTGCACCAAGACACCGGCGTCACCACCGGCTACCGCTGGCTCATCCCCGAGCTGCGGGCCCAGCGCCCCCGCTGGGGCAGCGTGCTGGCCAGCATCATCAACAGCCGCGTGGCTTCCTTCATCGGCTACCGCTCGTTCACCCAGGCCTGGGGCGGGTCCATGGCTATCCAGGCCGGCTTCCTCCGCCAGGCCGGGCTCCGCGACCGGTTCCGCGGCGCACTGTCCGACGACTACCAGATCACCCGCCTCTGCCGCGACCACGGCCGGCGGGTCTACTTCGTCCACCAGTGCCTGGTGCCCTCGGGCATCGACCTGGGCCTGCGCGGCCTGCTGGAATTCGGCCGCCGCCAATACCTCATCACCCGCGTACACGACCCACGCATCTACACCACCGCCCTGTGCGTCAACGCCGCCTACCTGCTCGCCGTGGCCGGAGCCTGGGCCGGCGGCCTCACCGCCTGGTGGACCGGCCACCACGCCGTCGCCGCCTGCGCCGCCGCCGCACTGCTCTTTGTCGCCACCGCCAACATCTACCGCTCGTCCTACCGCCGCCGGGCCGTCGTCGCCGCCTTCGGCCCGTCCATGGCCCACCACCTGCGCCGCACCCTCACCGTCGACCGCTGGGGCACCACCCTCGTCACCGCCGTCAACCTCGTCCTGCTGCTCAGCGCCCTCAGCAGCCGCCGCATGACCTGGCGCGGCATCGACTACGTGCTCAACGGCCCGCAGAAAGTCCGCGCCTCCCGCCCCGCCCCCCAAGCCGCCCTGCCCGCGTCGGCCGCAGGATAGAGAACCCTCAGTCTCCCCCCGGATGCGTCCCGGGCGCATTGTCCCCCAAATCATTCTCCGCCAGCACCCCGAAGCGGCGCCGCATTAGCAACTGCCCCGCCAAAATGTAATCGTCGGTATGCACCGCCACCACCGGCCGCCCCCGCGGCCGCACCAGTAGCGGATACGCATAGTGGATGTTCAGTTCCGCCCCCATCAGGCACTCGCACACCGTCACCAGCGAGTGGTCGTCCTTCAGCTCCACCGCCGTCACCTCCACCTCGCTGCTCGCGTGCCCGCAGCGCCGCAAAATCCGGCGCGTCAGCTCCGCCCGCGACGTCAGCAGCCGCACCACCGCGTGGTCCGCGCTCTCCACTACGCTCAAGCCCGCCAGCGTCACCGCCTGGTTCTCAAAGCGCGCCAACAAATCCATCAGCCGCCCCACCCGGTTGTCCAAAAACACACTGAACTGCGTATTGCGCGGCGGCTCAAAACCGCGGACCGTGGGCGCTTCAGCGGGGACGTGGGGTGCGTGAGCCATGGCAAGAACCGTCTTAAGGAAAAACCCGACCCCGCGCAGAATCCGGTCAGACCGCCGCCGCGTGCTGCCGAGCGTACCACCCCACCGTCGCCGCCAACCCCCGGGCAAAGCCCACCACCGGCCGGTACCCCAGCCCCGCCGCCGCGTGCTCCAGCCCCGCCACCGAATGCTTCACATCCCCCGCCCGCTCGGGCAAATAGCGCGGCGCCAACTCCGGCCGCCCCAGCGCCCCCGCCATCTGCCGGGCCAGCGCAGTCACCGTCACCCGCTCGCCGCACGCCACATTGAACACCTCACCCCGCACCAGCCCGGGCCGCGCCGCCGCCAGCAGGTTCGCATGCACCGCGTTGTCCACGTGCGTGAAATCCCGCGACTGCGTGCCGTCGCCGTAGATCACCGGCGCCTCCCCGGCCAAAAACGCCTTGGCAAACGCCGCAATCACCGCCGCGTAAGCGCTGTTCGCATTCTGCCGGGCACCAAAAATATTAAAATACCGCAGACTCGCCGTATCCGGGCCGCCCCCCGCCCCCCCGTAGCTGTGCGCCCACGCCCGCATCACCGCCTCACCCGCCACCTTCGTCGCCGCATACGGGCTCAGCGGCTGGGGCGCCATCGTCTCCAGCTTCGGCAACGCTTCCGCATCGCCGTACGCCGAGCTACTCGCCGCAAACACCACCCGCCGCACCCCCGCAGCGCGGGCCGCCTCCATCACGTTCACCGTACCCGTCGTGTTCACCGCATAAAAATCCCCGGGCCGCTCCACACTCCGCGGCACACTGCCCAACGCCGCCTGGTGAAACACCAGCTCCGCCCCCGCCACCGCGTCCGCCAACGCCGCCGCGTCCAAAATTGACGCCTCCACCACCCGCAGCCGGTCGCCCGCCGCCCCCCGCAGCGGCGCCAGGTTGCTCCCGTCGGCCCCCGACAAGTCATCAATCGCCACCACCGACGCCCCCAACCCCAGCAGCACCCCCGTCAGGTGCGAACCAATAAACCCCGCCCCCCCCGTCACCAGCGCCCGCCGCCCGCGGAAC
Organism: uncultured Algisphaera sp.; assembly: GCA_938015655.1. GTDB lineage: Bacteria > Planctomycetota > Phycisphaerae > Phycisphaerales > Phycisphaeraceae > Algisphaera. The sequence goes on from CALLPP010000088.1 coordinate 2,838, forward strand.
GCCGCGCCGTGCAGCGCCCCCCAGTCAGTCATCACATCAGCGGTCGGTGAATCCATCATCGTTCCCTACATCCCGTCAAAGCCGCCGCCTGCTCAAAATCGCCCGGGCTTAATACCGCGCCACCGACGGATCCACGTCCCGCGCCCACACGTCAATCCCCCCCGCCATCGACTTCACATCCTCAAACCCCTGCTCCCGCAAAAACACCGCCGCCTGCAACGACCGCCCCCCGTGGTGACACGACACCACCACCCGCCGGTCCGCATACGCCTCCAGCTCCGGCAACGCCGCCCGGATCTCCGACAACGGCACCGCCACCGCCCCCCCGATCGCCGCCGCCGCCAGCTCCCCGGGCGTCCGCACATCCAGCAGCAGCACATCCCCCTGCTCACCAATCCGCCCTGCATCCATCAACGCCTTGACCTCCCGCGGCGTCACCTCCCACGCGTCCTGCAGCGGATACCCCTCGGGCAACCCCCGCTCATCCAAAGGCCGTTGGGCAAACTGCGGACCGGGCATCAACGTCTCACCAATAAAAGCCAAAGCCGCACCACGACCCCGACCGGGAAAGAAAAAAACAACCAACCACCCCGCCCGACCACCGCCGGACCCCACCCCTCAGCCCCTCAGCCCCTCGGCCCCTCGCCAATCAACTTCGGCGCCGTCTCGACCCGCGAATACGCATCCAGATTGCACACCACCAGCTCCCCGTCGTCCTTCTTCAGCACCAGCCGGTCCAGCCACAACCGATCGTCTTTCGCGTGGGCAAACCACGACCCGGTCTTGCGCTGCTCCACCGCCTCCACCACCCCCGTCACCGACGTCACCCACCCCTTGTTCTGGATCTGCTGGGTCACCGTCACCCGGTCCCCCGCCCGCACCGGCCGCCGGCCCCCCGGCCCCGCCTCGTCGTTCAGGTCACGTGTTTCACTCACAGCAGCAAGCCTCGGGGCAGGGGCAAACAAAGAAGAACAAAAAAGCCGGCCCAACCGCCAGCCGCCCGGCCCGCGGTTGCCCGCCACGCCGATCCGCATATAGTACCGGCCCTAGCCGCGGGCGGCACCACCGCCCACCCCCACGACCGACCCCCCCCCGGAGAGGTGTCCGAGCGGCTGAAGGAGCTGGTTTCGAAAACCAGTGTGCGTCTAGCGCGTACCGTGGGTTCGAATCCCACCCTCTCCGCTTTAAACGGCCCTCCCTCACCGGGAGGGCCGTTTTTAAAACACCCCATTGAATGCCAGACCCGCGGGCCGCCCGCGAAACCCGGTTCCCGCCAGGAGGTTGAAGCAGGCACCCCCCCAGGGCCGCCAATGCAAACCAACGCCGCAACGCTTCTGCCCACGCGTCGCATGGGGCCGCGTCACCCATCCTACGAAACGCGACATCACCCGATCTTTGGGTAACGTCCTAAATCTTTCGCACATTTGAAAAAGCGGTCTCCCGCCAACAAGGTGTTGTCACCTACGACACACCCCTAAACAGGAGACCACCATGACCGATCCTACCACCCTCGCGCCCGTGACCGAAGCCCCCACCGAGCCGCTGGCCGGCAGCCTCCAGATCGACGCCGCCAAGGTCCGCGGCCACTTCGACGAGATGGTCCGCAGCTCAGTCGAGCAGACCCTCAACGCCATGCTCGACGCCGAGGCCGACGAGCTCTGCGGCGCCAAGCGATACGAACGCACCCCCGACCGCCTGGACACCCGCGCCGGGTCCTACTCCCGGAACTTGGAGACCAAGGCCGGCAGGGTCAAGCTGAACGTGCCCAAGCTCCGCACCCTGCCCTTCGAGACCCAGATCATCGAACGCTACAAGCGTCGCGAGACCTCGGTCGAGGAGGCCCTGGTCGAGATGTACCTCGCCGGCGTCAGCGTCCGCCGGGTCGAAGACATCACCGAAGCGTTGTGGGGCACCCGCGTGCCGGCCAGCACCGTGAGCGAGCTGAACCAAAAGGTTTACGGCAAGATCGAGGCGTGGCGCAACGCGCCGATCACCGGCAACTCCGCCGACGTCTACCTCGACGGCATCTGGCTCAAACGAAGCTGGGGCGGAGAGGTCAAAAACGTCGCCGTGCTGGTGGCCATCGGGGTGGATGAACGCGGGTTCCGCCAGGTGTTGGGCGTCGCCGAGGGCGCCAAGGAAGGTACCGAAGACTGGCGTAAGTTCCTGCGTTATCTCAAGGAACGCGGCCTGAAGAGCCCGCGTCTGATCGTCAGCGACTGCGCGTTGGGCCTGGTCAACGTGCTGGCCGAGTTCTACCCCGCCGCCGCGTGGCAGCGGTGCCTGGTCCACTGGTACCGCAACATGAACGCCGAGGTGCCCAAGACCAAGAGCAAGGCCGTGATGGCGATATGCAAAGCGGTTCACGCCCAGGAAGACCGGGAAGCCGCGGAGAAGAAGGCCGCGGACGTCGTGGCTAAGCTCAAGGCGATGAAGCTGGGCAAGGCCGCGGCCCTGGTGGCATCCAGCGTGGGCCAGACGCTGTCGTACATGGCGTTCCCCAGCGAGCACTGGAAGCGGATCCGCAGCAACAACGTGCTTGAGCGGCTGAACCGCGAGATCCGGCGACGGACCCGCGTGGTGGGCGCCTTCCCCGACGGACAGAGCGCCCTGATGCTGGTGCCGCGCGTCTGCGTCACGTGGCGGGCAGCAGCTGGGGCGAGCGGCGGTACCTGAACATGGACCACCTGCGGGAGCAGGATCTTGAAGCGGCGGCGGCGGAGGCGACGCACGCCGAGGCGCAGGAAGGAGAGAAGGCCGCGTAGAGGCTGACCGGAGGCTGGCTGCCGCGTAGGCCGCCCGCGGGGGTGAGCGGCCTATGCGGCAGCCAGCCCCCTTGCTCGAATCAATTGACTGGAACCAAACTGACCGAGGCCGCTGAATCGAAAATGCAAAACTTGACGGACACACCCCTGCCGTCAAACCGCAGTGTTGTTTGGTTCGGGCCGGGCGTAACACTTCGACCTTGAATCTTTTATTCAATATAAGAGATTGCCCGATAGGATATCCCCCCCATTTTTAAATTCGTCGGATTGCAACCATCGAGCAAAACACTTACTCTACGGTGCAACTTCACAATTACGCAGCCTAACTTTTTGATAGATTTAATCAAAGGATAAGTTTAGTATGAAATCAAGTCGACTTTTAATTGCCGTGGCTTTCTTTCTTATAACCATACCGGGAAGCCCCGCGCAGTCGCAGAACGTTACGCTTCAGTTCCAATCTGGCCTGGATCCAGAATTACGGCGAGTTATCCGTGAAGCGGCGGCGGAATGGGAGCGAATTCTCGACACCCGTATGCGTTTGGTGATTTTTTTCCGGAGAACATCTGGGTCGCTTACCAATGCAACTATAGTCGAAACAAGCCCGAACTTGTTTCGTTGCCGTGTCGAGTTTGCCAGAGGTTTTTTTGAAACAGGCAGTGGAAGGCTGCGGCAAAACAGTGGGACTTTAGGACTTTTACCTCTGGTTACGCTCCATGAAATTGGGCACTGTCTTGGGCTGGGTCATCGAAACAGAGGTGGAGTCATCATGCAGGGCGGTAATCGAGTTGGCCTTGCGTTTGGCAATGCAGCAGAATGGGATAGATTGCTCGGGAACGGATTCATTTCGCGTACACGGCGTGGTGTCATAAACTTTAGAGCGCCAAGAACACCCGTTGCCGGGCGGCGATCGGTTTCTTCTTCGTTCGCTACTCGATTAATAAGCAGCGAATCAATAGAAACGGTGTCCGCTCCGCTGCTACTCGACTCCATGACCGGCCCTTTCTGTAGCTGTGGTTTCTGACATTAGCAACATGAAGTGACGCGGGCATTATTAATCCGGACCCCAATTTCCGAACATTTCTGGCAGCGGCGTCGTACATGCGATATGACATAAGCCGTGAACCAGGACGGACACCGTTTGTCATCCGAGGCCCGTCAAGCCCTGCGTATGCGTACGGTACGTGCCGTGCGTGAAGAAGGGCAGCCCCAGCCCCAAGTCATAAGGCCATGGGCGTGGGCCGCACCTCGCTCCACGAGTGGCTCTGCGCCTACGACTGCGGCGGTTACCACGCACTAAAGTCCAAAGCGGTAGGTCGCAAAGCCGGCCACACCACCTGGGAATTACTGGGATCTCTGGCGAATCAATGGGGGAATCAATGATGTCGGGGAAGAACGCCATGAACTCAACTCGTATCTCGCGTGATGCCAAGCTCTTGCCGTAGCACTTCACGCGGCCTCGTCATGTAGCGGTAGGTGTCTTTCCTCCGCTTGATCACCCGCGGTTCGTCGCGGTCGCGGCGGTCGGGGTTCACGGTGATCGTTAGAT
>CALLPP010000089.1 GCA_938015655.1 uncultured Algisphaera sp.
CCATGCCCGCCAAAGACATCAAGTTCGACAACGAAGCCCGCTCCGCCATCCTGCGCGGCGTCAGCCAGCTCGCCAAAGCCGTCAAGACCACCCTCGGCCCCAGCGGCCGCGTCGTGATTCTCGAAAAGAGCTTCGGCTCGCCCACCGTCACCAAAGACGGCGTCACCGTCGCCAAAGAGATCGAAGTCGAAGACCCGATCGAAAACATCGGCGCCCAGATGGTCAAAGAAGTCAGCGCCCGCTCGTCCAAAGACGCCGGCGACGGCACCACCACCGCCACCGTCTACGCCGAAGCCATCTTCAAAGAAGGCCTGAAAAACATCACCGCCGGCGCCAACGCCAACCAGATCAAGCGCGGCATCGACAAAGCCGTCCAGGCCATCGTCGACAAGCTCGCCACCGACAGCAAAAAAATCAGCAGCAGCGAGCAGATCGCCCAGGTCGGCACCTGCGCCGCCAACCACGACGCCGAGATCGGCCAGATCATCGCCCAAGCCATGGACAAGGTCGGCAAAGACGGCGTCATCACCGTCGAAGAAGGCAAGAGCCTGGAGACCAACGTCGAACTCGTCGAAGGCATGCAGTTCGACAAGGGCTACCTCAGCCCCCACTTCGTCACCGACCCCGCCCGCATGGAAGCCGTCCTCGAAGACGCCTACGTCCTCATCCACGAAAAGAAGATCAGCAGCGCCAAAGACCTCTTGCCCATCCTCGGCAAGGTCGCCGAGAGCGGCAAGCCCTGCCTCATCATCGCCGAAGACATCGACGGCGAAGCCCTCAGCACGCTCGTGGTCAACAAGCTGCGCGGCATCCTCAACATCGCCGCCGTCAAAGCCCCGGGCTTCGGCGACCGCCGCAAAGCCATGCTCGAAGACATCGCCACCGTCACCGGCGGCCGCGCCATCATGGAAGAGCTGGGCATCGACCTCGAAAAGCTCGAGCTCAGCGACCTGGGCCGCGTCAAGAAGGCCGTGCTCGATAAGGACAACACCACCCTCATCGAAGGCGCCGGCAAGTCGTCCGACATCAAAGGCCGCATCGACAGCATCCGCAACCAGATCGACAACACCTCCAGCGACTACGACCGCGAGAAGCTCCAAGAGCGCCTCGCCAAGCTCGCCGGCGGCGTCGCCCAGATCAACGTCGGTGCCGCCACCGAATCCGAGATGAAAGAAAAGAAAGCCCGCGTCGAAGACGCCATGCACGCCAGCCGCGCCGCGGTCGAAGAAGGCATCCTCCCCGGCGGCGGCACCGCCGTGCTGCGGGCCCGCAAAGCCCTCGCCAAGCTCGAAGGCCTGGTCGGCGACGAAGAACTCGGCGTGCAGATCGTCCACCGCGCCGTCTCGGCCCCCATCAAGCAGATCGCCGACAACGCCGGCCACGACGGCAGCGTCGTCGCCAAAGAAGTCGAAGACGGCAAAGGCAAAGCCTTCGGCTTCAACGCCCTCACCGCCCAGTACGGCGACCTCATCGACATGGGCATCATCGTGCCCACCAAAGTCGAGCGCATCGCCCTGCAAAACGCCGCCAGCATCTCCGGCCTCCTGCTGACCACCGACGCGGTGATCACCGAGATCAAAGAGAAGAAGGCTCCTGCGGGCGGTGGGCATGACGATATGGACTACTGATTTAGCCGCTAGCTCTTAGGAGTTAGCCGTTAGCAAGAAAACAGCCCCCGCCGCGTAAACGTGGCGGGGGTTTTTCGTTTGACCTCTATATTTAACAGACAGCGATCAAGTTTAGAGCCCTCATCCGCGTGCTGGCAGGCGGTGGGTGGGCAACCGTCGCCCAAAAACGCAGCCACCGTCAGCTCAAAGACGGCACCAAAACCGGGCGTGTCACGGTCGAAGGCAAGCCCAACCACGACGTTTCCAACGGGACGCTGAACAGTATCCTGAAACAAGCCGGCCTCACGAAAGACGACCTGCCATGAAGCACGCCATCTTCATCAAGAAAACCGAATCGGGAACCTTCGGCGGCTACGCCCCCGGTCTCCCTGGTGTCGGCGTGACCGGCGACACAAAAGAAAAGGCGAGGCAACTGCTAACCGAAACCATCGCGTTTCATCTGGAAGGCCTCCACGCCGACGGCTTACCTACGCCACAACCCAGCGTCGAGATCGACTAGGTTGAAAGCCCGGCAGCGTGACTCCGAAAAATGCCGGAAGTCATTCCTGCCCTGACGACCAAGTACGGCAACCTATCGCCTCCACCCAGGTTTAACGAAGCGCATGGGGTCGGATCTTAACTAGCATGTAAGGGGCGGCGCCCAACGAGTCACAAAGACAACCGAGGTTCGAAGGCCGTAGAGCGACCGCCGAATCCCGGAGCCCCGTCTCTCGCCAGCACCCAGGCAGGGCGCGGGCTCTATCTTGAGTACGGATTTTCTTTCTCTACTTGAATCCCATCATGCCTCACAACCCCACCTGCCTGGCGATACTGCTTATCTTGCTTCTGTGCCCTGCGGGCCAGTCGTTGGCGGCCGAACCGCAGGGCGGAGACGCGGCGAGCGGCGGGATAAGAGACGCGCTGTCCTTCGACCGGTCGCCGACGGCAGCGGACGCGGAGCGGCAGGTGCGGGTCTACGCGGCGCGGATCGAAACGAAGCTGGTTGGGTTTTTCGACCAGCACCACGCCGCGGGGGCTTTGCCGGCGGAGACGGTCGACCTGGTCCACCAGATCTTGGGCGACGCGGCCAAGTGGGTGGCCCACACGCAACACATCGGTCGGCCCCGGCCCAATGGATGGTTTGACCGCAAGGCGTGGGTCTCCGAGACCCGGGCGCTGCGTGATGCCGGATTCAGCGACCCGCTGTTCTGGGCGGTGGTCGGCGCCATGCAAAGAGACGACACCGGCGACCGTTTGCGCCGGGCGATGTCGGGCGCGCGCCATATGCGTGGGCAGGGCTATCCGTCCGAGGCGGCGCTGCTGGTGGCCGACCTCGGGCTGCTGGTCAACTGGGCCAAGAACGAAAACTGGACCCACACCGCCAGCCTCAACCAGTTTCGCGACGAAATCTACCGCGAGCTCGCGGCGTGGTGCCGCGAGCCGGGGCCGATCGAGCCGGCGTTTGAGAGGTGGTGGGCGGACCTGGCCGTGCGGTTGAGTAAAAGCGCGGGCCTGGAGCAGGTTCAAGCGGCGTCCGCGGCTCTGAAGCAGGGCGCTTCGGACCGAGACGACAAGGCCTGGCTTCGACATCTGGCCCTGGGGGCGCTGGCCATCGAAGCGGCATGGGAACACCGCGGGGGCGGGTGAGGGCACACGGTGACCGACAGCGGCTGGGCGGGTTTTGAGCAGTCACTCGAACAGGCCGCCGCCGACCTGAAGACCGCCCACCGGGCCCGCCCGCACCTGCCGCAAGCCGCGACGCTGATGATCAAGGTGGCGATGGGCCAGGGCAGCGGGGACGAAAACCGATGGTTCAACGCGGCGGTCCGGGCGGACCCCGCCGATCAAGCCCCGTGGTCGCGCCTGGCGGAGGCTTTACGCCCCCGCTGGGGTGGCAGCTAGGCGGCGGTGTTGGACATGGGCTTGCGGGCCGCCGCGGAGGGCCCGGCCGGAAGCCAGATCCCGGCGGTGCTCGCCGAGGCCATCGACGACATTCTGACCGACGACGGCGAAGACTGGCTGGTGGAACACCAGCACCGCTGGCTCCCCGCGTTGACGCGCCAGTTGGAGCGGTCCGAAGCGGCCACGCCGTCGTTGCAAGCCGTCGGCACCCTGGCCTACGCGGTGGCTTTCAAAAGCGGCGACTTCGACCGGGCCCTGCGTCTGTACCGGATGCTTGAGCCCGACCCGGCGCGCGAAGGCCTGGGGCGCGGCCTGGGCCGCACCAACGACTTCGGGGTCGACCAACGCTGGGACGCCGGGCTGGCGGCAATCCAGCTTAACCCCGAGGCCGCCGCCGCGACGCTCGCCGCGCGGGCCCAGCCCGCGGAGGCCGCCACGATTCTCCGGGCCGCGGCCCGCGGCGCAGAGGATCCGCTGGTGCGCCGCGCGCTCAACGACCTGGCCCTGGCCGCCCAACGCCAAGCCGCCTACAACCGCGGCGAACCGGTGGAGCTTTTATCTCACGGAGTGGCGGGCTGGCGGGTGTCCCGGGGGCATGCGGAACCGGTTCCCGGGGCAGGGGTTCGCGCTCACTACGGCGAAGGCAGCGGTTCACGGCTGGTCTCGCCCCCGAAAGTGGGCGAGCACTATGAAGTCGCCTTGGAGCTCTCCCCGCCGGCACTCTGGGGCGGGCGAGAGCTTTTTGTGATCGCGGGGGTCCAGCTGGGGGTCGACGAAAAAATCAACACCCTGAACCAAACCGGGGTGTATTTCGAGCGGAAGGGGCTGCTCGAAATCCGCAGCCTGAGTGCCGACGGCCGGCACCGGTGGACCACCGCCGACGAGCTAACGCACCACCAAACCACCGGGCGCGAGACCGCTCGCATTTATGTCCGACGTTTCGGAAACACGGCGGACCTTTACCACAACGGGGTGCCGGTTCAACGCGGCTGGGAGGTTCGGGAACAGGTCCGCGGCGGACCGCTGGGGCTGGGGATGTACTGGAACCGCCGCGGAAAAGTCGGCGTACACGACCCGATCCATTACCGCAGTTTGTGGGTGCGCAAGCTGACCGGCGCGGAAAGACGGAAACGGGCTGAGGACGATCCTTCTTCTATTTTCCACCAGCACCGCGCGTACGCCGCGGTGGTGGACGCCCCGGACACAGAGCCGCGGTGGACCCCGCCCGCGGCGCCCACCGCACTCCCCCACGACCCGACGCCCGTGGCCGCTCCCCCGTTTGCGCAGCAAGAGGTCGCCGCCCTTTACGCCGACGTGTGGAAGCACTCGTTAAACCAGACCGCCCACGCCCGAGCCGACTGGGCCCCCGCCGCCCGCGCGTTGATCGACCGCGACGCGATACGCATGGCCGCTTCCGTGGACGCGTTTCGTTTGCGGCCCGAGGGCCACGTGCATCGCGATCAAGACCGGCCCGAAGCCCAGCGGCTGCTGAGCACCGGGGCCCGCGAGGACCTGCTGATCCGGGCGCTGTGCCGCGCCGTTCTCAAGCCGAACCCGATCAACCGCAGCGCCGCGTACAACGAGCCGTCGAGCGAGCAACTGATCGCGGCGGGACACGCCGAACTGGCGGACGTGTTGCGGCGCAAACGCGCCTGGCTGCACGAGCCCGACTACCGCCCGTGGGCGTGGGTCGAACGGGGCGAAAATGCTTCGATGTGGCCCGACCGGGCCAAGGCCGCCACGGCTTTGGCCCGCCAGGCGGATTGGCTGGCACAACACCCCCAGCACGCGGCCCCTCTGGCCAGGCTGATCCAGCCCCGCCCCCTGGAACAACAAGAACGCCACGCCAACCACTGGCGCCGGGTCAGCGGCCCCGCGGTCGCATCCGGAGGGGCCGCCGAGTGGGTCGCCCGCTCACTGCGGCTGGCGTACGACACCGCCGCGGCGCGCACGATCATCGACGGCTGGTACGACTCTGACCCGGCCCACCGTCACGACAACACCCTGCGCCTGGCCCTGGACCTGCTGGCCCGCGGCGAAGCCGAGGCGCTGGCCGCCTGGCCCTTGGCGACCCAACCGGCAATGAAGGCCCAGCTTGCGGGCGCGATCGCCGAGGCGGCGATGGACAGCGCCCGGGCGGTGACCGGTCTGGGCCGACCGCAGGATGCCCACCGCCTGGCCCAAAACGCGGCGGACTGGTTCCACACCGCGGCGGCCGCCACCCCGCTGGACACCCGGGTGTTCGATCAGTGGCGGTTCACCCTCAGCCGGCTGCAGGAAGCCGGGGGCGTTCTGGCGAGCGAAGCCCTGCCGCCCCACCGCGATCTTGAAGCCTGGTCCGCGACCTACCGCCACGCCTGGGAGGCCCACCTGTCGCTCAGCCAGATGCCCGCGGCGCGGCGCATCGGGGCAGCGCAGGCGTCCCTGCCGTGGCAGCATTTTTGGCCGTCAACCCCGGACGACGTCGCGCTCCGCACTCACCTGATTCAAGCGTCCCGGGGCTGGCTGCGTGAAAACGGCGACGCGGCCCTGGATGCGACCCTGGCCTACGCGCGGCGCGCGCAGCGTTACCCCTATTTCGGTGACCCCTCCGAATATCGCTACGGCCACGCGGTGTCGCTGGCGCGGTGGCTTGACCGGCCCGAGCGTGCGTCGCAAATCTTGGGAGAAGCCGGCGGGCCCGAAGCCGTTGGCGACGTGGGGGGCTTGGGCCTGACCCCGGAGCCGGCGCCCAGAGCGTTGCAGGCCGCTTACGACGCGGGCGAAACCATCGATCTGATGGATCTGACCGCAGACGTGTGGCAGCCGCTGCGCGGCCGGTTCGAAGAGACCAAGCACCAAGGGCGCCGCGTTTTCACCGTGCCTGCGGGTTATGCGCGCGACCACTGGCTCTACTGCCCGCTGGAGATCGGCGCCGCGTACCGGATCGCCTACACCGTGGTTGATCCCGGGGGCTGGTGGCACACGTCACGCGCCACCAGCAGCGTGGGAATCGCTTTTAACACCGGCTCGAAGTCGGTGATCCCCAGCTTCGGAGTCCTGCCCTATCTGGGCGTGGCCAACAACCACAGCGTGGCCACGAACAGCCTCTTCGACGACACCCCGGGCCAATACCGCTGGGCCACCGGACACGCCTTAAAACAGCTCGAAAAAGCCAAGCTCAAGGGACCGAACTACCGGGTGGTGATTGAGAACCGACAAGGCATGCTCAGCCTGCGCGTGAACAACATTTTGGCCTGGGAAGCCCAGCCGCTCCCGGGCGGAGAACCGGGCGGCGGGTTTGCCCTCGGGTTCACGCGCCACTACAGCATCACCGTGCCGGCGGTGCGCATGATCGACGTGACAGTTGAAAAGCTGCTGCCGGCAGCGGATCCCAAGCGCTCGCCAGACGTCCCGAAATCCAAAGGCAAACGAGCACCACGCGCGCCGCGTTGAATCGAAACAAGAAAAAACACCTGGCAAAACCGCGTAACTGCAATCAGACGCGAAATCAAAACCCTCCGCCCCGCTTGCGTCCGCGCGCCGTGGCTCGGGGTAAAACCCACCTTGTGTTTACCGGCAAACACCGCCAAAACTGATCTCCCGAGATGATCCGCTCCACAGGTTCATTCTAAATCCAAGTCCGTCGATAAATACGAATGAATGTTTTACAAACCATCGCCAGGTTTCGTCGCCCCGGACAGCTGATCGGATCTATCGTCCTGGGTGTGGGCCTGGCTACCCTCATCGTCCCGATTGCCGCCAGCGGCATACGGATCAACAATTTGATTGCACCAGAGAGCGTTTGGTCGCCCGGAGTCCGTTGGCTTTCCGAATGCACCGTCGCCGGTGTTTACATCGCAGCGCCCCTCATTCTGATCGGAATCTGGACCATCGGCTTCACGCGGACCGCCGAAGAAAAGGCCAAGGCTACGAAGCACGCCCTGCGATCAATGCGTCAGTCCATAGGCGGCTTGTGAACCATGCGTCAACAAGCATCGCTAGACGCAAACCTCGTACTCGGTGACCATTTAATACGTTTCCACCGCGCCGCAGGGCGTGCAGAGACGAATATAAAAACAGCAAAATCTCCCGCCTCCGCACCCATCTGCTTGTCGCCCTGGCTCATCCGCACCCTGGCGTAGAAAACACCCGACGCCATATTTTTTTGCCCGAAAACGGAATGAACCCCCGACCGGAATGATTGTTTAGGTGTCTAACCGAAAGGCACTGGTCATGGTGAAGTCCAACGATCGGCACGTCTCATCCGCCGCGGCTGCGGGGCCTGACTCCCGCAACAAAACAAGCCCGCCCACGCTGCGGGGGGAAAACCCCAGTCCCGCGAAGCCTTTCTCTGTCAAGTCGCGTTTTCATCTTCCCCGCCGCGCCCACACCCGGTCCGGGTGCAACGCGGTGACGGAGGTGGACCTCTCGGACTTCGTGGTTTTGGCCGCCCACCTGCGCCCGGATTACCGCGAGCACCGGGCCGAAAAAGCGGTGCTCCCGCGGTTTTGCTTGCTCGCAGAATGCTCGGCCTGACCCCGGGGACCCGGCACGGTGTTCATCTGCCGCCGACCGCGCGGGCCAAGGTGCCCGCAGCTTTAGACACCGAGCAACCCGGCGAATCGGTGGGCGTCGTTGGGGTACGGTGCTTAACGGAGACCAGGCTTAGGGTGCTACGCCTATTTGGTGATGCGGTATCCCTGACGCCCCCGCCGTCGCTTCCTAGGGCGGCACCCGCCGTCTGGGTGAAGTTCCGGGACCACCGCCGCTTCGACGTCGTACGGCTTCGAGGTAAACTCGCCGGTCGATGTGGTCCGGCGGCGTTCTTCAGTGCTCGGCGTAGCGCCCGGTGCGCAGACGGCCGAGGCCGCAACGAACGCCCGTTTATCCTTTTAACACCCGTGAGTCTTTACCTATGAGCCGTCCCGCCCTCGACTTCGGCGTGCAGAGTTGGTGTTTTCGTCACACCAAAGATAATCCTTCGGTGGCTGATAAGGTCAAGGCAATCGGCGTGAGATCGGTCGAGCTGTGCGGAGTACACGCAGACTTTGCGGACCCCCGCGGTTTCTCGGAAGTGGTACAGGTCTACCGGGATAAGGGCGTAGAGATCGTCTCGATCGGGGTGCAGACCTTCACCGGCGCCGATGTTGAGAAAAAATGGTTCGAGTGCGCCGCGCTGGCGGGAGCCACGCATATCTCGGCCCACTTCAACGTGGACAGCTTCGCCACCGCGGTGCCTCGTACCGCGGCGATGGCCAAAGACTTCGGGATCAAAGTGGGCATCCACTGCCACGGGGGCTACCAGTTCGGCGGGTCGCCGGACATCCTGGACCACCTCACGTCGCTGGGCGGCGGGCAGATCGGCCTGTGCATTGACACCGCGTGGTGCATGCAGATCGGCCCGCGTCAGGGCGACCCGGTCGCCTGGGTGAAGCGCTACGGCGACCTGGTGTTCGGGGTGCACTACAAGGATTTCACCTTCGGCCCCGACGCGGGCTGGCAAGACGTGGTCGTGGGCACCGGCACACTGGACCTACCGGCGTTTGTGGCGGCACTGGAAGCCGCCAACTTCCGCGGCATGGCGGTGCTGGAGTACGAGGGCGACGTGGAGAACCCAGTTCCGGCTCTCACCCAGTGCGTGAACGAGATGCGGGCTCTGACCCGGGGGTAAACCGAGGCCGGGCCTCAGAACGTGTGCGAGAAATCCCGCACGCCTGCGTGCGGGGCTTCTCACACGCGTTCTTAGTTAAGCTCGCGTCCTACCTTCGCCGTGGCGGAAAAACAGCGCACAAAAAAAACCCCGCCGGCGGGCGCCGGGCGGGGGGAGGCAAGGAATCGCGCGTCGCGGGCTTCACCGGCCCGGTCGGGGGTTTACTTCATCGACTCGGCTTTGAAGAATGCGTCGGCCTTGCCCAGCTGCTCGGCTTGATCACCGTCGTTCCAAAGCTTCAGGGCGTCGGTTTCGCCGTTATTCAGGAAGAGCATAAGCCGGTTGTTGACGATCTTGTAGTTGGTGGCGTCGACCGGGAAGTACTTGCCCAGAGCCATGCCGGTGGCGCACCAGCCGTTGTAGGCCGGCACGTAGCGCTCGGGCGAGCCGTTGAACTGATCACGCTCGGCTTCGGTCGCAAAAAAGTAGACCACGCCCTCGTGTTCGGCCGAGATGCCCGGGCTGCCAAAGTGCGGGCCGCCGTCGCCAAAATAGGACACGGGCGAGTAGCCGGCCAGGCCCAGCGGGGTGGTGTGGGCGGCGACGGCTTCTTTGTGCTCGTGGGACTCACCGGCCTGGGCGGCAGACAGCATGGGCAGCGCGGCGAGGATCAGGGCGGCGCAGGCCAGGGGCTTGAAAAAGCTGCGAGCGGAAAGGGTGCGAACGGAAAGGGTGCGAAAGTTCATCGGGTCTCCAAAAAGAGGGTTGGGCACGGGGCCCTTAGAAAGTCGGGAGCCGGCGGCGACGCAACGTGCGCCCCGGACTCGCAGAACGAACAAGTAGACCATTCGGTATATTTCCACATCTGTCGCCTTTTTTAACGCTCGTGGTCGCGGACAACGGGACTTTTCGCCGTCCGTCCCGGGTTGGGCCCTCCGATGCCCTCCGCCAAGCGCACCGAGCTTCTAGACGCCGCCGAACAGCTGTTCGCCACCCACGGCTTTGGGGCCGTGGGCATCCAGCAGGTGCTGCAGGAGGCGGGCGTGGCCCGGCGCACCCTCTACCTTCAGTTTGGTTCAAAACAAGACCTGGTGGTGGCGGTGCTGGAGCGGCTGGACCGGCGGTGGCGAGAGCGCACCACCGCCTACGTGAACCAGGAAGCCACGACGGCCCGCGGGCGGTTGACGGCGGTGTTTGCCGCCCTGCGCGACGACGTCGAACGCCCAGACTTCCCGGGCTGCGTGTTCGCGCGGGCCGCGGCGGAGTACGGCCCGGCCCGATCCCGGGGCGACGATCTCCACCCGGCCCGGGCCGCGGCGGTGGCCCACCAGGCCTGGGTTCGGGACTGGCTCACCCGCCTGGCCGACGAGGCGGGGGTGGACCAGCCACGGACGCTGGCCTTGCAGCTGGGCACGCTGTTTGACGGCACCATGGCCTGCGCCCAGGTCAAGCCCTGCCCCCAAGCCCTAGACGCGGCGATCGACGCGGCGGAGATGCTGATCGACGCCGGGTTGGCCGCGGCCGCCCTATGACCGCGGCGGGCACCCCGCCCACGAGGCGACGTCACGGCTCGCTGCTAACCTCATCTCATGCCCACCGCTCCCCTGCATTCGGTCTGCCGCTGGTGCTTCCCCGGCCAGTCTCTTGAAGAGCTGTGCGCGACCGCCCGGGCGTTGGGTATCGCTTCGGTCGAGCTGCTGTCGGTGGACGAGCTGTCCACCCTCACGCGCTATGACCTGCAGTGCGCGCTGGTGTCGCACACCACCGCCACCCTCGACGACGGCACCAAGGTCGGCGGCATCGAGCGGGCGTGGAACCGCGTGGAGCACCACGACGCGTTGATGGCGGTCACCGTGCCGCACCTCGAAGCCCTCGCCGCGGCGGGGGCGCGCCAGGTGGTGTGTTTCTCGGGCAACCGCGCGGGGCTGGACGACGACACGGGGATGGCCAACTGCGTCGCGGGGCTGCGGCGGCTGGCCCCCGTGGCCGAAGACCTGGGCGTCACGCTCGCGCTGGAGCTGCTTAACAGCAAGGTCGACCACCCGGATTACATGTGCGACCGCACGGCGTGGGGCGTAGCGGTGTGCGAGCAGGTCGACTCGCCCGCGCTGCGGCTGCTCTACGACATCTACCACATGCAGATCATGGAGGGCGACGTCATCGCGACGATCCGCCGTCACCACCGCTGGATCAGCCACTATCACACCGCCGGTGTACCAGGCCGCCACGAGCTGCACGGCGCCCAAGAGCTGAACTACCCCGCGATCGCCGCAGCGATCCGCGCCACCGACTACACCGGCTTCATCGGCCATGAGTTCCTTGCCTCCGACGGCGTGGACCCCCTTGACGCACTGCGCCACGCCGTGGCGCTGTGCTCCTAGCCCACAGGAGCGGCCCGCCGCCGGGCTGCTCGGCCGTATGATCTGTTAACAATCTGCCGCCCCTCCGAGCCCACCATGTCCAAGCCCGCCCCCCCCGCCGACCGCAAGCTTTCTCTGGCCTCCAAGCGCGCGATCGAACGCGGCTACGACCAGCGCGACGACGAATACTTCATCCAGTTCAAAGAAGAGCCGCTCAAAGGCGACTTCGCCTACGAAGAGGGCGTGATCCGCCGCGACCCCACCGCGGTCATCCGCGTCGATGGGGTCTACCACTGCTGGTACACCCGCGGCACCGGCGAAACCCGGGGCTTCGGCACCGGCGACCCGGACGCCAAGGTCTTTCCTTGGGACAAAACCGAGGTGTGGCACGGCACCAGCACCGACGGCTGGACCTGGAAAGAAGAAGGCCCGGCCGTGCAGCCCGGCCCCGCGGGCCGCTACGACGACCGCGCCTGCTTCACCCCCGAGGTGCTGGCCCACGAAGGCCGCTACTACCTCGTGTACCAGGTGGTGAAGTTCCCTTACACCAACCGGGTCAAAGAGCACATCGCCATGGCCCACAGCGACAGCCCCTTCGGCCCGTGGACCCGCAGCGACGCGCCGATCGTCAGCCCCTCGGACGACGGGGTGTGGAAGGGCGACGAGGACAACCGGTTCCACGTCGAGAAGAAAGGCAGCTTTGACAGCCACAAGACCCACGACCCGTGCCTGATGTTTTTCAAAGGCAAGTTTTACCTTTACTACAAAGGCGAAACGATGGGCGAGGGCATGAACATGGGCGGGCGTGAAATTAAATGGGGCGTGGCCATCGCCGACGACATCCTCGGGCCCTACGTCAAGAGCGAATACAACCCGATCACCAACAGCGGCCACGAGGTGGCGGTGTGGGAGCACCGGGGCGCGATGATCGCGCTGCTGACCACCGACGGCCCGGAGAAGAACACCCTGCAGCGGGCCGAAGACGGCATCAACTTCGAGATCGTCTCGCACATCAAGGGTGCCCCCGAGGCCCTGGGCATCTGCCGCGACGACGACCTGCCCGAAAACAAGCGCCCCGCGGGCCTTTCGTGGGGCGTGGCGCACAAGTACGACGACAGTTGGAACTGGAACTACATCACCCGCTACACCGTCGAACGCCAGCGGATGAACGAGGGAACCTTCGAGAACAGCTGACACCGCGCCGCATCCACGCCAGAGCCACGACCAAACCAGCCAACACAAACCGCCGCGCGGCCCCGACGGGTCCACGCGGCGGTTTTGTTTGTTGGCACCGGTGATGCCGGGACGAGCTTGGGCTTTACGCCGCCGCCTTCTTGTTCGCCGGCCGGCGCCGCCCCACCGTGCGCTGGTCGGCGGTCATGCGGCGTTGGCTGTTTTCGGCCATCACCCGAACCAGGGCCACCGGGTCGGCGGCCCAAAGGTCGGCGCCGATTTCTTCCGCCAGGCCTTCGGCCCGGTTAAACACGCCCCCCCCCACCACGATCTGCAGGTGCGGGCACACGCCCACCGCGTGCAGGCGGTCGATTAGCTGACGGGTGGTCGGCACGGTGTCGGGCGTCGAGCCGAACACCACCAAACGGTCAATGTTGGACGCGCCGATCTGGGCGACCAGTTCGTCGTTGGCCACGCCGCCGCCGGCGTACTGCACCACGTAGCCGTCGGCCTCCAGCAGGTCCGTTGCCAGCTGCCCGGCCAATTCCTCGGCGTCGTCGGTGCCCGTGGTCACCAGGGCCCGCAGGTTACGGTCCGCCTGGGCGGTGTAGCGCGGCTGTAGCTGGTCGGCGGTCGCACGTAGCAGGCGCGTCGCAAACTGCTGGCTCAGGCGACTCAACTGGTCGGCCCGGGTGCGCTGCTGCACCTGCTCCAAGGCCGGCCAAATCAGCTGGTCGACGATCCGCTCGGCGGGCACGTCGGCGTCATACAACTCGTCGAGTACGGTCCGGGCCGCCGGGCGGTCCCCGCTGATCAGGGCGGTAAAGAAGCGTTCGAGCACGGCGTTGCGAGAACTGGGCATCATGGGGTTCCGGAAAAGAGTGACGGGCACGAGAAGAACAAAGCGGCAGGCGACTCGGCCCGCAGACCCCCGTTCATCGTGATTCAAGTGAACGCCGCTCCAACCACCCGGCGCGGCCGCGAAACGGTCCCGATAACCCGTGGCAACGCCGGCAAACGCAGTTTCATTCGCGGGTAGAGTGTGCCCAGGGGGCCGGCCACCTCCGCCGGCACGCCCCCTGCTTTTCGTTATACGGACCTTGACACCATGGACCAGCCGCTAGAAGTGACCGACGGCGTGTGGGTCCTGCCCCAGCCCACGGCCGCAGAACTGCGCCGCCTGTCTGCCCGGGGTGTCCGCACGGTGGTGAACCTGCGGCACGCCGGCGAGTTCACCGATTCCGCCCCGGGCGCCAGCACACTGTCGATTGAGGCCGAAGGCGAGCTGTGCCGCCGGCTGGGCATGGACTACGCGCACCTGCCGGTCTCGATGAAAACCGCCGACCCGAAGCTGGCCGCGGGCTTCGAGCAGGTGCTGGCCGCCGCCCGCGAAGACGGGCCGGTGGCGGTGCACTGTCGCCTGGGCCAGCGGGCCGGGGCCATGGTGCTCATCGCAGCGGCCCGGCACCTAGGCTGGGACGGCCCAGCCGCCCTGGCCCAAGCGCCAGCGCTCGGGCTTGCCCACGCCGTCGAGCCCGAGCCGCTCCGCCGCTACGTGGTCGCGTGTCTCGGCACGCCCCCCCTGCCGGTTTAGAGCACCGCATCACATTATTTCGCCGCCGAGCCTTGCGCGATGGCACCCCGCGGTGGCAGCCGGCAAATCATCTGATGCGGGGATCTAATCCTCGTGCTTCTCGCGTAGTCGCCCGCTGGTCCGCAGCAGCAGGTGAACCCGCTCGAACATCGCCAAGACCTCGTCGCGCACCGCCCGCACCGGGTCGGGCTCGGGCGGAGCCTGCACCGCGTGGTCGCCCAGGGCCTTGCGGGCCATCGAGCGGTAGCGGCTCAGCGTACGGTCGCCAAAGGCATGCACCGGGGCAAAATCTTCGGCCAGCCACCAAGTGAAAGGCACCCGCAGCCCGCCGTTCACCGGCGCCCGCACCGCCAACGCGGCCTGCGACTCGTCGCGCAGTAAAAATCGCAGGTCGATCACCCCAGGGTTTGCCTCGGCCACCCGCTGCATCGCGGCGCCCTGCAACGCGCAGTCGCCGCACCACGACCCGGTGAGGCACAGCACGTGCATCTTGCGGACAAACCCGCCCACCACCGCGGTCTGATCGGGAGACAATGCGCACTGAGCGTGACGCTCGGGCCAGTTGGCCACCGGAGCCCCCGCGGCCTCGGCGGCGGTCAGGAATGCGTCGTAAGGAAGAGCCGCTTCGAAATAGCGTTTGAGGGTTTCGGGTTCGTCAATCAGCATGGGCGTTTGGGCTTAAAAGAGGGCGAGGGCAATAGCGTCACAGCGTACGGGCTCGCTCTGCGGGAGTGAAGGGCAGGCGGGCGCCTCAGCCCCGACGAGGAATCAGCTTGACCCCGAGCACAATCAGCAGCCCCGCCAGCGCCACCGCGCCGCCAAAGACCCCGCCCGCCTGCCAAATCAGGCCCGAAACATCCGACCGCACCACCGCCAGCTTGGCGGCCAGCCGGTTTTCTTCCGTGGCGTTCTCCACGCCCTCCAGAAGCCTCGTTGCGCTCTGCACCGCCGCGTCCAGCCCGAGCGCCGCCGCGGTGTACTCGGTGATATCAAAGGGCCGTGCCGGCTCATCGCTGGCCGGCCGTCGGGCGCTGGCCAGCGCCGCGGCGGCGACCATGCCCAGCACACGTGCGACCACCACGTCAAGTTTTTCCAGCAGCTGCGCCGTGTGCACGGCGACCGACTCGGTGCGTTCCAACAGGCCGTTGACCACCCGCTGGTTCTGCTCCAAACCTTCGAACAGCGCATCGCGCTGCGCATCGATCGTCGCCGGCAAGGCCTCCACCACCCGGGTCACCCGGCGGGCCACGTCCAGGCTTTCGGTGATCTGCGGCGCCTCCAACGACTGCAGCACCAGCAGCTCCGCCCGCCACTGGGCCAGGATCATCAGCCGCGGGGTTAGCCAGCTCATCCGCTCGGCCAGCAGGCCCGCCTCGCTGACGGTCGCCCCCGCCTCGGTCACACCGGGAATGAACTTACCCAAAAATTTGCCCGGCAAATCCGTCAGATTGTCGACCATGTTCAACACCGTGGTTTTGCCCTGCACGCCGGGTAGGTTGTTAAGTCGCACATACCAAATATTGACCTGCTCGGGGTTCTGCTCGGTCCAGCCGTTCACCAAGTCCAGCAACTGCTGACGCTGCGCTTCGCTCATAACTTGGGCCGCCAGCCCAAAGGCCTCGGCCTGAATCTCGCGGGCCACCGCCTGGATCTGCGCCCCCCCCGCCGGGCCGAACAGCGCCAGGCTATGGCGCTGAGCGGTGTTGTTTTGCAGACTGACCATCACCAGCGCGTTGATCATCCCCGTGGTGGGCGCCGGGTCCACCGCGATGTCGTACACCGCCGCGGCCGCATCAATTTTGAGCTGCCGCGCCCGCCTCGCCCGCTCGGGGCCGTCCGCTTGCTCGGCCACCCGGTCACACACCGCACCGACCTTATCGCGGTAGTAATCCGCAAACGCGCGCAGCCGGTCCCGGATCTGCAGCGGCGTCAACACCACCGCGCTGGACGCCCCGCCCAACACCCTTGCAGACTCGACCGGCGGAGTGGGCGCCACCTTCACAGGCCGGCGGGCCGCCGGCTTGGTGACGGGCCCCGAGGCCGACACCTCAGAAGAAGTAGCACCTGGGGGCTCCACCACCAGACGGGGATCTGGGGCCGGAGCCGCACACGCCCCTGACAACACCGCTGCGAGCACCGCTCCCGCCACTACCCCTCTCCACACAACAGTTCGAACGTGTGTCAGAAGCCACGTGCTTGCCGCGGGCGAGCGAAAATGTTTGCTCCCAAGGCGGCGAACCGAGCCCCAGCCATCGCTGCGGGGAGGTGAGCCAACGCAGGGAGCGAGCGTTTTCGCCGCACGCAGGCGTGCGAGGCTTCTCCCACACGTTCTAAGGCTGCCTGGAATCTGCATAACCGGAGTGTAGGACGTGACCACACCAGGCCCCCCGTATCACGCCCGCGGGCCAGCCTCAAACTGCCGCAGCTTCGGATCGACCCAGAAAGGCCCCCCCGGCACCACCGATGCGGCAAGCGAAACCAGGGCCCACCCCACAGATAACCGCCGCAGACTCATCAGCCACACGATCACAAAAACCACAAACAAAACCCCGTGCATCAGGCCCACGACCGACACCGCCCCGGGAAATCCAGCTGCGTACTTTAAAGGCATCGCCACTCCCAGCAATGCCAAAAAAGACACCGCTTCCCACCGCCCCACAATGCGGAGCCAGCGGACCGCGTCGAACCGTGATGACCCCGAAGAGGCGCTTCCGGACGGCGGAGAAGGGCTGCACGACCTTGACATCCTCAGAGTGTACGGCGCCCCCGCCGCCAAGCCATTTGGAAGCCTCACCCACGGAAAACAAGGCCCCAAACCCCCAAACCGTCCGATACCGCCCCCGCTTCCCACCCAAGGCATTACCCCATTGGATCGTCCCCCCCCAAATCCGATGACTTTGCCGATGCCACAGGTCTTATCCCGCCACACCCCGCATAGCCGCGCATTTTCGCTAATCGAGTTGCTGATCGTCATCGCAATTTTGGGCATCCTCGCCGCCCTATCCACAGCCTCAGTCGCCAGCGCCACGCTAGACACCCGCCGGACGGCATTCGTCAGTGAACTACGCGTCCTGGTCCAGGCCGCCACACTTCATCTCGTCCGAGAAGGGCGTCCGGTACGCCAAGCACCACCCGGCACCCTACACGCAGACCTCATTCCATTCCTACCACCGCAGAGCGCTGACAGCGCCGTCAGCCCCATCGGTGGCGAGTGGCACCTCATCAACAACACCCTGGGAGTCCAGAGCGGCGCTGGCATCGTTTTCACTGGACGCGGCCCCACCCGCGACGACAGCTTTATGGCGCGCATCGATCAGATGATCGACGACGGCAACCTGACCACCGGCATCTTCCAGAAGCTTGACTCCAACGCGTACTACTACATCGCACAGCGCTGAGACGCCCTCAACGCCCCCCCCGACTCACAACACCGTGCGGCGTTCTTTGCTTATCCATCCAATCGTTCGAGCGCGCGTTTGAGCCGAAGCCGCACCACCGGCTCACGCCCACCACACCCCACGGCGTTTGGAGCCCAGATCCAGCGCGGCACCTGGCGGCCACCCTGCACGGCGTGCTTCACTTCGCCTGTGGCACGACCGTCCCATCGACGAGAGCGGCCCCAAACCCTCAGCCGCCAGCCCCTGCCCCCGCGGAGACCCGCGGCGAGCCTCCTTCATCCCGTTCACTCCACCGAATCGGACTTAAGCAAGTCCGCGAAGTGCTTACGAACCTTAGCGACCTTGGGTAACGCGACCGCTCGAACGTAGCCCTGGTAGGGGTTCAGCTCGACGTAGTTCTGGTGGTACTCCTCGGCCGGGAAAAATACCGTGAGTGGCTCCAGCTTGGTGGCGATCGGTCGCCCAAAAACGCCGGCCCCGTCAAGCTGCTGGATATAGGCTTGAGCAACGCGCTTCTGGTCGTCACCCGCATAAAACACCGCCGAACGGTACTGCCGCCCAATGTCGTTGCCCTGCCGATCAACCTGGGTCGGGTCGTGGGCCACACTGAAAAATACACGCAGCAGCGCGCCGTAGCTGATCACCGACGGGTCGTACGACACGCGAATAACCTCCGCGTGCTCCGTGAGCCCAGCGCTAACTTTGTCGTACGTCGCGTCGTCGCGCGCACCACCCGCGTAGCCCGAAACCACCTCGGTGACCCCCTCCAACTGCTCGAAAACCGCCTCGGTACACCAAAAGCAGCCGCCGGCCAGCACCACCTGAGCCGAAACGGCCTCACCGTCGGCCGTGGGCGCCGCAACCAAGTCCACTTCGGCCGCGGGTAGCTCGACCGCAGCGTGCAGCGGCCCGTTGCACGCCATACCCACCAACGCCGCAAACACCAGCAACACCATCGGGCGGGACCGAACCAAATTGTAGAGCGCCGTACCGCCGCGGCGGCCCCGGTTCGGACAGGGCAAAAGCCAAGACGGGCAGGCGGAAAACGATTGGCGACGCGGCATCATGTCGGTACTCAGAAGTAAAGGTGCGAGGGGAAATCAGTCGGTCACGGCTAATTGGTCTAAACCGGATCCAGCGTTTTTATAACCGGGTCTGATCCAGCTGCTCCGCATGAAGCCCCGCCCCGTATCGGGTTATTCCCGAACGCATCAGCACCGCCGATTCGAGCTGACATCCACGCCGGTTATTTCGATTCCGCTGCTACACTTGGCCTATGAATCCAAGACGTTCGAACTCGAGCCGTGGCGGCGGGCGTTACTCCAATAGCCCTCGCGGCGGCGGGTACAGCCGGCGCCGTCCGGGCGGGGCGGGGCCCGGTGGGGCGGGGCCGGGCGGCAGACGACAGCCCGACCTGCCCATGCTGCTGGGCGAACCGTCGCCGTCGCTGGCCAAAATCAAGACCATGAACATGGTCAAGCTCGCGGCAAAAATCGTCTCACTACGTGAAGAACGTAGCCGCATGGAAGCCAAGCTGATCAAGCTGCAGGCCCGTGACCCGCTGCCCAACGAAAAAATTAAGCTGGGGCAAGACACGGTCGAGCGGCTCAATGCCCTTGAAGCCATCGCCACAGATTTGCTCAAGGGCAAGGCTGAGCGCAAAGCGCTACGCGAACAGCGCGGCCACTGAGCCACCGCCCTGCCTCACTTCCGCGGAGTGCTCCGCGGGATTGACTGCCCAGCGGCAAATCGGCGTCACGCGGACCTGCCCCGAAGAATCGTTTACCCCGCTTCTTCCATCGCTTCCAGCCGCTTGACGGCCTCACGCTTACCCAACGTGCGGATTTCGCCCCACGCATGAAGCTGCTTGGTCCGCGGAACGGAAGTGCCCTTTTCCCAGTTGTAAATCGTCAGGCCCGTCACCCCCGCAAGGGCGCCGTAATCCGCTGCGCTCAACCCCAGCTTGTCCCGATGTTTTTTGACCCAGGCCGGGCTGAAACGAGGGCGCGGCCCCTCATCCCCTCCACCACCTGCGGCCGTTTTCACGACGGTGGCCTTGCCCTTGGCCACCTGGTTTAGCCGCCGCTCCAAGTCACGATTTTGCTTCTTCAGAGCCGCGATATCCGAGCGGTAACGCGACACCGCCTCCGACAACGGTTTCATCTGAACCTTGATTTCTTTGCGGGCCAGACGACGGATTTCTTCGCCAAGCACGGCATTAAGGTTGGGCATCACGAACTCCTTCTTGTGAGATCAGGACCACACCTCTACCCCACCTGGGCCCGAGGCGTGTATAACTCTTCTGATACGTTACCAAACACACTCAAAAGAGTAAAAACGTCGATTTTACAAATTTGGTTCCCCGAGTTTGCGACGCCATCGCCACGAGGTAGCCCAAGCGACCACAAAACCCCGATAACCCCTGCGCCATGGCCCGCAAACGAGACACCCCCCCCGGTCTACGCCCCTGGCAGCGCCGCCTCCACGACGTAATTTTCGAGGCCGAAACCCCCACGGGGAAGCTGTTTGATGTGGCCCTACTGGTCGCCATTGCCGCCAGCGTGCTGGCGGTGATTCTCGAAAGCGTGTCGTCGATCGCCGACCGCTACGGCACCCTGCTGTACGCCATCGAGTGGGGGTTCACGCTTTTATTCACCGCCGAATACGCCCTGCGGCTGCTTTGTGTTGCCCGGCCACGCCGTTATGCACTGAGTTTCTACGGCATCGTCGATCTGCTGGCGATCATCCCCACCTACGCCAGTCTTCTGGTGGCCAACTCGCAAGAGCTGCTGGTCATCCGCGCTCTGCGGCTGCTGCGCATCTTCCGGATCTTCAAACTCGCCCGCTTCATCGGTGAGGCCGACGCCCTGATGTCGGGGCTGCGTGACAGCCGCGAGAAGATCATCGTCTTCCTCACCACCGTGATCACCAGCGTCATCATCATGGGCGCGGTCATGCACCTGGTGGAAGGTCCGAAGAATCCCGACTTTTCCGACATCCCCACCGGCATCTACTGGGCCATCGTCACCATGACCACCGTCGGCTACGGCGACATCAGCCCCATCACCGTCCCAGGCAAGTTCATCGCCGCGGTCATGATGGTCTTCGGCTACAGCCTGATCATCGTGCCCACCGGCATCATCAGCGCCGAGATCGCGATCGGCGGACGCAGCCGCGCCAGCACCGAAACCTGCCCCCACTGCATGAAAGAAGGCCACCGTCGCGGCGCCCGCTACTGCGACCGCTGCGGCCAAGAACTGAACCGCAACACGCCCCCCGCTACTCCGCCCCCGGACGGCCCCGCGTCTTCTTAAGATCGCCCCGCCGCTTCTTGGTGGTCAGCCTCCGCTGCACCGCCCCGCGCGACGGCCGCGTGGCCCGGCGCACCGGAGGCCGGTGCAGCGCCTGCAGCAACACCCGCCGTAGGCGGTCCAGACACGCCTTGCGGTTGGCCCGCTGGCTGCGCGAATCACCCGCGTGGATTACCAGCCGGTCGGGCCCCGCGGCCAGGTAGCACGAGGCCACACGCCGCAGCCGGGCCAGCGCGTGCGGCGGCAGCACCAGAGCCAAATCAGCAAACAGCACCGTGAGCGTAGCCCGGGTGTTGACCTTGTTCACGTTCTGCCCCCCGGGCCCCGACGCCCGCGAAAATACAAACCGCAAGGCCGCAGCGGGCAGCGTTCTCCCGGGCGCAATCGACAGCACGTCGTGCCCACCGGGAGGCAGAAATCCGGAGGTCGAAGAAAGATCAAACTCCATGGGATCCAGCACCAATTAAACCATCGGCGGAAGGCGGGGCGAGCCTACAATACCCGCGACCCAATCGCCATCACCGTCTTATCGCCAAGCCAAATCAAAGCCCCCCACCATGAGCTTCCGGTCCACGCTACCGATCGTCGGCTTGTTTCTGATCGCCGCCCTGGCCTGCGGGCTAACCTGGCCTGCGTCCGCCGCGCCCGGCCGCCTCAAGCTGGTGCGCCCCACCACCCAGAGCACCCAGTGGCCGGTTCAAATCAACGGCTGGTGGGCGCTCATCGACGAGACGGGCAACCTTAACACCGAGCCCGAACTGGACTGGATCGGTTTCACAGACCGGGGGCTGGCCGCCGCGGCCAGCCGGGGACGGTTCGGCGTGATCGACGGCGTGGGCCGCTGGCGGATCGAGCCGCAGTACGAACACTTGGGCCGCTTCACCGAAGGCTTCGCGGTGTTCCGACGCGGGGGTAAAGCAGGCTTCTTAAACGTTACGGGAAAAGAAGTCCTTCGCCCCGAACTAGAAGACGCCCGCCGCTTCCGCGACGGGCTCGCCGCGATCCGGACCACTCAGGGGTGTGGCTTCATCGACACATCGATGCGCGTGGTCGTCCCGCCAGTACTGGCCGTGGCACGCTCGCTACACGAAGGCCTGGGCGTCGTGGCCTTGGGCCGACCCACTCCCGGCAGCAGCGAGGCCCGCACGCTGGAACAGCTCGCTCGACGTCCGCTCAACGAACTACTCGACTCCGCGGCGCTGGCTCGCCCCCCGGCCGAGGCAGGCGCTCCGCCCCCCCTGGTCTGGGGGTGCGTAGACCGGTCCGGGCGGCTGGTCTGGTTGGACCGCACCGAGCAGATTGAGGCCATGAGCGACTTCGGCAACAACCTGGCCCCGGTACGCATCGACGGCCGCTGGGGCTTTATCAACCGCGCGTTCCGGCTGACCATCGCCCCGCAGTGGGACGACGCCCGTCCCTTCGTGCGCGGCTACGCCGCGGTCAAACGCGACGGCAAGTGGGGCTACCTCAACGCCGCGGGCCGGCTGATCATCGCGCCCCGCTGGGACCAGGCCTTCGACTTCGACGAAACCCTCGCCCTGGTCCGCCGCGACGATCTTTGGGGCTACATCGACGTGTCGGGCCGGGTGGCGATTTCGCCGCAGTTCACTCACGCCGAAGCTTTTTTCCGCGGCCGGGCCCGGGTCAACGCGGGCTGGGCCCAGCGCCCCGACGCCTTTGGTTACATCAACGTCGCGGGGCAGATCATCTTCGACCCCCGAGAGGGCGCCGTGGACATCGTCGACGTTCGCCGCGGTGGCGCGACCGAAATCACCACCGTGACTTCCGTCGGCACCCGCAACGGCTTGGGCAGCGGCTTTAAGTCTCGGGTGCGCAAAACCCCACCGCCCAGGCCCACCCCCCGGCTGCCGGTCACCCCCGACCACCTGTACGACCAAGGCCTCTCGATTTACGACCCTGCCCCGCTGCAGCCACCCCACGACTACACCCCTTGACCCCCGCGGGCCCCGCGGCGCTGCGGGCCTGGCATCCGGCTGCATTCCCCCCGCGGCCACGCCGCTTAAAACCGCGCCGCCACCTCGGGGCGCCGGGCCCAGCCACGGTCGGGATCTTCCACCCGCGGCTCCTGGGTCTCGTCGATCCCGCACACCCGCATCACCTCGTCAAACAACCAGCGGTTAACCGTCTGGCGGTGGCTGAGGTTCACAAAGTGCCCCGCGTCCTGAATCACCACATCGTCGCTGGCCGGGTGCGCAGGCCGGATGATCCGGTCCGCGCCGCCCCGCAGATGCCGCACCACTACGCCGCCGGCCACCGCCTTCTGCGCCGACGCCGAAGGACCCGGCCAGTCCACGCAGGCACCCACGCCCCACTGCAGGCGGACCGGATCGGCCTCGGCGGCCATCCGCCGCAACAGGCGCCGCCCGTCGTCATCCTGACCGTCGTATAAGTTCGTGGGCACCATCAGGCCGCGTAGCACACACTGCAGCACCCGAGGCCGATGCACCCAACCCGCCAGCGCTGCGCCCCACCGTGCAGAGCGCGTGACCCCGTTGCCGTGAACCGTCGACCCCAGCAGCAACACCGCCGCGGGCTTTCGCGGAAGGTACGGCAGCATCTCCAACGCCAGCATCCCCCCCATCGACGCGCCGCCCAGCACCCAAGGCCGGGTCGGATCCAACCCCTCTAAATGTTGAACCCGCAGCGCGTCCGCCCAGCGCCGGGCAAAGCCGCGCAACGTCTGGCTGTGGGCCATACCCTTGGGCATATCCGGCCACGCGGGGGTGATCAGGTTCGGGCCCAAGGCCCGCCGCTGGGGCGCAAACAACCGGTCATCGGCCGCCAAGCCAGGCAGCAGCGCCAGCGGCGCGGGCAGGGTCAGTTCTCGCATGCCGCCAGTCTACGCCAGACCCACCACAAAAAAACCGCGCCCAACCGGGACGCGGCCTTAAAGCAAGCTAGGGCTGACCCGCATCAATCATACATCGGTGGTTTCTGAGCTTCCCCTGACTCTTCACCACCCACCGTGGCCGACTCGCCCTCACCAGATTCGGCCTCCGCCTTCAACTGAGCCTTCAACTCCTCGATGTACTCTTCGCTCTCCTCACGGATCGTCCGCAACTCGTCTTCCATCTGCGTCTGCGCATCTTGAATCTGCTCTTCCAGCGACGGCTCCTCTGGGGCCGCGGTGATCCCGAGCATTTCCACCTCAAAAATCAGCGTGCTTCCCGGCCCCCCGGGGCCACGGGGGCTATCGCCGTAAGCCAAATCTGCGGGGATGTACAGCTTCGCCTTGGTTCCCACCGGCAGCAACTGCAAGCCCTCGGAGAATCCCGGAATCACCCCTTCCACCGGGAATCTGGCGGGCCCGCGGTCCGCGGAGCTGTCAAACACCTCACCGTCGATCAGCGTGCCGGTGTAGTTCAGCTCCACCGTGTCCGTCTCGCCGGCGGTCGCCCCTTCACCCGGCGCCAAAATTTCGTACTGCAGACCCGATTCGGTCGTTATCACCCCTTCGCGTGCCCCGTTTTCGGCCAGAAAAGCAGCGCCCACCTCGCGGTTCGCAACACCATCTTGGGCAGCCTGCTCCTCCTGATGCTGCGCGAGCGTCTCCTGAAATTTCCGTAGCGCCGCCTCACTTTGCTGTTGTGTTTGTCGAAGCGCCTGCCCGGTGTATGCCGCCCGCAACGCCCGCCCCAACACATCAACGTCGATATCAATGCTCTGGCTCTTAAAACTACGACCGATGTCCACACCAATCGCATAACTCGCGCGTTCACGGTCGCTCGCAAAACCATCGTCCGGCGTCTGCACGCCCTCGGCCTCCACGGCGACGACAGGCTCTACCTCCGCTTGGCCCCGGGCCGAGCCCGCAGACACCAACAAGGCCGTGATTGCCATCAGGCATGGGGTCGTTACGTTCTGCAAGGCTAAGTCTCCGAGTTTGAGGAAGTCGTTCAACCCGGAAAATACCGGGCCGAATACTATAACCGAGCCGGTTTCGGCCACACCGCACACCCAAAACCCCTGGGGGCTCGCCCCCTCACCCTTCCCAAAAAAGCCCTTCGCATGAAAAACGCCACCGTCCCCCTGCTCACCCTCCTCACCGGCGTGCTGCTCAACGCCGTGGGCATCCTCTCGTTCATGCTCAGCGACGGCGAGAAAACCGCGCTGATTCCGGCCTTCTGTGGCGGGCTGTTTCTGGTGCTCGGCGGCGTAGCGCTGTTCCACGCCAAGCTACGCCCTCACTTCATCCACGGGGCCCTGCTCCTGGCCCTACTGCTGGGGCTTTACACCGCCTACAAAATCGTAGTCGTGCTGCTCGAAAACGGCACCGCCCTCAAAATGTTCAGCTTCGAAACCACCGCCATCATCTGCCTGGGCTACGTGGCCCTGGGCGTGTTCTCGTTCCGCAGCGCCCGCCGACAAAGGCGTGCCCAAGCCCGCGACGAAGCCTGACCCACCCCCGCCCATGGCCCCCACCACCCCCCAGCACTGCCGCCCGGAAGCCTGGCGGGCCCTGCAGCGTGCCCTTCCGGACCTGCACCACACCCGCGGGCTCATCGACTGCGCCGTGGCCGTGGCCCAGCACCACCTGCCCGACGCCCACGCGGCGGACACCCACCGCGCCCTAGACGACCTGGCCGACGCCGCCGCTCAGCGGCTGCGCAGCGACCGCCCCGCCGCCGTACTCGCCCACGCCCACGCCGTGCTGTTCGACGAAGCCCGCTTCCGCGGCCCCGCCCGCGATTACCACCACCCCGACCACAGCCTGCTGCCCCGAGCCTTAGAAACCCACCGCGGCCTACCGCTCACCCTCGTGCTGATCTACAAAGCCGTCGTCGAACGCCTGGGCCTACGAGTCAGCGGTGTCAACGCCCCGGGGCACTTCCTCGCCGCCGTTCACGACGCGGACGCCCCCGAAGCCCACCGCCCCCCCACCGCACCGCCCACCCTCATCGATCCCTCCCACCGCGGGCGGGTGCTCACCCGCGAAGACGCCTTTACCCTTATCGAGCGGGTTGCCGGCGGAGCCGTGGCCCGTCACGATGCCCTGCTGCTCGCGGCCAGCCACCACCAGTGGCTCACCCGCCTGCTCCAGAACCTCGTCACCGCCGCCGACCAACGCGGCCACGGCGACGACCTCGCCGCCATGCTCGAACTCCGGGCCCTGGTTGCCCGCCACCAGGCCGCCGGACCCGAAGCCTAAACTCAAGCCTCCCACGTTTCTTTCGCCCAACGTCCCCCACCACCAAACGCCACCCCGCATGCCCACCCCCATCACCCACGTTGTTCTCGTTGGCCACTGCGGATTCGACAGCGGCCCCCTAGGTCGCCTGGCCCAATCCGTTGCCCCCGACGCCCAAGTCATCGGCATCAACGTGCACAAGCAGCTCGCCGATGTCGCCCACCCCGGCGCCCTGTGGCTGGTCAACCGCGCCCTGGACGGCCGCTTCGACGCCGCGGACGGCATCGACCTCATCGAGCAGCACGCGGGCGCCCCAACCCCGCCCCGCCAGATGCTCGTCAGCAACTACCCCGACAGCCAGGCCGCCGCCGAGGCCGCCGGCGCCCTGCCGGGCTTCGGCAAAAACGACCTGCGCGACCCGGGCCTGGCCGGGCGCCTGCGCGGAGCGCTGGGCGAAAGCGAAACGTGAAAAGCGAAAATCAGAACGCACCAGCAGCGGTCTGCGTGGAATGCCGCCCGCCGGCCCGCGTGCCCCGGCCACCCGGGCCCGCCTGCTCACGGCCCAGCCCGCCCGCGTCAGATTTCCGCTTTTCGCTTTTCGCTTTCATGACCCCCGCCCCCGCCTGGTCCCGGCTGGTACGCCCAGGCCCACCCCGCCGAAGACTTCGCCGAAAGCTCCGAGCACGACAGCGTGGGC
>CALLPP010000090.1 GCA_938015655.1 uncultured Algisphaera sp.
ATGCAGTCGCGTCCGCAGGATCATCCAGCAATTCAATGCAATCCGCCATCTCAGGCCATTCTTCCAGAAGCGTAATATTAGTGTCCCTCGACGCGATAATCGGTTTCCCGCCCAAGTCACCTTCGACCCCGACCAGGACCACGCCATCGCCCCAGCGCCGCCTAACACCGACATTAGCGCCCTAACCGCCAAGCCCCCCACCACCAACGCACACGCCCCACGCAAAGCGCGCTTCACCCTCGACAATCTGCCGCGTGCCAAAGCCGACACCAACGCCCCGCCCGCGACGGCGCTGACCGCCACACCGGCGGTCACACGCCTGCGGGCCCAGCCCCCCGCAGATCTGTCCGGATCCCCGCCCCACATGGTCGTTGCCCACGCCCACACCGACCACGCCAACCACAGCCTTGCCTTAGAAACCAACCGGCCGCCGGCTCCGCCCGCCCTCACCTCCGCCGACGCCCCCCCGCACGGCGCCGCGATCGCCGACGCCTTCGGTGAATCCCACACCAATCCAACAACTCAGACGGAAAACAGCGCGGCCCACGTGCCCGAAGCCTCGACGTCCGCAACGGCCACCGAAGCACCCACACCGCCCCCGGCATGGCTTGTATTCCCCATGCCAAAAACCCCCACCGCCCCAACGCCACCCAACGAACCCGGCGCGCGCCCCATCCTCGGCAGCGATTGGACACGATGGACCTCCCTGCCCCGCACCGGCCCCGACACACCGCGTCCCTGACCCTGCCCAAACCCCCGCCTTCATCACGGCGGATCCTGAAGGTACCCCCACCCGCCCAGAGATCCGTCGCGGCCCACCTGCACCTGCACAAAACCGTCACGCGCCGTCGCCGCGCGGCGGATCTGTGGCCGGACCGCCAGCGCGTCGGCCCAGCGGCCCATGCGAAAACGCCTTGTGCCGCAGCTCTGAATCACCCAAGACGGGCTAACCGCGTCCAGCCAAGCCTCGCTGTTACGAACAAACGCGCCGTGGTGCGGCAGGTCCGCGATGTCGGCCCGCAGCGCCGCGGGGTCTTGCAGCAACGCGTCGGTCGCGCGTTCTTGAATGTCGCCGCTCAGCAAAATCCGGCGCCCTGCCACGGTGGCCCGGAGCACCACCGAGCCGTCGTTGCCCGCCCAAGGCACGGCGCCGGCACCCGACCGCGGCGGCCACAACACCTCCAACTCAGCGGTGCCCAGCCGGAACCGCTCGCCTCGGTTCAAGACCCGCGGCGCGTGCCCGTGCTCAGCCAACGCGTCCATCAACACCGACGTCGCCCGCCCGGGAGCCATTTCGGCCTCGGCCGGCACGTCCGGCGACACCCAGACCTCACCCACCGTCAGCGCCCCCAGCAGATCCGGCACACCGTTGTAATGGTCCAAGTCCGCGTGCGAGATCACCAGCACGTCCACCCGCGACACCCCCAACGACCGCAGCGCCGGAACCACCGCGCGGCGCCCCACCCCGCTGAGCTGCTGGCTGCCGCAGTCAAAAACCAGCGTGCGTGACGGCTCTTTACCGGCCGCTCCGGCGCACTGCAGCACAAAGCACGACCCGTCGCGCACCGCCACCGCGGACAACCGCGCCGCAGCACGACCCACCGGCCGCGGATCGCCCCGCAGCGCCGCCCCAGGCCAGTCGGTCTGTAAAACCCCCAACGACCCCACCACCGCCAGCCCCGCAAGGACCACCCCCCAAGCCCACCCACGCCGCCTCGGGCTCGCCGCGGCATTATTCCGCGCCGCCCGCCCGGCCCGCCACAACCCCACGCCCGCCACGGCCCACGCCGCCGCCACCCACCCCCACGGGGGCGGAGCCCGCAGCCACCACACCGCCCCGGGCAACGCCCCGGACGCCTCGACCCCCAACAACACGCCATCGGCCGCGAACGACAACGGCTCGGCCAACATCGCCCCCAACCCCGGCGCTACCCAACCCACCACAATTTTCAAGTACCCCGCCACCAACACCAGCATCAACACCGGAACCGCAAGCACCGAAGTAACCAGCGACCACGGATTGACCATTAAAAAGTGCCGCGCCACCAGCGGGGCCGAGGCCATAAACGCCACCACCCCGACCGCCGCAGCCGCAGCCAACGAACGCCGCCACCGCCGCAGCCCTTCCTGAGCACGCCCCCACGGCCCCGACACCTGGTTCAGTCCAAATCCCGGATCGCCCGGCCCCGGACCACCCCAACGCACCGCCAGCCCCGGCACCAGCCAGATCAATGCCGCCACCGCCGCAAAGCTGAGTTGAAAGCCCGCGGTGAAGACATCACGGGGCCACATCACCAGGGTGATGAACAGCGCCGCGGCCCAGAGCGTGCCCCCGGGCAGACGGCGCCCCGTGGCGGCGCCGCCGGCGAACAACGCCGCCATCACCGCCGCGCGAAGGATCGGCACCCGCAGCGGCACCAGCAACACGTAGCCCACCAACACCATCAACACCGCCACGCCCGCCCATCGCGGATGCGGCGACACTCCCCGGGCGATCAGCCACACCACCCAGAGCAGCGCCCCCACGTGCGCCCCAGAAATACTCAGCAGATGCGACAACCCCGCCTCCCGGAAACCGCGCCGCGTGACCTCGGTGTCCGAGACGGTCTCCCCCAAGAGCAGCAGCTCCAGCAGCGGCAGCGCTCGGCCCGCGTCGCCGCCTTCCGGCGACCACCCCAAGCCTAACGACCATCGCGCCGCCCCGCGCCATGCGCCACGCCAACGCGCCACGATAGACGGCTCCGCGGGCCGGCGTTCTACGATGTTCGCCCGCCGCGGCACCCGCAGACGCCCCACCAACCCGCGGCGTTGCGCGTGCTTGGCAAAATCAAATTCTCCGGGATTGGGCGGCGGCCCGAACCCCGACCACCACCCGCGGACCCTTAGCCACTGACCTTCGCGCAGCTCGGCATCGGCTTCTTCCAGTCGCACCAGCAGCGACCCGCTCACGGGCACCCGCGCCGCGCCCTGCCCCGCAAAGTCCAGCACCAACTCAAAACGCGTGGTGGGCGAGCCGAACGCAAAGCCGCCAAATGGCCCGTCCCGCGGCGACACGATCTCGGGCACGCCGGCCACCACGCCCTCAACCTGTACCAGCCGCGGCGCATCCGCATCCAGCCCCGCGGGCACCGAAATCCGCAGCTGCGGCGGTGCCCCCCCGCGTTGGGTCGACCACGCCGCGCCCAACCCCAAGGCCACCCCCGACACCGCCAACACCCAAAACCCCTGCGACCCTGTGACCCGGTGCCCGCGCCGCACGCCCCCATCGGCCGCCCGCAGCGCCGCCAACCCGCATCCTGCCAAAACCAGCCCCAGCCCACCGTGAACCCCCGCCACACCAACCCCGCCCAGCGCACAGCCCAAGGCCCAGGCCAACGCGGCAGCCACCGGGGGGGACGCCGTCATTCGGTCGCCCCCGCCGCCGACAACAACACGTTGCCCAACAATCCTCGGGCGGACGCCGTCGCATAACCGTTGATTAAAAAGTAACCACAGCCCAGCGCCCCCACCGACAAATCCCGCGACGACACCAACACCCGACCGCCCCCGGCCAGCGCCATCACCCCCAGTGAAGGGCGGGGCTCCGCATCGCCGTGGATCACGGTATAGCGTCGATGATGCACCACCCTGCAGTCCGCACCACCCACCAACGTGCGGCCGCTGATCACCGGATCCCCCATGCCCAACCAGTCCGCATCAACACCCAACCGACGGCCCAGTTGCGCCGCCGCGTCATCCGCAAAGGCACCCCGCCCCCCAGCGGTCTCCAGCAGCACCGTGCCGCCAGACTCCACGAACCCTGCGAGCGCGTCCAATTCGGTGTCGCTCATCACCGATGCCCCGACCCCACATAAGTGAAGCAGCGTCGTGGGCTCCAGCCCCGCCGCCTCGCTCACCGGCCCCGCCACGCTGACCACCTCCGCCACTGAACCCCCCGCCCGCAACGCAGCCGCCACCGGCTCCCACGCCAAGGGTTCCACGTCGCCCCCTCCCGCAGCCAGACGGCCACGCACCACCCTAAGGATCTGCCCATCCACAGTGGCCGAGTCTGAAGACGTGCCCTCCCCACGGCCGCCTCCAGCGCCCTGGCCCCGCGGCGGATCCCGCAGGGCCAGCGGATCCACCAACCGCCCCGCCAGCATGCCCCGGTCGCTCACCAGCGCATAGAGATTTTGCATCCACGCCCACCCGCCGCGCCCCGCCACGCCACGGTCGGCCCACTCCGCCTCAAAACCTGCGCCCCAATCCGCCTGCGGCAGCACCACCAGCGTCCGGGCCCCGTTGTCCAGCACCCGCACCGGCAGTCGCCCCTCTCCCCCCGCGCGGGTCACCAGCGTGGCCAAAGGCCCATCCTCCGGCGGAACCTCAAAGCTCCGCCCCGGGTACAGCGACACCATCAAGGCCTCCACCGAGCGCAACAGCTTCCGCCCCCCACGTCCCTCGGGGTTGGCCACCAGCAGCCCCCCCAAATCCAGGTAACGCTTCAACGCCGCCACCTCGTCGTCATTCAAATCCAGCGCCGCGTCTGAAGAGACATACAGAACCGGCGCCCGACGCCAGGCTTCGGGCGGGCTGTCGAAACCCACCGTCTGCCAGTTCAACTCGGCCTCGCGCGCGTCCGACAAGCGTCGGGTCAAAAACAACAAGTCATCGGGCCGGGCATTCGAACCCTGCCGCGGCAGCCGCAGCTTGCTCGCCCATACCGGCACCCGCCCCCGGGCCAGAAACACCAACGAAAACGCCGTCTCGATCAACTCCGACGAAAACACCGTGCTCACGGGCCGAACGGCACCCTTCCGCTCGCGGTCCAAAATATGCGTAGCCCCCGCGGCATACCAATCCAAGCCCCCAAGCCGATCGATTCCCGCCGCCAACCCCACCCGCTCCACCCCGTACCAAAACATCGCCGCATTCTTCCGGTCCCGGTCGGTCATCGGCGCCCCGGCAAAGTTCTGATCCAGCCACACCAGCCCCCGGTCGATCGCCGCGTCCGCCTCCACGCTCCTGGCCCCCTGCTGCCGGGCCACGCACAGCAGCGTCAACCCCGCGCAAGTCATGCCTCCATCCGCAGGCGTGTTTTTCCGCGACGTCGCCGGGCCGTAGTTCCATCCGCCGTCGGGCAGTTGCCCCCGCACCATCCAGCGAGCGGTCTGTCGCCAAAAACCCGGGTCCACCTCTCCGCCACGCTTCGCGTACTCCCACACCGCCAACGCCCCGTACTGCGTGCGAGACAGGCTGCTGATCACCCCCACCCCCGACACACCGGGGCTGCGCGGGCGGGCCGGACTCGCGTAATCAAACAACCCCTGCCACTGCGCCGCCCGCAACCACGCCACGTCCGCCTCCAGCCGCGGCCGGTAGGCCTCGGGCAGCCGCGCCCACACATGGGCCCTCAGCGCCACCGCATAAGTCCCCCTCATTTCCACCCGCTCCAACCAACTCAACGCCCGCGCCAGCTCCGGCCGCTGAAAACTCTCACCCGACGCCAACAACGCGTAAGTCACCAACGCCGTCACCCCGCCCACGGGCTGCTTATTCTTCCACGTACCTTTGACCGGCCTTTCCCACGATCCGTCCGCCCCCTGCTGGGCGTAGAGCCATCCCCGCATCCGCACCACCGCCGCGCCCACATCCTGGTCGGTCACCGCGCGAGCCTGCACAACCATCCCCCAGGCGGCGGCTCCAGCCACCCACCCTGCCGCGGCCCATCTGGCTATCCGCTGCACGCGTGCCAAAATCGTCCCAGGCTAAAAGAGTATGAATCACGAACCCACGTCGGGGCTGCCCGACACCCCCCCTAGCCTAACAGCCTCATCCACCCCGCGTCCGTTACTCCGGCCCGCCCCTCCGCGCCCAGACCGGTCAGCCCGCAGCCTTGCCCGGCTCGCTCTCAACCCGCCCCCGCACCTGCCGGCTGATCTGCGCCTCAGCGATCACCAGCCGATCACGGACCTGCTGCATGTTCTGCGGCCGCGCCGCCGAGTCTCGCTGAACACAGTCCATAATCAGACTCGACAATGCCGGCGCAATCTCCGGATTGAACTCCGCGGGTGGTTTCAGTTTTTTACGACCACCATCGTCGCTTTTAATCGACACATCGTCCTTGCGTTTGCTCACCAGCGTCGAGGTGTGCTCACCGGTCAGCACCCAATAAAACGTCGAGCCCAGGTTGAACACGTCGGTCCGTTCGGTGATGGCCTGGCGTTTTACCTGCTCGGGCGCAATGTAGTCCGGTGTCCCCTGAATCCGCGGCTTAATCGCCCCGGCCTTACAACTCTGCCCAAAGTCGATCAGCACCGCCCCTTTGTCCTCGGTCACCATAATATTGTTGGGCTTAATGTCCGCATGCACAAATCCCGCCGCATGCATCGCCGCCAAGCCCTCGGCCGCCTGATCGAACACCCGACACACATCCAGCTGGGTCCGCGGCTTGTAGTCCTCTAAAGTCACCCCATCCACCATCTCCAGCAGCACCAGCACCTCACTTACGCGAATCACCGACCGCTGCTTGATCACCTTAATAGTCTTACGAACCCGCGGATGGTCCACCTCCTTGGCCACCGCGTGCTCCGCCAGGGCCTGGTCCAGATACCGCTGCTGACTGGCCCCCTCCTTCACCACCCGCTTAAGCACCATCACCTGGCCCTTGCTATCACGCACTGCGTACAGCGAACTGTGCGCACCCTCCCCCAACTTTGCAACGATGTCGTAGCCGGCAATCTGGTGAAACTCGCCCATCTCTTCGTTACACAGTCAAAGCACAACTAATCGTCCGCCGCCTTATACATCGGAGCGCCGGAAGCACGTCATGCGATCGGGTTTTTCTGACCTAAGGTATAACCGATAAAACGGATACCAAGACGTTAACCGCTTTTTACAGCCCTGACAAGGGCGTTTAGGGTGCCGCCGCAAGCGTCCAGATCTACCCCACCCTTCAGCTTCACACACCACCCCACCACCCCACCACCGGGCACCGCCGCCGCCCCCACAATTCGGGCCATTTTTCAAAACCACGAAAAACCATCGAAACCGATGGACACGTGGAAAAATAGATGATTCAAGGGTCAGCGCAAGGCCGCGGTCTGCGGCCGCCCGCCCAAGAGCGACTGACGGAACTGCCCCTCAGAAAACCCCGGCGTCGGGCCATCTCCGGCTCCCACATCCACAAACACATACTCCGCTGGGATGCTGAATTCTCGCTGCAACTGCCGCACCAGCCACACCAGTTCCCGTTTCTGACTAGGGGTGAAGCTTCCCCGGTCCGCGTCGCCCACCACACACACGCCAATCGCCTGCTGGTGGTACCAATTCGCATTGGGCCCCACCAAATAGTCGCCCGGCTCCTGGTATTTCCAGCGGTACCCCACCTCGGTCCGGCCGTCCTCGCCGCCCGTGCCATTGTTTAGCACCAGGTGGTAGCCGCACCCGTCCTTGCCCGCCCGGCGGTGAGCCTTGTCAATCGCGTCGTAGCTGCCCGCAACCGTGCGGCTGTCATGAACCACAATCGCCCGCCATGTCCGCTCGGGCACCGCCACGTCGAAAAGCTTGTCTTCAGGGCGCTCCGTCGCATCGCTCTCAATTGAAAGCAGGCTCACACCGCCCAGCGGCGGCACCGCCCCAGGTTCAAGAACCCGCAAAACGCCCGCAGCCACCGTCATGCTCAACACCAGAGCACCGAGAACCAAGATGGGGCGTCGTTCGGTCAACACGTCCGTGTGCTCAAGGGAGGTAGAGAAAAGAGGCCTCGGATCACTGCGAGGACTTGGTGTCCGGCGCCGGCCGCAGCCGCTTAAAAAGTGAATCGACAGCACCGGGCCGAGAAGCTTAAAAAAGGCGTCTCAAGGGGCGATAATCCGGACCAGGCCCGGGCTGAAAAGCTCGGACACCCACGTCTCTCCTCCCATGCTTCCCCCCCCCCAAGCCCATCTTAACCCACTTCGCGCTGGCCGTTCACACCGGATCCAGCGGGGCCAGCCGCTCACGCAGCGCTGGCCGCTCACGCCCAAACGAATCCACCGTCGTCGCCGGCCGCGTGTTGCCCCGCAGCGTGTCGTAACGCTCGTAAGGGCTGCGAAGCGGCGCTGGCCCCGCAAAAGGACTACCCCCAGCACACCCCGCCAGAAGCAAGCCCGCCGTCAGGCACCCCAGCCCCCGGGTCAACACGCGTTTACAGCTCATAGTCACCACCTAATCTTACCGCGCCGTCGTCCTCGGTCCGCGCCCGAACCACGGCCGAGCCCAAACACCCGGCCACCGCCCGCCCCTGCTACCTTCCCCCTCACCATGGCCAAATCCAAGAACGCAATCTCCCCCACCCGCGCCCAAGACTACCCCCAGTGGTACCAGCAGGTCGTCCGCGCCGCCGACCTCGCCGAAAACTCCGACGTCCGCGGCTGCATGGTCATCAAGCCCTGGGGCTACGCCATCTGGGAGCTCATGCAAGCCGACCTGGACCGCCGCTTCAAAGACACCGGCCACAAAAACGCCTACTTCCCGCTCTTCATCCCCAAGAGCTATTTAGAGAAGGAAGCCGAACACGTCGAAGGCTTCGCCAAAGAGTGCGCCGTGGTCACCCACCACCGCCTCGAAGACGACGGCGAAGGCGGCCTTAAACCCGCCGGCGAGCTCGACGAGCCCCTGGTCGTCCGCCCCACCAGCGAAACCATCATCGGCGCCAGCTTCGCTAAATGGGTCGAGAGCTACCGCGACCTGCCGCTACTCATCAACCAGTGGGCCAACGTCGTGCGCTGGGAGCTCCGCACCCGCCTCTTCCTCCGCACCGCCGAGTTCCTCTGGCAAGAAGGCCACACCGCCCACGCCA
Source organism: uncultured Algisphaera sp. (assembly GCA_938015655.1). Classification (GTDB taxonomy): domain Bacteria; phylum Planctomycetota; class Phycisphaerae; order Phycisphaerales; family Phycisphaeraceae; genus Algisphaera. The sequence goes on from CALLPP010000090.1 coordinate 8,822, forward strand.
CCGAAGCCGAGGCGGTCGAAGAAACCGAAAAAATGCACAGCGTCTACGCCGACTTCGCCGAGTCGGTCATGGCCATGCCCGTCATCAAAGGCGCCAAGCCCGAGCACGAACGCTTCCCCGGCGCCCTCGACACCCTCAGCATCGAAGCCATGATGCAAGACAAAAAAGCCCTGCAAGCCGGAACCAGCCACTTCCTGGGCCAAAACTTCGCCAAAGCCCAAGACATCAGCTTCCTGGGCGAAGACAACCAGCAGCACCACGCCTGGACCACCAGCTGGGGCGTGTCCACCCGCCTCGTCGGCGGCCTCATCATGACCCACAGCGACGACGACGGCCTCGTGCTGCCCCCCAAGCTCGCGCCCGCCCACGTGGTCATCATGCCTATCACCTTCAAAGCCGACGACCCCCAAGCCGTACTGGACTACTGCGAGAAGCTCGCCGCCGACCTCAAAGCCACCACCTACGACGGCCAGCCCATCCGCGTCGAGCTCGACGCACGCGACCTCCGCGGCGGCGAAAAGACCTGGGGCTGGGTTAAAAAAGGCGTGCCCATCCGCCTCGAAATCGGCCAGCGCGACATGAACGACGACAGCGTCTTCATGGCCCGCCGCGACCAGAGCCCCAAAGAAAAACAAGGCGTCAAACGCGCCGACTTCCTCGCCACCGTCGCCGACACCCTGCAGAACATCCAAGACAACCTGCTCGACCGCGCCAAGACCTTCCGCACGGAAAACAGCCGCGTCATCAACGCCCGCGACAAGTTTGAAAACTACTTCAAAGGCGACAAAGCCGGCTTCGCCCTCGCCCACTGGAACGGCGACGTCGAGATCGCCAAAAAGATCCAGCAAGACCACGCCGTCACCATCCGCTGCATCCCCCAAGACGGCGCCATCGACGACCTCCTGGGCGGCCCCAACGAACCGGGCAAATGCATCTTCACCGGTGAACCCAGCGAGCGGCGTGTGGTGTGGGCGAAGGCGTACTGAGACCCCTGCACCCACGCCTACAACAAGCGATGCGCGTCACTTGCACCCAATGCGGACACGTCTCCGGCGCCTCCGAGGCCATCGGAGGCTTGGTGCCGTTTACGCTCGCGTCCATCATCACCGGCCTGCTGACGGCCTATCTACACGACCGCACTGGCCACTGGACATGGTGGCTCGCAGCCCCCTTCATCTGGCTCGGCGCCGCGTTGTTCATCTGGAAACTACCTTTATGGCTGGCATCGTTTTTGGCAAGCGTTCGCCGCTGCCCCGGCTGCAAAAGGCGCTGCCGCCACACCGCTCGACACAGCGGATTCGGCCTTTGATTCAAGCGGGAACGATGGAACTTCGCCGGTGATCCGAGTGAACGGCGCGTGGTGTGGGCGAAGGCTTACTGAGCAAGGCCAAGACGGGGTTGAACCGCCAAGGCGCCAAGAACGCCAAGGAAGGCAAGCCGCCCCATGAGCAGGCCAGCCCGCTGCTCGGCTTTAAGTCAACTGGACCTGTTTGTCTAAGAAAGTGTTTGAAAACCGGCGTCATCTCGGCCGCAGCCGGTTCAGCATCAGATTGATCATGCTGATCTGAATCATCGCCCGGCTATTCTCGACAAGCGTTTCGTGATCTTTGTCGTGGCGGCGATAGTTCTTCAGCCAGC
>CALLPP010000091.1 GCA_938015655.1 uncultured Algisphaera sp.
TGATTGAGGCGGCGCACCGCGGCACCCCGCTCACACCCGACGACGTGGTGGGCCAGGTTGAGGCGTTCATCAGCGCCCAGCTGGGCGACGACGTGGTGGAGTTCAAAAAGCCCAGCCACACCCTGAACCAGGTGATGGGCAACACCAAGCTCAAGGCGTTTTTTGAGAGTGAGCTGATCCCCCGATTCAAGAGCGAGGGCGACGACGCGCTGCCCGGGGCCGCGGTGGCCGGGCCCATCGGCGGGGGCAAGACGTTTATTTTTGAGGCCGTGGCCGGGGCCCTGGATCTGCCGGTGCTGGTGCTCAAAAACCTGCGCAGCCAGTGGTTTGGCCAGACCGACGTGGTGTTCGAAAAACTGCGCCGGGTTTTGGAAAGCCTGGGCAAAGTGCTGATTTTTGTCGATGAGGCCGACACGCAGTTCGGCAAAGTTGACGGCGAGGGCCACGCCACCGAGAAGCGGCTTACCGGCAAGGTGCAGCAGATGATGAGCGACCCGGCGCTGCGCGGGAAGGTCATCTGGCTGCTGATGACCGCGCGGATCCACCGGCTGAGCCCCGACATCCGCCGGCCCGGCCGCGTGGGCGACCTGATTATCCCTGTGCTGGACCCGCCGCTGTTAAGCGATGACCGCACCGCGTTTTTAAAGTGGTCGCTCAAGCCCGCGCTGGGGGCGGACATCGATACGGACCTGCTGAGTCTTCTGGACACCGCGATCGAGAACACCTCGGCCGCAGGTTTTGCCGCGCTGCGCTCGCGGCTGAAGGCCGAGACCGCCGCGGGGCGGATCGACGGCAGCGACAGCGTGCTGCGGGCCATCCGCGACCAGATCACCCCCGACATCGCCGACACGCGGCGCTACCAAACCCTGCAAGCGCTGATGAACTGCACGCGGCGGTCGCTGTTGCCCGACCCGGCCGTGGGCCCGGACGAACGCGCCGAGTGGGCGCGGGAGATCCGGGAGCTGGAAGCCAAAGGCGTGATGTAGGGCGGGGGCTTGGGGGTCTTGGCGTATGCTGGAGGGATGAACCGACCACTCCCCGCCGTGCTGGCTTTGCTGGGCCGGGTGATGATCGCCGCGGTGTTTTTGCTTAGCGCGGTGGGCAACAAGATCCCCAACTTCAACGACGTGGTGAAGGCGATGGCCGCCGAAGGGGTGCCGCTGCCCGCGGTGGCGCTGGCGGGGGCGATCGTGTTCTTGATCGCGGGGTCGTTGTCGGTGGTCGCGGGGTTTAAGGCCCGCGTCGGGGCGCTGCTTTTGCTGATCTTTTTGGGGCTGGCCACGTTTTACTTTCACGATTTTTGGAACTTCAAAGGGGCGGCAAAAGACGCGCAGGTGCAGAGTTTTTTAAAGAACTTGGCGGTGGGTGGGGGGTTGGTGCTGCTCATGGCCGCCGGCCCGGGCCGCTACGGGTTTGCCATGAAACAAGCGAAGGCGGACTGAGGCCATGTTGACTCCACGTGATGTTGCGGCGTTTCGGGACGACGGCTACGCGGTCTTGCGCGGCGCGGTGGCGCCGGCGGTGGTCCGTGCCGCCCGCGGCGCGATCAACCATGACCTGGGCGAGCGCGGCGTGCCGCCCGAAGAGCTGCCCGCGTTCCGCTCGCGGAGCTTCTGCCCGCAGCTCCGCGAGCAGCCCGTCCTGGTCGACGTGTTCGACCGCTCGGCGGTGCCCGGGGCGTTAGAAACACTGCTGGGGGTGGGAAACCTGAGCCCGGTGACCCAGGCGCAGGTGGCGCTGCGTTTTCCCACCCCGGCGCCCGAGGACGCCCGGTGGCGTGAGCACGGGCATCTGGACGGGGTGGGCAGCGGCATGAACGGCATGGAGGTGGGCGAGTTCTCGCGCCATTTCACCTGCCTGGCGGTGGTGCTGCTCAGCGACCTGCCCGGGCCTTGGAACGGCAACTTTACGGTGTGGCCGGGTTCGCACGCCGCTGGCGAGACATTTTTCAAAAAGGCTACGCCCGAGGTGTTGAAGGCGGGGTCGCCTTCATACGACCTGCCGCGCCCGCCGGTGCAGATCTGCGGTGCGCCCGGCGACGTGGTCATCACCCACCACCAGCTGTGGCACGGCGCGGCGCCGAATTACGGGCCGGACGTGCGCTACGCCGCGATCTTCCGGCCCGCCCATGTGGACGTGGACCAGAACGGGACGGCGACGATGACGGACATCTGGCGCGAGTTCCCGGGGGTGCGGGCGTTGCGTGGGGATTGAAGGCGCAGACCGGTTCAAAACGCTTGGTTGTTTCGAAACCCCACCATCGGGCGTCCTCAACTTAAGGCCGCGTCCCGCGCCGCGCGGATCTGTGTGATGACTTGCTCCACGCCGTCGTTCTGTTTCACGCTGCCCAGGATGTAGGGGCCGTCGCCGCGCATCTTTTTGGCGTCGCGGTCCATGACCGACAGGTCGGCGCCCACGGCCGGGGCCAGATCGGTTTTGTTGATGAACAAGAGGTCGCTCTGGGTGATGCCGGGGCCGCCCTTGCGGGGCACCTTGTCGCCGCCGGCGACGTCGATCACGTAGACGGTGAAGTCGGCCAGCTCGCGGCTGAAGTGGGCGGCGAGGTTGTCGCCGCCCGATTCGCACAGCAGCAGCTCGGGGCTGAAGGTTCGGGAAAGCTCTTCGAGCGCGACCAGGTTGGGCAAGACGTCTTCGCGGATGGCGGTGTGGGGGCAGCCGCCGGTCTCGACGGCTTTGATGCGCTCGGCGGGCAGCGCGTTGTTGCGCTGCAGAAACTCGGCGTCTTCGCGGGTGAAGATGTCGTTGGTGACCACGGCCAGCTCGGTGGTGTCGCGCAGGGCCCGGCAAAGGGCCAGCAGCAGGGCGGTTTTGCCCGAGCCGACGGGCCCGCCGACGCCGACGGTAAACGCCCGCTGGGTGTAGTCGCGGCCGGCCAGCGGGGGCTGGCGCTCGTTGAAGCGGCCGGGATGGTCTTGGAAGTCGTGGTCTTTGCTCAGGTGCATGGGGGTGTTGTATCGCGCCGGCGCGGGGCGGGCCACGGTGGGGGTGGCCGGTGGGTCGCGGGGCGTTGCGACGACGTCCGGCGGACTGCCCGCACTTTGCGCGCTACGCGCTGGCCGCTTGTTTTTTAGGCATCCGCAGGCGGGCAAACGGCGGTTGCGGGCTCCGGGGCTTGTGGCACGGCGCTTGCCACAGCACCGGACACGCCGCGGCGGTCGCTCCGTCGGGTTGTAAACCACTACAGAAAAAGCAGGAGTGTTTTGATGAAATCTGGCTTTCAACGTCTGACCGGTGTGCTGGCCACGGCCGCGCTGGCCGCGCCGCTGGCGGCGACCCCCGGGGCGGAAGCGGAAGAGGTCTCGATCGGCGTGCTGCACTCGCTGTCGGGCACGATGGCGATCAGCGAGACCTCGCTGCGTGACGTGGTGCTGATGGCCGCCGAAGAGATCAACGAGGCCGGCGGCGTGAACGTGGGCGGCAAGTCTTACACCCTCAAGCCCGAGGTGGTGGACCCCGCCAGCGACTGGCCTTTGTTCGCCGAGAAGGCCAAGGAGCTGATCGTCGACAAGGGCGTGGCCGCGACCTTCGGCTGCTGGACCAGCGTGAGCCGCAAGTCGTGCCTGCCGGTTTTTGAAGAGTACAACGCGCTGTTGTTTTACCCCGTGCAGTACGAAGGCGAAGAGCAGAGCCTCAACGTGTTCTACACCGCGGCCAGCCCGAACCAGCAGCTGGTGCCCGCCGCTCAGTACGCCATCGACGAGCTGGGCAGCAAGAAGTTCTACCTGCTGGGCACCGACTACGTGTTCCCCCGCACGGCGAACAAGGTGCTCAAGGCGTTTCTTTTGAAAGAAGGCGTGCCCGAAGAAAACATCATGGAGGAGTACACGCCCTTCCACCACCAGGACTACCAGACGATCGTCAGCAAGATCAAGACCTTTGCCGCCGGCGGCGATGCGGTGGTGCTCTCGACCATCAACGGCGACAGCAACGTGCCGTTTTACACCGAGTTTGCCAACCAGGGCCTGACCAGCGACGACTGCCCGATCGTGGCCTTCTCGGTGTCGGAAGACGAGCTGCGGGCGATGGACACCTCGAAACTCGTGGGCCACCTCGCGGCGTGGAATTACTTCATGTCGGTCGACTCGCCCGGAAACGCCGCGTTCGTCAAGGCGTTCCAGGACTACTGCGCGAAGAACGGCTTGCCCGGCGGCGCGTCGCGGGTGACCTGCGACCCGATCGAGGCCGCCTACTACGGCGTGTACGTGTGGAAGGCCGCGGCCGAGAAGGCCGGCAGCTTCGACGTGGACAAGGTGCGCGAAGCGGTCTACGGCATGGAGTTCGCGGCCCCCGGCGGCAAGAAGAAGATGCACGAGAGCAACCAGCACACCTACAAGCCGGTGTACATCGGTGAGGTCCGCGCGGACGGTCAGTTCGACATCGTCTGGGAGTCTGACGGTCTGGTGGAGCCGGACAGCTATAGCAGCCTGCTGCATCCCGACGGGAGCTTTCCTGCCCCCACCGGCGGGCCCACCGCCGTGAAGAACTAAAGCCGCGGGCCTTCGGCTGATGGTCGGACCGGCGCGCGGGTGAAACCGCGCGTCCGTTCTTTTAGGGCATCGGGTCAAGTCATTTGACGCGGTGCCCGACGGTTTTGTTCGTTTCGCTCGTAGTGCTGTAAGGATGAACCCCCGTTTGTCGCGAGGCCTGATCTGGATTGCTGCCGCGGCGCTCGTGCTGCTGACCGGTGCGCCCGCCCCCGCGCGGGCCGCCGCCGAGGCCCTGGACGACGCCGCGGTGCTGGCGATCGCCCGCGGTCTGAACGAGAACACCACGGCCGAGCAGGCGGTGGCCCGGCTGATCGCCCTGAAAGACCCGCGGGTGGTGCGGCTGTTCGGCCGCCTGATGGACAACCAGCTGCGCACCCTGGGCGCCGACGGGCCGATCGTGTGGCGGCCCGGCGACACCGACGCGGTGTTCGATCCGCTGGCCAAGGGGCAGGCGCCGTTGGCGGTGGAGCCCGCCGGCGAGCAGCTCGGTGAGCTGAAGACCTTCCGCGGCAAGCGCAAGGCCCGGCGGGCGGTGCAGCAGCGGCTGGCGCTCTTGGGCCTGGAGGTGGACGACGCCCAGACGCGGGCCGAGTCGGCGCGCTCGGTGGGCAACAAGCGCCAGGCCGAGGCGCTGACGCTTTTGCGAGAGCTTGCCCAGAACGACCCGGACCGGACCGTGCGGCGGTACGCGGCCGGCAGCGCCGCGCTGATCGTGCTGGACGACGCGGCCGCGTCGCCCGCCGACCGCGCCGCCGCGGCCGCGGCGCTGGGTGAGGTCCGCAGCATCCGCGCCCGCGATCTGCTGGAGGCCCTGGCCGCCGACGACCAGACGCCCGCCGCGCTCGCCGCGGCGGCCGCCGCGGCGGTGGCCCGGATCGACCGGCACGTGACGCTCGCCAACTGGCTCAGCAACGCCTTCTTCGGGCTCTCGGCCGGGTCGATTCTGGTGCTGCTGGCCCTGGGGCTGGCGATCACCTTCGGGCTGATGGGCGTGATCAACATGGCCCACGGCGAGATGCTGATGGTGGGCGCGGTCACGACGTGGGCCTGCTTCAACTTCTTCGGCGACACGCTGGGCGACGGCTACTACCTGCTTGCGTTCCCCTTGTCGTTTCTGGTCGCCGCGGCGGTGGGCTGGCTGACCGAGGTGCTGATCGTGCGGCACCTGTACCAGCGCCCGCTGGACTCGCTGCTGGCGACCATCGGGGTGAGCTTCGTGCTGATCCAGGCGGTGCGCAACTGGAAGGGTGACAACCTGGGCCTGAAAACCCCCGCGGTGTTTGGCGGCGGCTTCGAGTTGATGCAGGACGTGACGCTGGCCTACAACCGGCTGTTCATCATCGTGCTGTGCGTGTTCTGCGTGCTGGCGACGGTGTGCATCTTCCGCTTCACCAAGATCGGCCTGATGCTGCGGGCCACGGTGCAGAACCGCGCGATGGCCGAGAGCCTGGGCGTGAACACCCGGCGGGTGGATATGTTCACCTTCGCCCTGGGCGCGGGTCTGGCGGGGCTGGGCGGTTACGGGCTGGTGCTGGTGACCAACGTCAGCCCGCAGATGGGCCAGACGTATATCGTCAACAGCTTTTTGACGGTGGTGGTGGGCGGGGTGGGCAAGCTGCTGGGGGTGATCGTCTCGGGCCTGGGGGTGGGCGCGCTGACCAAGTTCATCGAGCCGCTGTGGTTCTTCGACTCCAGCTACGCGCAGATCGCGGTGATCTTGATCGTGATCCTGTTTATCCAGCGCCGGCCCGGGGGGTTGTTTCCCGACAAGGGCCGGGCGGCAAACGCGGCGACGGGCGAGGACATGCCCTTCCTGACCAAGCACAAAGTGTCGACCGATTGGGTCTGCGGCACGCTCTTTGTCGGGGTGTTCTTGTTCCTGGTGCCGCTGCTCTATGGCACCGGCAGCCTGTCGCCCGAGTTTGTGAACAAGCTGGGCTACATCCTGGCGTTCGCGATCTGCGCGATCGGGCTGGATCTGATCTGGGGCTACATGGGCGTGCTGAGCCTGTGCCAGTTTCTTTTCTTTGGTCTGGGCGGCTACTGCATGGGGCTGTATCTGATCAACCACGGGCCGATGGAGGGCCCCAACGGCGACATCCCGCGCGCGCTTTTTGTCGTCATGAGCGGCGTGGGCGAGCTGAGCCCGCCGTGGTTTTTGCGGTTCTTCCGTGCCTTGCCCTCGGCGGTCGCGCTGGGACTGGTCATCCCGGGGCTGCTGGCGCTGGTCATCGGCGTGACCAACTTCCGCAGCCGGGTGCGCGGGGTGTACTTCGCCATCCTGACCCAGGCGGTCACCGTGGCGTTCTACATCCTGTTTCAGAAGAACGAGCTGGTGCTGGGCGGCACCAACGGGCTGACCAATTTCACGCACATCTTGGGCTTTGCGATCGCGCCCGACGCCGGGGCGGGGCCTTTTGCCCAGACACGCTTCTGGTTGTATCTCACGACGGTGGGGGTGCTGATGGCGGTGTTCGTGGCCGCCAAGCTGATCGTCCACTCGGGCTTCGGCCGCCTGCTGGTGGCTATCCGCGACGACGAGACGCGGCTGCGTTTCATCGGCTACCGCACCTGGGTGTACAAGGCCGCGGCGTTCACCATCGCGGGGGTGTTCGCGGGCATCGGCGGCATGCTCTACGTGCCGCAGAAGGGCATCATCACCCCCGGCAGCGAGCTGAGCGCGCTGGCCAGCATCATGGTGGTGGTGTGGGTGGCCTTCGGCGGCCGCGGCACGCTGTGGGGCGCGGTGTGGGGCACCCTGGCGGTGCGGCTGTTGTACGACGCGCTGACCAGCGGCGCCCCGGACTGGTATTTGAGCACCGCGGGCGCGCTGCCGGGCGTGGGCCGCGTGCTGAGCGCGGCCTGGTCGGCGGATTCCTGGATGTTTGTGCTCGGCGGGCTGTTCATCCTGGTGCCGCTGCTGCTGCCCGGGGGGCTGATGTCGATCCCGTCGCGGGTGACAAGGGGGCGGGGATGAGGTTCGCAATCCAAGGCAATCGCTGCGCTCATCCGCGGAGTGCGCAGAGGCGCGGAGGCGCGGAGAAGAAACGGGTCTTCCGCGGCGTTGGCGACCAGCCTCTGCGCCTCTGCGCCTCCGCGGCCTCCGCGGACGAGCGAAGTGATTCTTCGTGCCTCGGCGTGGTGCCAGGGAGTACATCGTGACCGACCCTCGCCAGTACGACTACGCCGTGGAGGGCCCGCGGCAGAGCCAGCGGTGGGCGGAGCGTTACCTGCTGTTTTTGCAGGACGTTACCGCGGTGTTTGACGGGTTTAAGGCGCTGGATATCGCGGACCTGGGCATCGGCCACCGCGAGCTGCGGGTGGGGAAATCTTAGACTAACATTCAATATTCTAATAATGCGGACGAGAAACATTATTCACATTGTTCGTTTTTCAACGTCAAGTCGGGACATTATAC
>CALLPP010000092.1 GCA_938015655.1 uncultured Algisphaera sp.
GGGTCGACGAAATTTACAGGATCACCTTTCACATAGGCATAGCAGTTAATACCTCCGTCAAGCGCCTCGGTGCGGGGCCCGGGCGATGGGGGGAAGTCGGGTGCTGGCCGAAGCTGGGGAGGATTCCCTGGTTTTGCTTGAGGTGGCATGATGTCGGACATGGCGTGGTTGGGATCAGGGGAAGAGATGCCCGTTGAAACACTGGCTCGGCAGGTGCTGGGCCAGCGGCCGGTGCGATCTCAGGGCCTGCGCGAGAAACTTGGGGGCTGGCTGGGGGGCGGGGCCGCGGTGGCGCCCGGCGCGGTGGCGGTGGAGCGGGCCCGGGCGGGGGGGCCGCCTCTTCCGGTGGCGACGCTGCCGTTTTTGGGCATGGCTCGGCCCGCGGGCTGGGTGCCGTGGCTGCGGCTGGCGTCGCTGAACCTGCCCGAAAACCCGCAGCAGGTGGTGCGGCGCTTGAACCAGGCCCGCACGGCGCAGGCCCGGGCCGCGGCCGGAGGGTTGGCGGCTTGGTTGCGGGCCCAGGAACTGCGGCGTGTGGGCCTACGAGCCTGGCTGCTTACGGATCTGACGGGGTGTTTTCCGGCGCGGGCGGCGCAGCTGTTGGCGGCCGGGGGCACTGATCAGCGACAGCTGGAGGCGGCGACTGCCGGGGTGGCACAGGAGTTGCGAGGCATCCGCCGGGCGTCGGGGTCGGGGTTTGAAGCGTTGATCGGCCGCCGGATCCACGCGTCGCTGACGCTTTTGCTGTCGCCCTCGGTGCGCTCGCGGGTGCCCGAAGCGCCGCAGCTGCGGCCCCGGGCTCACCGGCTGGTGGCGCTGACCCGGGCGTTGTCGCCACTGGTGGACGCGGCGGAGCAACTGGACCGGCGGCGCGAGCGGATGAACCGGCTGGAGGGCTTGGCCGCTGCCGTGGCGGACCGTGGCCCGCTGGACGCGCTGATCGACGTGGAGACGGCGCATCTGCAGAGCGCCGCGGACCGGCTGGAAGACCAGGCCGGGGACTTGGCGGCGCCGCACCGCGACTGGTTCTCTGAACCCACCGCCCCGGTGTCGGGCGGTCCGCGGCTGGTGCGGTCGGCCCGGTGCCCCGGGGCTGCGTGCGACACCGCGTTTTTAGACCGGTTGCAAGACCTGAATCTGGAGACTTTGACCCAGCTGGTGGAGCTGGCCCAGCGGGTGGAACGCGGGCTGGAACTCAAACCGATGCCTCTGGCCGCGGCGTAGCGGATGGCGGCCGGTGTTGGGCAACCGTCAAGCCGGCGTTCGAACGCCTCTGGCGATGTGTGGGTTGCCCCGGTTCGGATCTTCGATCAGCAGTCCCGCGGAGACTTGCGCAGGTGGTGACCGGCGGCCAGCCGCAGCCGTCGGGCGTCGGGGTCGCCTTTTTTCCAGGGGTGGCGCAGCGCGTGGCGCACGACCCAGCGGCGGTTCTCGGTGCGCTCGGCGCCGCGCAGGCGGGTGGATTCTTGCAGCCAGCGTTCGCAGAGGTCGAAGACGCGCTGCGGGTGGTCTTTGGCCACGTCGCCCAGGTGGTTGGCGACGCTGCGGCGGACGTAGAGCTCCGGGTCGTCTTTGAGTTTTTCGAGCAGGGCCAGCGCGGGGGTGGGGTCGTCGATGAACATGGTGAGCCGGCTGCCCCAGGGCAGGCGTGGGCGCGTGCCTTCGCTGACCAGCCGGCGGACGTGGGGGTTGGGGTCGCGGGCCCACCGCCGCAGCGCGGCGAGCGTGACCCGGGGCCGGGCGACGAGGTAGGGACGGACGCACCACTCGGCGGTGAAGCGTCGGGTCAGGGCGTGGCAGGCCTCCAGCCCCGCGGCGTGGGCTTGCCTGGCGTAGCCGGCGATGAAGGCGCTGTGGGGCAGGTAGAAGAACTTCCGCAGCCCGTAGCCCCGGGTGGCGGTCTGCGGCGGGCCCAGGGCGGCGACCACGGCGGCGAGCGCGGCGGCGGGGTCCGCCGGGGCTTGGTCGCGGATGGCCGCGGCGATGTGGGTGCCGCGCTGGGTGAGGGTGAGGGTCTGCAAATCGGTGTTGGCTCGCCGGATGAAGGCCGCGCGTTTGAAATGGGGCAGGTGGGGCGACAGAGACTCGGCGATGAGGTCGACGGTGCGTTGGTTCAGCACGTCGGCCAGCACCGAGCCTTTGGCGATCGAGGCGGGGGCGTGGAAGCGTTCGTAGGGGTGGGGCATGGCGGGGGTGGAGAACGGGGGGCGGGGAAATCAGGACGATGAGATGGGGGTGATCCGCCCTTGGGGTGGGTGGCGGTGGCGAGGCGGCTTTATCTATAATGGCGGTGCTGTATTTGAAACAAAAATTCCACTGGTAGAAAAGACATCATGCCCAGCATCCCTCCCCGCACTGTTTGTACCACCGGCGCGCGCAGCGTGATCGACCTGTCGGGCAACCACTGGAAGATGGAGCGCATGCGCCCGGGCCAGGGCGAGGTGGAAGGGTTCCACGACGTACCCAGCGAGTACCAGGGCATCTACTTCAGCTGGAACCAGGCCAGCGTGCCCGGGGACGTGTTCAGCGATCTGCAGCGGGCGGGCGAGATCGACGACCCGTTTTTTGGTCGCCAGTTTGCCAAGGCCAAGTGGGTGAACGATTACGAGTGGTGGTACGTCTGTAAGTTCAACGTGCCCGAAGAGCTCAAAGGCCAGCGGGTGTCGCTGCATTTTGAAGGCGTGGATTACAGCTTTGCGGCGTGGCTTAACGGCAAGCCGCTGGGCGAGCACGCCGGGATGTTCTCCTCGTTCCGCCCGGACGTGACCGACTGCGTGCGGTGGGAGCAGTGGTTTGAGGGCTGCAACATCTTGATGATCCGTCTGGACCCGGCGCCCAAAAACCTGATGAACGTGCAGGGGCGAAAGTTCTGTTTCCAGGGCGATTACATGACCGGGGTGGTGCCCACGGGCATTTGGCGCCCGGTGAAGGTGGTGGTGAGCGGCGGGGTGAAGATCGAGCACGCGCGGATCGAGACCCCGGACCTGCAAGACGGGCCTGATGACGCGGACGCGGCGCTGGACGCAACGGCGACGGTGGAATTGGAGGTGACCAGCACCTACCAGAGTGCCCGGGAGGTGCGCTTCAGCGCGGCGGTAACGGCGGGCAACGCGGCCGCGGGTTCGGGCTCGGGCGCGGGGCAGCACGCCCAACGCATCCACTGCGGCACAAACACGGTGCGTTTCGAGGTGCCTTTGAAAGACGTGCACCGCTGGTGGCCCTACGACCTGGGCGCCCAGCCGCTGTACGACCTAGAGGTGTCGGCGGAATCGGACGACGGGCCGCAGGACACCAAGCAGGAACGCTTCGGCGTGCGCGAGGTGGTGATGGCCCGCAACCCCGGCTACACCGAGGAAGAGGCGGAGTTCCCCTGGACGTTCATGGTCAACGGCCGCCGCCACTACTTGCGCGGGGCGTGCTGGAGCGGGCCGCCCAGCCTGCTTTACGGCCGCAACACGCTGGAAAAGTATGAGGATCGCATCAGGTGGGTTCGCGAGGCGAACATCAACCACCTGCGCATTTTCGGCTGGCATCCGCCCGAGGTGCCGGATTTCTATCGGCTGTGCGACGAAGCGGGCATCACGGTGTGGACCAACTTCACCTTCGCTACTCAGGCGCTCAAGGCCACGCCCGAGTTTGTAGAGGGCGCCCGCCGCGACTGTATCGAGACGGTGAAAGACCGGCGCAACCACGCCAGCGCTATTTTCTTCATGGGCGGTGAGGAGAGCTTCTTCAGCCACGCCCACGCCGAGAGCGACAACCGCTTCATCATGGAGGAGATGGGGCGGGCGATCGCGCCGCACACGGCCACGCCCTACGGCTTGGCCTCGCCGCTGAGCGAGCCCTTTGGCCAGAAAATGGGTTTTAAGGGGCATGATTCGACGCACGCCAATGGCCACTACTACGGGGCCGGGCGCACGATGATGGAGGATTTTTATCCCAAGCTGGACTACTGCATCGTGCCCGAGCTGACCGCGGCCAGCGCCCCGAGCATTGCGAGCCTCAAGCGTTTTATCCCCGAAAACGAGCTGTGGCCCATGGGCCCGAGCTGGGGCTACCACCACGCGGACATCGACATCTTGCGCACGCTGAACTACGAGGTGTTCGGCGACCTGCGCGACGACACACTTGAGAACTTCGTGTCCGCAACGCAGGGGGCCCACGGAGTGATCGCGCACTTTGCGCTCGAAAGCCTGCGCAGGCTCAAGCCCAAGAACAGCGGCATCGGGCTGTGCCACTTCATGACCCACTGGCCTGACATCAAGTGGGGCATTGTGGACTACTACGGCGAGAAGAAGAGCTGCTTTGCCGACGTGACGCGGGCTTACCAACCGGTGCTACCGAGCCTGGACTACGTCAAGCGGCGTTGGAACCCGGGCGAAACCTTCGACGCGGGCTTGTTCGCCATCAACGACACGTTCACCGCCTACCCGGGGGCGACCCTGTCGTGGGAAGTGATCGGCCCGGGCGGGGCGACCGGTCGGGGCTCGGTGGGGTGCGACGTGCCGGGCGACAGCTGCGCCGAGGTGGGCCGTGTGAGCTGGGCGGTGCCCGAGGGCGGCACGCCCGACATGGCCAGCGGCTATGCGGTGCCGACCTTCCGGGTGAGCCTGACGCTGACCGGCGCGGACGGGGGGGTGATTGCCGAGAATTTCCACACGCTGCTGATCGACGATCAGGAGAAAGCGAAGGCCGAGTTTGCCCGGCTGGACGATGAAACGCGCAAAAAATACGGCGCGTTCGGCAAGAGCTACTATCGCTACTTCCCCGAGCTGTGGGACCTTGACGCTTGAGTGGGGCGGTGCCGCTTACACTCGCGCCGCCTCGACACCTCGTCCGTCGCGGTCTGAACCATGGATAAGCCCGCCGCCGCCCCTGTGACCCTTGACGCGCCGCCGCACGACCCGCTGGGCCGGGCGGTGTTGCACACCTTTAAAGACGACGCCCGCACCACCGTGTGGCGGGTGGACGACGGGGCGGCGCGCGGCTGGGTGGTGAAGCGCTACAACGCGGCCCGTTGGGCCCAGGCGTGGCGCCGCGCGCTGCGCTGCCACCCCGCGGATCGGGAGCGGCGGTGGGACCGGCAGCTCCGTGGCAACCGTGTGCCAGTGGTGCGGATCGCCGGCGGCGGGGTGGACGACCAGGGACGCTCGTGGCTGGTGACCCCTGACGCCGGGCCCTCGCTTCACCAGCGGCTGCTGGACGGCGTGCTGGGCGATACGCGGCAGCGCCAGCGGTTGGCTCGCGAGGCGGGCGCGGTGACGGGGGCGGTGCTGGCCTCGCGGGCGTTTAACCGCGATCACCGCGCGCCGAACCTGGTGACCGGAGACGGGGATACGGGGGCCATGCGGCTGATCGACCTGGTGGGCTTTCGCAGTTCGCGCGGGGCGCCGCTGCTGGCCGCGGCCTTGCCGATGCTTGCGCAGTTGAACCGGTCGGTGGTGCTGGCCGCGGGTTTGGCCCCCCGGAGCGGGGCGGTCAGCCGCACCGATCGACTGCGGTTCTTCCGGGCGCTGCTGGCGGCATGGCCCAGCCCGCCCGACGGGCTTCAGCACCTGCCACGGCACCACGAGTTCTTGCCCTAACCCGACCCGAGGTCTCCGGCCACCTGCGACGAAGCGCTTCGCAACCGGCCGCGTCAGACCGCGGCCGCGGTTTCGGGCAGGGTGAGGTTGGAGCCAAACTTGCCTGGCTCGAAGAAGTGGACCTTGCTGAAGTCCAGGTGGATTTTCAGCGGTGTGCCTTCCGAGAGTTCTTCGGCCTTGACCCGGGCGGTGGCCACGTCGCCGCCGGCATTGCTCAGAAACACGTCCATGGTGTTGCCCAAGAGCTCGATCACGTCCACGGTCATGTCCAGGGTCTGCTCGTCGTTTTGAGCAAATGCTCCGGGCCGCATGAACATACCCTCGGGGCGCAGGCCCATCACCACCTCTTGTCCCGCCTGGCCCGCGGCCAGCTCGGCGTGGTGGCCGGTGAGCTTGACCTTCACGCCGTGGTCGTTGGTGAACCACAGCCCGCCGTCTTGCGGGGTCAGCCGGCCGTCGATGAAGTTCATGGGCGGCGTACCCAGGAAGGCCGCAACGAAGCGATTCACCGGGCGTTCGTACACCGTCAGCGGCGTGTCGCACTGCTGGATCAGGCCTTCGCTCATGATGCACACCCGGTCGCCCAGGGTCATGGCTTCTTCCTGGTCGTGGGTGACGTAAATCGTGGTGGTGGCCAGGCGTTTGTGCAGCCGCTTGAGCTCGGCCCGTGTTTCGACGCGGAGCTTGGCGTCCAGGTTCGACAGCGGCTCATCAAACAAGAAGACCGACGGATCGCGTACGATCGCGCGGCCCAGGGCCACGCGCTGGCGCTGACCGCCCGAGAGAGCTTTGGGCTTGCGGTCCAGCAGGGCGGTGATGCCCAGGATTTCCGCGGCGTCGCGCACCCGCTTGTCGATCTCGGGTTTGGGGAATTTCCGCAGTTTCAGGCCGAAGGCCATGTTTTTGTACACCGTCATGTGCGGGTACAGCGCGTAGTTTTGGAAAACCATCGCGATATCGCGGTCTTTGGGCGGCACATCATTGACGATGCGCTCGCCGATGCTGATGGTGCCGCCGCTAATCTCTTCCAGGCCTGCGGTCATCCGCAAGGTGGTGGACTTGCCGCAGCCCGAGGGGCCCACCAGCACCATGAACTCGCCGTCGGCGATGTCCAGGTTGATGCCTTTCACTGCGGTCACGTTGCCGGGGTAGACCTTGACGACGTCGCGGATGAGCACCTGTGCCATGAACGGGATTCCTTGGGGAATAAGGAGTAAGGAACCCCGAGTCTAACTTGTCTGGGGCCGTGCCGGCCAGGCAGGCCCGAGTCCTAGCGGGCGGCCGCGGGGTGGGGCTGAATCCGGCCGGTGTGCGGGTCGTAAAGCCAAGCCGCGAACCCCTGCGGGGCGTCCGAGGGGGCCTGCACGGTGTTTTCAACGCCCGCCCGCCCGCCCGCGTCCAGCCCCGGCACGGACTGCAGGTAGGGGCCGTGCCCGTTGGTTTCCTGCGTGAGTGCGGCGGCAAAGCCCTCCAGCGGGGGGTAGGCCCCGCCGTGGTCCGCCGCGTAAAGCTCGATGGCGTTGCGTAGCACCGCCAGGTCGCCGCGCAATGTAGTGTCGGTGTCGGCCGGGGCGGCCCGGCCCAAGCGAGGCACGGCCACCACGGCCACCACGGCCATCACCGCCACGATCACCGTCCATTCGGCCAGGGCGTGCCCGCGGTGGGGGCGGACGGTGCGGGCGGGGCGGAACGCGCGGCATGCTGAAACAAGGCTCATCCAGTGGCTATCGGTGTCCGGGGGTGGCACGTCGGGGCGGCGCGACTCCGCCACCGTCTTATCGGCGGACCCGGGCCTGCCGCGCGACGCTTCGCAGTAGCGCGGCGTGGGCGGTCAGGGCGGCCACACCGAGGCTACAGCCGCCCGGGCCTGGCGGTCCGGACCCTAGCAGCAGGGCCGCCGTCGCCACCGCGATGCCCAGCAGCGGCAGCAGGCACGCCGCCACCGCGGCCCGTCGCTCACCCGCGGGATTGGGTGGTGGGGCAGCCGTGTTAGGCGGGCTTAAGAAAGGGAGCGAGATGAACATAATCCATCGGTGGCTATCGGCCGACGAGCCACCAAGTCGGCACGGGTCCGAAAACCAGCGCAGTGCTCGTGGGCTATGGTGCTCGGGGCGGTGACGTCCGGCCTCGGGCCCGAACGCGGAGTCCGCCGCCAAGGCGGCACACCGGTCCGACCGCGCCGCGGATGCATTTTTATAGGAGCCTCGCCGTGTCTGTCACCGCCCTCACGCAGGATCAACTCGCCGACCAGGTGCCCCGGCTGGACGGATGGTCGCTTGAACGGGGCGCGTTGATCCGATCGTTGGTTTTCGAAGACTTCTCCGCGGCCCTGGCCTTCATGGTGCGGGTCGGCGTCATCGCCGAAAAGCACGGGCACCACCCCGAATGGACCAACGTCTACCACCGCGTCGCGATTCGGCTTAGCACCCACGACGCCGGCGGGGCGGTCACGCAGAAAGACCTGGACCTGGCCGCCGCCATCGACCGTGTGGTCGCCACGTCGTGAAGCGGCTCACCCGGGGTGGTGCGGCCGGCCGATAGGCCGGCCATGGAACTGCTCGCCAAACTCAGCACCACGCCCGGAGTCCCGGGCCGTGAAGACCGCGTCCGTGACTTGATTCTTGCGGAGACCGACGGCCTCTTCGACGAAGTCAGCACCGACCCCATGGGCTCGCTCATCGCCGTGCGCCGCGCCACCGCGCCCGGCGCCACCGACCCCACCCGCGTCATGCTCGCGGCGCACATGGACCAGATCGGCTTCCTGGTCCGCCATGTCGGCAGCGACGGTTTCTTACGCGTACACAACGTCGGCGGATTCGACCCGCGCAACCTCTTCGCCCGCTTGGTCAACGTCGCCACCGAGGGCGGCGACCTGCCCGGCGTGCTGAACCCCGGCGGCAAGCCCGTTCACCTGGCCAATGCCGAAGAACGTAAGAAAGTCCCCGAGATCACCGACCTGCTGGTGGACCTGGGCCTACCCGCCGAGCAAGTGCAGGCGCAAGTGAAGATCGGCGACATGGTCACCCTTGCCCAGCCCTTCAGTCTGGTGGGCAACACCGCCGTGGGGCAGTGTCTAGACAACCGCGTGGCCTGCTGGCTGGTGATTGAAAGTCTGCGTCAGATGGTGGCCGCCAGCACCCTGCACACCTGCGAAATCCACGCCGTGTTCACCGTGCAAGAAGAAGTCGGCCTGCGTGGCGCCCTCACCAGTGCCCACACCGTGCGGCCAGACATCGGCATCGGCATCGACACCACCCTATGTGTCGACACCCCCGGCAGCCCCGAAGACCAGCGCTGCACCCAGCAGGGCGCCGGCGCCGCGCTCACGGTCATGGACGGCGCTAGCATCGGCGATCCGCGCCTGCTGGCCGATTTCGAGCGCGTCGCCCAGGCCCATGACATTAAGACTCAGCGCAGCATCTTGCGGGCCGGGGGCACCGACACCGCTGGCATCCAGCGCGCCGGCGGTGGCACCCGGGCCTTCACCCTCAGCGTGCCCACCCGGTATATCCACACCGTCACAGAGATGGTCCACCTCGACGACCTGCACGCCTGCCGCGACTTGTTGGCGGCCTTCTTGGCCGACGTGAAATAGTCCACGCAGGTCTTGCCAATCCGACAGCACGATCGCGGGTACACTATCCTTCCGGTCATGCACCGCACGTCCGGGGCGTAACTCAGCTTGGTAGAGTGCCTGCTTTGGGAGCAGGATGTCGTCGGTTCAAATCCGGCCGCCCCGATTGTCTTAAGTCTCTTGTTCCGCGGTTCAGAATTTATTTTTTGGGCTGAACGTCGGCAGGTCTGCGATTTTTGATTTTTATAATCACTTGTGTACGCTGTATTAAGGCTTTGAGTGAGCTCTGAGTTGGTATGGCTCTATCCGATGCAGGCGAAAACTGTTTGCCCTCTTGGGACCGGTTCCATACAGGAACGGAGTCCAGGGTCGCTTCGTAGCACCGGTGCGGACGGCTCATGAAATATGTAGGCGTCGTAGAGGAAGGGCGGGCCGTTTCCGTACGAGGTGCTGTGAGGCGGAGGAAGGCTCTCGAGTCTTAGTGAGAGACAAATGGGGCTGGGTGGCTGAGCCGGTCGGGGAGCCGGTCAGGGGATTGCCGGCACCGGTCTCTCGCCTGATGCACCACAGTATTCGCCCGCGGCTCCTAAAAGGGGTGTTCCAGCTTCGCTTTGGATCGGGACCCACTTTAGTTCGGTCGGTTTGGCGATGAGTTTTGGCGCATTAGTGTGGCGCACATACTCCTGCTCATCGACGGGTTGTCCGTCTTGCAAATTTTTGTAGAAACGGGCTGTTTCGACCGGGTACCGGCTCACGTAGGCTAAGAGTCCGCCGGCTGATTTGATGTCTTCTAAGTCCATCCCTACCCGTAGGCTCGGGGGGGAGCCGCAGCCGAAGATTGCGGCCTGTACGGCAGCCCCACCGGTTCCATCGTGGTACGTGTAATCGTCTGACCCGGTCGAGATAGGCGAAATATCGTCGGACTGTCCGGCAACGAGTGTTTTGGTGTTGAGGTCGTAGTACCAGACCTCAACGGCTCTGCTGGCTCTGGTGAGATTGCGGTACACCAAAAAAGCTGCCAAAAGCATTCCCCCCGCGGCAATTAGGACGGCCACGCGTTCGTTTTTTTCGATGATCTTGGAGAGAGCCATGAGGTACTTTACAAACCCGCGTCCACCGCCAAACTTTGATGGCAGACGCGGGGAGGATGAAGAGGCGATGGTTGGCTTGTAACGATGGGGTCACTGCTTGGAATCCCACTGAGAGCCGATCCAATCGAATGTACCAGTCGCCGCGGGGCTGTTTTCTTCGGTGTCCTTGTTGGACAAGTTTTCGACGTGCCCGTCTGCGTAGAGGTAGTTGGGGCGGTACTCTTGCTGAGAGAGTCCTAAAATGTTGCCGTTGTCGCCCTCGGCGTGGTGACCTAAGAAGCGGCTGGTGTCTGCGCCTGCACTCCAATGAATAAACGGCCGGATGTCTGAACTGGCTCTGCGGCCCAGCAAGTTATTCGACGTCGTGAAGGTTGGGTCTGCGCCCCGGTTTTCGCCTGCAGCAATGGTGTTAGACGTTTGGGTGACGTCTTCGACCCGTCGGCTGATCGGGACCGGATCACCGGGGCCGACCATATCGGGGAACTGGGCGCCGTTAAATACGGAGTTTCTGTTCCAACCACTAAGGCCTGGGAACTGCTGCCGTCTTTGCCCGTTGTTATTTAGTGAAAGAAAACTCAGCCCATAGGTCCGGCGGTCGTTCCCAAATGCCTGAGGGATGTCGTCTAGCGGGCACTGATAGATATCGTTGGGGTCAAAAGAGGAGAAATTAAGTTCACCGTCCGTAATGGAACGTGCGTCGTACTGATTTTCCCCCAGCAGGTCATCCCAAGTGAGTTCACGGTTTCCACCGAGGCGGCTGGCACGGTAAACTTGGGTTGGGTAGAACGAGTCAAAATCGTTTTGGTAGACCGCATACGCCCGTCCGATTTGCTGGAGTTTGGTACCACATAACAGTACCTGAGCGGTGCGTCGGGCCTGTCCGAGTGCTGGTAGCAAGATGCCGATGAGCAAGGCAATGATGCTGATAACCACCAGTAGCTCAATCAGGGTAAATGCTCGACGTGATGTTAAGGCGTGATGCTTCATGATGTGAGATCCTTATGTAATGATTCGTATCAACATGCTAACTTAGATTGGTCGGTTTGCAAGATTGAACCACAAGTAACCGTTCACAGCTCCTTTTAGTTACCCACAAGTATCTGCGTTTCTGGTCTGCCAGGCTTTTTTTATAAGGAAAATGGTATTGGGCGGAGGTCCGGCCCACGCGGCTCGCCGATGGATTACAGAATTGCGATTTCCCGAATCCCCCGCAAGGCACGGTGAAGTCTGACAACGGAGAGGCCCGGATTTGTGGGTAACGCACAGTCACCGTTTCTCACCGCCTTCGCGTATTACGTATCGGTGCTGGAGGCGGTGGCCAAAGGGCATGACCCGCCGCCGGTTATCACGGCTTAAAACTGTGAAGGGTTACGAAAGATTTCGGACGTTACCGGGCGAGGGCGGCGGGGCGCTCGCCGACCAGCTCGTCGAAGTTGGTGCGCATGCCGGTGGTTTCTCGGCCCGGGGCGAAGGTGTGCGTGGCGCCGGGGGTTTGGAAGTCGGCCAGGGCGACGCCGCGCGGCACGGTGAAGCCCAGGGCGACCAGCCACTCGCGCAGCGCGTGGTTGCAGTTGTGGGCCAGCCAGTAGGGGCGGGGGGCTTTGACGAACCGCATGCCCCCGCGTTCCTGGACCCGGTCGCCGGTGCGGGCTTGGGCCGCAGTGAAGTCGGCGTCGAGGCGGGCGGTGAGGCGTTGCAGGCGTGCGGCGTCGACCTGGTAGCGGCTGAGCTTCCAGCACTTTTCTAGCGCTGAGCGGAGGGTGTGGTCTGAGGTGCCGTCCCAGGTCAGCTCGGCCCGGCCCAGGGTGCCGCGGCTGGGCAGCAGCACGGCTTTGGCTTTGGTCCAGGTGGTCCGCCGCCCGCAGGCGAGCACGTCCCAGTCGGCGTAGGTGTACTCGACGGCCCGTCCGCCGGGCTGGGGCACGATCAGGCTGGTGTGGAAAAAATCGTAGTGGGCCAGGTAGACGCTGGCCTGGTCGCGCTGGGGGCTGACCGGCGGGGCGGTGACCACGGGGTGGCTGCGGCAGCCGCCGGTGGCGAGCAGGAGCAGGGCGAGCAAGAAGAAGGCGGGTCGGCGGGGGAGAACTGGGTGCGGCATGGGCGCAGCATAGGTTGATGCGACGCGGGCGGCGGCGCTAGCGGGCCTGGGTGATCCGGCGGTCCAGGTCGAAGGCGGCGCTGATGAGCGCCAGGTGGGTGAAGGCCTGGGGGAAGTTGCCCAAGAGCTCGCCCTCGCGGCCGATCTCTTCGCTGAACAGGCCCAGGTGGTTGGCGTAGCCCATGATTTTTTCGAGCACGTAGCGGGCGCGGTCCAGGTCGCCGCCGCGGGCCAGGCACTCGGCGTACCAGAAGCTGCACATGGTGAAGGTGCCTTCTTCGCCGCTGAGCCCGTCGCTGGCGGCGCGGTCGATCTTGTAGCGGTAGACCATGCTGTCTTCGACCAGCTCGCGGTCGATCGCTTGCATGGTGCTGACCCAGCGCGGGTCGGTGGCCCCGATGAAGCGCACCATGGGCATGAGCAGGCTGCTGGCGTCGACCGCGTCGCTGCCTTTGTGCTGGACAAAGGCCTGGATCTCGTCGTTCCAGAAGTGCTCGTAGATGTCTCGATAGATGTCGTCGCGCACCTGCATCCAGCGCTGGCGTGGCGCGGGGAAGCCGCGTTTGTCGGCCAGGCGGATGCCGCGGTCCAGCGCGACCCAGCACATCAGCCGCGAGTAGAGGAACTCTTGCTGCTGCCCGCGGACTTCCCAGATGCCTTCGTCGGGCTGCTGCCAGTGGTCGCACACCCAGTTGATCATGCGCGCCAGGTTCTGCCAGAAGTCGTAGCTGATGTGCTGGCCGTGCCGGTGGTAGATGTAGACCGAGTCCATCAGCTCGCCGTAGATGTCCAGCTGCAGCTGGTCGTAGGCGCCGTTGCCGATGCGCACCGGCTTGCTGTCGCGGTAGCCGGCGAGGTGTTCGAGCTCGGTCTCGGGCAGCTCGTGGTGGCCGTCGAGCGCGTACATGATCTGCAGCTGCCCGTCGGAGGACTGCTCGCCGCAGCGGGCCTCGATCCATTTCATGAAGGCGGCGGCTTCTTCGGTGTAGCCCAGGCGCATGAGGGCGTAGACGGTGAAGCTGGCGTCGCGGATCCAGGTGTAGCGGTAGTCCCAGTTGCGTTCGCCGCCCAGGTCTTCGGGCAGGCCGAAGGTGGGCGCGGCGACCAGCGAGCCGTGCCGCTGGCTGACGAGCATTTTTAAGGTCAGCGCCGAACGCTTGACCATCTCGCGCCAGCGGCCCTTGTAGGTGCTGCGGCGGATCCAGCGGTGCCAGTAGGTCATGGTCTCTTTGAAGGCCGCCGACACGTAGTCGGGGGCGGCGGCTTCGCTGTCGTCGCCTTCGCTGGCCCGCTCCATGACCACGGCCATGGTCTGGCCCGCGGCGAGGGTGAACTCGGCGACGGCGGTGCCGTTTTCGAGGGTGACCGGCGCGTCCAGCCGCAGGCGAACGGAGGTGGCGTCGTCGCCTTCGCTGGTGAAGACCGCGCCGTCGGGCTTGAGCACGACGCGGTGGCCCGACCGGGCGTAGTTGAACGCGGGGCTGAAGCACATGCGGAAGGTCAGCTCGCCGCGTACGCACTTGGCGCGGCGCACCAGGCGGTGGGCGTGGAAGGTGACGGTGCGGTCGTCGACGGGCATGAAGTCGCTGACCTCGCCCACGCCGTCTTTGGACAGGAAGCGCGAGATGAGGATGTTGGTGTCCGGCAGGTAGACTTGCTTGGTGCGCATGCCCGTGAGGGTGGGGGCGATTTTGAAGTGCCCGCCTTTGTCGCTATCGAGCATGCGCCCGAAAAGACTGGGCGAGTCGAAGTCCGGGAAGCACATGAAGTCGACCGAGGCGTCGCGGCTGACCAGGGCCACGGTGTTGAGGTCGCCGACGACGCCGTAGTTTTCGATGGGCTGGTAGGTCATGGCGAAAGGGTAGCAGGCACTTTGTCGCCCGCGGTGCTCTAAGAACGTGTGTGAGAAGCCCCGCACGCCTACGTGTGGCGAAAACGCTCGCTTCCTGCGTTGACTCACCTCCCCGCAGCGACGGCTGGGGCTCGGTTCACCGCCTTGGGCGCGAACGTTTTCGCTCGCCCGCGGCACGCACGTGGCTTCTCACGCACGTTCTAAGACGGAGCAGTGGACGTTGTGCGGCCCCTAGCCTGGGCGCGTTGCACTGCTTCTTGCAGCACGTCGAGGTAGCGTGCGGTGATGCGGGGCCAGCCGAACGCGGCGGCGCGGGCGCGGCTGGTGTGGTTGATTTCGGCGGCGCGGTCTGGCGGCAGCCGGTACGCGGTGGTCATGGCGCGGGCCAGGGCCGGTGCATCGCGCGGAGGCACCCGCCACCCGTTGACGTGGTGTTCGAACATGCCGTCGAAGGCGGCCAGGGTGGTGCAGGCCACCGGCTTGCCCGCCGCGAGGTATTCCAGGCCTACGACCGGGTGGCCTTCTTCGACCGAGGGCATCACGCCCAGCCTGCAGTTTTGAATAAGCCAGTGCTTGTCGGGGCCGGTGCGCTGGCCCAGGAAGCGCACGCGCGGGGTGAGGCTCAGGGCGTCGGCTTGGGCCCGCAGGGCGGGTTCTTGGTTGCCGACCCCGGCGAAGTACAGATGCAGGGGGCCGAGCGCGGCGGCGGCGTGGGCCAGGGCGTCCAGGGCGGTGTCGAACCCTTTGGCGGGGCGCAGATTCCCCAGGGCGAGGGCGAAGGGCTGTTGCGGATCGATGTCGTGGGGCGGCGGGGCGGGGGTGTTGATCTCGTCGGGGTCGATCCCGTTGGGGATTTCGAATGTTGGGCGGCCGGTCCCGCGAATTTCTTCGATGAACCGGCCCACATGGGGGCTGATGGCCACGCACGCGTCGGCCCGGCGGTATGCCTCTTGGGTTCGTTTGAACACGTGTGGGCGGGCACGGTCTTCGCCTTGCGGGTGCAGATCGCCGCCGTGCGATACCAGCACGGTGGGTACACCGGTCTCGGCCGAGAGTCGCACGGCGGCGACGCCGGTGGGGCGGCCGTAGTTGACCAAAAACACGTCGAAACGCTCACTCGCGTGCAGGCGGCGCAGGTGTTTGAGTACGCGTTCGGGGCGCCAGTGGGGCAGGTGGGTTTTGGGATACCAGGTGACGGGGTAGGGCACGTCGAGCGGTGCGGGCCGCCCACGGGTCAGCACGTGGACGTGGTGCCCGGCCCGGTGCATCCCCAGGGCGAGCCGGGCGCTGACAACCTCGGCGCCGCCGACGTCGGGCAGGAACACTGGCGTGAAGTAGCAGATGCGCACCGGGCAAGCGTAACGCGGGGCGAAATTCGGCGGTGAAGACGGCGTGGTTGGGGCATAAAAACGCGGTGAAGGATCAATTTGGGGCGCGGCAATTGGGCCGGCGGCGGGTAAGGTGAGAGGGGGGCTTACACAAAGGAGACGGCATCATGTCCCCATCCCCTCACCGCTTCGTGACGCAAGGCTCGGAGGTGCCGGCGCCGGTGGATACCCGCGGTTTTGAGTCGGAGGTTTCTTTTACGCCGCCGCTTTGTCCTTGTGATGCTTCGCCCCGGCTGGGGTTGGAACTGGGCCTGAGGCTGCGGCCCGCCGAACGCCGGCAGTATCCGGACCCAGTGCTGTTGCGCCCGGCGTCTCCGGTGACCGGAGCGCACCCCGAGCTCCCTCGTTTGGCGGCGGCGCTGGTCCGGACGATGGAGCAGTGGGGCGGGCGGGCGCTGGCCGCGCCGCAGCTGGGCATCGACGGCCGCGTGGTGGTGGTGGCACTCGACGGCGGGCCGGTGTGCTTGGTCAACCCGCAGGTTGAACCGCTAAGCCGTGAGATCACGGTGATCGAGACCTGTCTTAGCCGTCCCGGTGTAGAGGCGGTCGCGCGTCGGTGTCGCCGGATTCGGGTCACGGGTTGGGACCCGGTCCGTGCTCCCCTGGCCTTTGATGTAGATGGCCCCGGGGCGTTGGCCCTCCAGCACGCGGTGGATCATCTCGACGGGCGGGTGATTTGTGCGCAGCCCTTGGCCGCGTTGGAAAAGAAGCGGTAGGGGGTGTCCCGGTCGTGGGCTGCACGGAGGGGACCGTCAGTGCGAACGGATTGGATCTTAGATTTAGGGCCTCGCATCAAGTCGCCTACCCGCCGTGCCTTGCGGGTCGCGGTCCCCGCGGCGTCGTTTTTCATCGGCAACCTTTCGAAGTTGCTTGCTTCAAACTGCTTGTGGGGACCACGTCCCGCAGGCGGTAGCCGGGTAACTCATTTGATGCGGTGCTCTCGCCGGTAGGGAATAACCCTCCGGCGGCCGTTGTTAACCGTAACTACAGATGGCTTTAGCGTGCGTTCGCTCTGCGGTCATCTACCTCATCCCCGTTTTAGGAAAAGAGAAATATGTTGCTGTCTCGCGCCCGTTTGTCGTTGGTTGCCGCCGCTTGTTTGACCGCCGCACCTGCCTTGGGGGCTAGTGTGGACGCCAGTTTCACCACTGTTTTCGGCCCCGGCGGCGCGGCGGGCTCGCGGCCTTCGGACGAGGTGCTTAACGGGCTGGCTGATTTCACCACCTTCGGCGGTGCCAACATCGATAACGATGTCGCGGACACCTTGTTAGAAGGGGCAGCCAACACTGGCGGGGTGTTGTTTTTTCAAAACGGTAATTTTTACGTTGGTGGGGCGGGGCCGGCCACGGGCAACCCGCTAACCGACGGTGGGCAGGCCAACCTTGGCGGCGCGTTGGTGAACAACCGCGCCTTTGGGGTTTTGGGGGCGGGGCGTAGCGACATTGTTTTTGACTCCGGGGTAGTGGAGACCATCGACCTGCAGGTGCGTGGCACCAGCGCGGGCTTGGCGGTTGGCGCGACAGCGCCGGGGACCAGCCTGCCTAACAGCACGCTCCTGGCTGATGCTCAGGGCACTTTGCTAATCTTCACCGAGCAGGGCTTGGCCCTGACCGCGGAAGTTGATAACAGCAATTTTCAGACGATCTCCCTCGATGCCAGTGCCCTGGGCGCAGGTAGTATCACGCGCATCAGCCTCGTCAATGAGGGGGGTGATACGTCGGCGGTGGCACTGGGCGAGCTGACGGTGGGCGTGATCGGTGGAGCCGCTGCGGTGCCCAGTCCCGCGGCCGCGGGGCTGGGGCTTGTCGGGCTCACGGTGCTGGGGTTGCGTCGCCGTGACCGCGGATAAACCCGTTGATGGGACGCGGAGCTTGGGCTGGCGGGCTGTTTGCTTTGGTTTGTCCGACCGTCCGGAAGAATGTCCCTCTTCTCGGGGGGGGCACCTCCGCCGCGACGCTTCTTCTGCCTCTTGAGCGCCTGACGTTGATGCGTCAGGTGTTTTTCGATGGTGGTCGCGGTTCCGTTGCTACCGGTGGGATAACCTTGCGGTGCAGCTTCGCCCTGCAGGCTTTTCAAACCGCGCCCCAGAGTTTCAACCGATGGCGTTCACTTACGAAAAATTCGTTGCCGAGGTTCGCGATGCCGTGCGATCCGACCCTTCGGGGCATGCCGTGGCGCAGTTGTTGCGTGACACGGTGGCAGATCCGGGCGCGGTCGCCGCGGCCATCCCGCCGCAAGACCGCGACGAGGTGCATTTGTTCGAGGACGAGAACGTCTCGATCTGGAGCTGCCGCTTTCAGCCCACCCACGTTATCCCGCCTCACGAACACAAGATGCCGGTCTGGATCGCCGTATTCTCCGGGAGCGAACGAAATATTTTTTACCGTCGCGACGCGCGCGGCCTGCACGAAGCTGGCGCCCGGACAGTGGCTGCGGGCGAGGTTTTGGCCATCGGTGACGATGCGATCCACGCGGTGACCGCCGAAGGATCCGTGCCCAGCCACGCGTTGCACGTCTACCTGGGGCCGTTGACGCGGGTGAAACGCGACCTCTTTAATCCCGATTCTGGTGCCCCGGTCGCGTTTACCGACGAACATTTCGAGCGGCTCACGCAGCGTAAGCCGTCGGCCGAAGCGTGACGGGTTGTGCTCCGGCCCCTGCGGGGTCAGCGTGATTCTGCGGCCTGTTGGATTGCTCGGAGGTAAGCCGAAGGTGGGCCTTTGGCGCGACGAAAACAGCGGTTGGAGTGAAAGCCGCTGGCGTAGCAGATGTCCACCATGGTGGACGTCTCGCTGTCCAGAAGCTGGCAGGCGTGCCCGATACGGATCTGGTTGACGTACTGGGTAAACGCCAGCCTGCTCATACGCTGTAACCGTTCGCGGTTTCTTTTAGAAAGTATTTGAAAGCCCGATAATGTGCCGATTCAGAGCGGCATGACGCCGATCTACCCCTCCGATCTTACCGACGAACAGTGGTCGCTCCTCAGACCGTGTACGAAAAGCGCCCATTCTGTCGATGAGCGTGTATGACACGGACGTCTTACCCCTCAGACCTCACCGATGTGCAATGGAAGCTCATCGAGCCGTTGATCCCCAAACCCTTACCCGGCGGTCGGCCCCGAACCGTTGAGATGCGGCAGATGGTCAACGCGATCCTCTACATCAACCGCTCGGGTAACGCCTGGCGCATGCTCCCGCGGGACTTCGGCCCCTGGTCCAGCGTCTACCACTACTTCCGAACCTTCCGCGACGACGGGACTTGGAAGCGGATTCACCACACGCTGCGGGCCAAGGTCCGCCGTCAATCCGGCAAGAAGCCCACCCTCTCGGCGGGCGCAATTGACTCGCAATCGGTCAAGACCGATGCACCCCGAAAAGGGGGATCCATGGCTACGATGCGGGCAAAAAGTGCCTTGGTCGCAAGCGTTTCCTGATCGTCGACACCCTGGGACTGATCTTGGGGGTAGTGGTGACCAGCGCTGACACGACCGAACGGGACGGCGGAGAGGATGTGCTGATCGACATCAAGGGTCTCTTCGCTCGGCTGAAGACGATCTGGGCCGACGGTGGGTACACCGGCGAGGGGTTTGCCCGGGTCGCTCGGCGGCTGGGGCGTGAGATCGAGATCATCAAACGCAGTGACGACCGAGCGGGGTTCGAGGTTCTTCCCAAACGGTGGATCGTCGAACGCACCTTCGCTTGGCTGGGCCGATACCGAAGGTTGAGTAAGGACTACGAAAGCCTGGCTTCCAGCAGTGTGGCGATGATCCACATTGCGATGACCAACCTGATGGTGCATCGATTGAAGCCGGAAAGATGACTTCTCGTACACGTTCT
>CALLPP010000093.1 GCA_938015655.1 uncultured Algisphaera sp.
ACTGACTCAGTCCGACAGGCTGAATTGGTGGCACAGGCTCACGAAATCGATTTCGGTTTTCTTGAACCGTACGAAATCAAAATGTCATTCGCTCAGAATGCGGTTTTTGCGATCGAATCGCTTCAGTCCGACAGACTGCTAGCGGAGGAGAGTGACCAAGGGGCCAAACGATCGGGTCGTCAGGTCGTTCCCGCCCCGCTGACGGCGGCCGTTTATGGTGCCACGAGACAAGCCCCGTGGCATCTGGGCAGCCAATACCCTGGC
This sequence comes from uncultured Algisphaera sp., assembly GCA_938015655.1. Classification (GTDB taxonomy): domain Bacteria; phylum Planctomycetota; class Phycisphaerae; order Phycisphaerales; family Phycisphaeraceae; genus Algisphaera. The sequence goes on from CALLPP010000093.1 coordinate 265, forward strand.
CGCTTCGTTGAGCGAGGCACATCGCGGCAGCTCCCGTACTGAAGTTTTCGATCTCTATTTAAGTCCCGCAGACACTCGCCATGGCCGGTCCGCTCTTACCAGTCTTCGCCTACCTCTGGGCCGGCCCCAACACCTTTATCGCGGTGTGGTGGGCTGTGCTTCATGCAATCGTCGGCATCGGATTTACACCACGAAACAACCAGGTGCGTTTCCGTCGTGTAGACGGCGTACTCGAAGTCAGCAACGGCCTCATCGCACAGCACCTCCGTGCGATGCCGACCTCAGGCACCGTCCGCAAGCCAGCCGGCGCCGCGGCCCTGACGCTGGGCCACGTCGTGTTCGGAGTCGATCCGGCGGCACTCGATCGCACCCGGCGGCACGAGCGGGTCCACGTTTCACAGTACGAGCGATGGGGACCGTTTTTTGTGCCGGCCTATCTCTTCGCCTGCGCCGTCGCCTGGCGTCGGGGGCACCACCCGTATCTGGATTCCCGCTTCGAGCGGGAGGCATTCGCCGCCGAAGGCCACGCGGTACGGACAATTAACCGCCGCCCAACGCCGGTGGTGTGGGGACGCCGAAGCGCTGCCTTGATTGCCGCACTGCTGCTGGCCGCCCTGTGCTGGTTCGCTTTCTCACTAGCCACCGAGGCCGGGAACACGCCGCCACCGTCTTTCGAAACGTGGCGATGGACGGTGACGGCAGTGGTTTTTTGCTCGCTCTTGCCGCTGATGGTCGTCGCCGAGGCCTGAAACGCAGCCCCGCCACGTAGGCCCCGTGTGCGATGCGTTGCGCACGGCGTTCTGGGACAAACGCAAGCGCTCTCACCTTGCTTTTGCATACACCGCTTGTCGCGGCTAACCCAGCGCTACGGGCCCGGCGGCACGGCCGGCACCGGCGCGGGAACCGGGATGGGACGGGACGTGGCGGGCGGCGGCGGCGCGGTGTTCTGCCACCCCGACGACGAGGAAGCACTGGACGCCCGCAAGACGAAAATCGCAATCAGCCCCAGCGCGACCACCCCCACGATCGTGCCAATCAAGCCGGTGACAAACCCCGCGATCTTCAGACCCCGAGACGACGTAGACACCCCGCCCGCCCGAATCTGTTTCGTAGCCTTCGCAGAAAAGAACAACGCTAGCGGCCCGCAGATCGCCGACAGCAGCCCGTAAGTGCCGCAGCCGATCGTGACCGAACAGATGCCCAGCACCAGAGAAGCCACCGCGTAGCCCGACGTGGGGCGCACCCCGCCGCCCAGCGCCCCGCGGCCGATGACCAAATTGCATTCCGGGCACGACGAACCCAGCCGTACGCCAGTTAGGTTGTAGCCGCAGTTCGGACACCCGATCGCAACTTCTTGCGGCGGCCCCGCGGGCGGACGCTCGGCCAACGGAAGCTCGCGGTGCGAATCATGGTTCATGGCCGAAAATCTCTGAAGAAAAAAGCCGGCTGCAGCGCGGCGTCCGCATGTCAAGCTACCGCGTCAACCTTCCACCCGCACCCGCCTACACTGCGCTACGCATGGCCGACCCGTCCCACGACCCCGTCCGCTGCCCCCAGTGCCGCGACTGGATGAAACCCGGCTTCGTCAGCGTCAGCCAGGGCCTGCACTGGCTCAACCGCGACGAGGGGCCGCTGGGCACCGACTTTCTCGAATCCATCCCCGGCACCCACGCCATCATGCGCCCCAACCGCCTGCCGGCGTGGCGCTGCCGCGGCTGCGAAACCATCACCTTCCGCTACGGCCGCGACCTGCACCGCAAGCGCGACCAAGCGGGCAAACTCCCGCCCGCCGGCTCCGAGGCTTAGCCACCACCCTCACGCCGGGTCGTACCCGCAGCCGCCGCCGGGCCGGCACCGGCAGATGCGCTTCACCCCGCGCCAGCCGCCGCGCCACGGCCCGTGCCTGGCCACCGCGTCGAGCATGTACTGGCTGCAGGTCGGCTGAAACCGGCAGTGCCCGCCCAGCCACAGCCCCAGCGTGCCGCGGTAAAACGCCACGCCCACACCGATCACCGCGGTGGCCAGCACGCCGATCCAGCGCATCGGTTTAGCCTTCCTTTAGCCAGGCCGCCACCTGCGGCGCGAAGTACGTCAAGATCACGTCCGCTCCCGCGCGGCGGATGCCCAGCAGGCTCTCCATCACCACCGCCTTTTCGTCCACCCAGCCGCTCTGGGCCGCGGCCTTGATCATCAAATACTCGCCGCTCACCTGGTAGGCCGCCACCGGCAGCTGCGTGTGCTCGCGCACCGCCCGCACCACGTCCAGGTACGGCCCGGCGGGCTTGACCATCACCATGTCGGCGCCCTCGTCTTCATCGGCCTCCACCTCGCGCAGCGCTTCGCGGACGTTCGCGGGGTCCATCTGATATGTCGACTTGTCCGCCGGCACGTCGTAGGCCGCGTCTGACCGCGGCGCCGAATCGAGCGCCCCCCTGAACGGGCCGTAGTACGCGCTGGCGTACTTCGCGGTGTAGCTCAGAATGCCCACCCCGGTGAACCCCGCGTCGTCGAGCGCCTCGCGGATCGCCCCCACCCGCCCGTCCATCATGTCGCTAGGCGAGACCAGGTCGGCCCCCGCCTTGGCGTGGCACACCGCCTGCAACACCAGCCGCCGCACGCTCGCGTCGTTGTCCACCTCGCCCGTGTCGTTCACCACCCCGTCGTGCCCGTCGCTTGAATAAGGATCCAGCGCCACGTCGGTGATCACGCACAGCCCCGGGTGCGCCGCCTTGAGCGCCCGCACCGCCTGCGGCACCAGCCCCGCGTCGTTGGTCGCCTCTTTGCCCTTGCGGCTTTTGAGCGCGTCGTCGATCTTCGGAAACACCACCACTTTGTCCACGCCCAGCGCCAGGGCCCGCCCCGCTTCGGCCACCAGCCCGTCAAGCGACCACCGCGTCTGCCCCGGCAGGCTCTCCAGCGGCACGTCGGCCGCGTCGTCGTGCACGAAAAGCGGATAGATCAGCTGCCCCGCGTCCAGCCGCGTCTCCCGGGCCATCGCGCGGATCGCCGGGGTGCGTCGGTTGCGTCGGGGTCGTTCGTTGAGGTCCATAACGTGGATTGTAGGGGCGGGTTTCAAACCCGCCCGCCGGTGGTCGACGTCGCACCCGTTTGCTCAACCCGCCGCCCTGTCGTATGGTCCCGCGCGTGAACCCCGCCGCCCCCGCCACCCTCTGGCTTATTGGCACCCCGCTCCCCTAGCGGCCGGACGTCACGTTGAAACCTCAACCTGTTCTCCCCCGGCCGCGGCTCCCCGCGGCCGGTTGTCGTTTTGGGGAAGGCCGCGGCCCCACACCACCATCTCCCCCATGTCAACGCCGCCCACCCCACCCGCACCCCACCCGACCCACGACCGCACCGGCCTGCTGCTGGCCATCGGCAGCGCCGCGCTTTTTTCGCTCAAAGCCGTGGTGGTCAAGCTTGGGCTCGCCGACGGCCTCACCGTCGAGACGCTGATGTCCTGGCGCATGCTGCTCGCGCTGCCGGTCTACCTCGTCGTCGGCCTCGCCGCCTTCCGCCGCGGCCCGGCGTCTCCAGCCCGCCACATCGCGGCGGCCGCCGGCCTGGGCGTGCTGAGCTACTACGTCTGCACCTGGCTGGACTTCAGCGGCATGCGCTACATCTCGGCCCAGCTCGAACGCCTGATCTTGTTCACCTACCCTGCCCTCACCGCGGTGCTGGCCTGGGTGATGCTGGGTGAACGTTTCACCCGACGCCACGCCGCGTCGCTGGGGCTGTCCTACGCCGGGGTGCTGCTGGTCTTCGGCGCCGAGGCGGGCGCCGCGGGCCCGCACGCGGCGCTGGGCGTGACCCTGGTCTTCGCCGCCGCCCTGCTCTTCGCCTTGTACGTCGTGCTGGCCAAGCCGGTCATCAAAACCCTGGGCTCCAAGCGGTTCACCTGCGTGGCCATGGTCGCGGCCACCGCCGCCATCCTGACCCACCGGGCCGCGCTGCACCTCGCCGCCGCCCCCGGCGAGAGCGCGGTTTGGATCAGCCCCGCGGCACTGGGCTACGGCGCGGTGCTGGCGGTCTTCTGCACCGTGCTGCCCAGCTTCATGCTGTCGGAAGCCATCGCCCGCATCGGCGCCGGCCGCACCAGCGCCGCAGGCAACATCGGCCCGGTCGTCACCGCGGGCGCCGCGGTGTTTGTATTACATGAGCCTTTCGGTCCTGCACAGGCCGGCGGGCTGGTTCTCATCACCCTCGGCGTGGGCATGCTGGCCCGGCGCCGCGCGTAGCCTCAGCTCGACGACGGGCAATCAGGCAGCATCACCGGTACTGATCCCGAAGCGTCTCGTAGTGTGCATAAATCTCCGGGTCTTCCTTGAGGTCGCACAGTGGCCGCAAGTTCACTTCGATCTGCGCAAAATCCAACCGCCCCAGCCCCAGATACCATCCGTTAAGTCGGCTTGCCGCAGCCGACCTTCCTGAATCATGTATTATTCGTCGTGATGTTGCTACTTGCCAAAATCCCGGCCACCCTCACCGTGCTGGCGTTAATCGTCGGCACGATGCTGTCGGGATCCGGCGACGCGGTGATTTGCCTCGCACCGGACCACATCGCGTTCGAAGCCGGGCCAGCCGGCGACACGGGCCATTGCAGCGCGGAAGACGGAG
>CALLPP010000094.1 GCA_938015655.1 uncultured Algisphaera sp.
CGGTGTGCGTCGCTTCCCCCACCGATCAACGAGCAGAAAAGAGTTCCCCATGGCTTCGACAAACGGCAACTTGATGTCCGGCAAAAAGGGCCTGGTCTTCGGCATCGCCAACGAGCGCAGCTACGCCTACTTCATCGCCAAACAGTTGGTGGGGCAGGGCGCCAAACTCGGCTTCACCTACCTGCCCATCGGCAAGATGGAGCACCGTGTGCGCAAGGCCGCCCAGAGCCTGGGAGTCGAAGATCCCTGGCTGGTGCCCTGCGACGCCAACGACGACGCCAGCCTGGACGCGGTCTTCGACAAGTGGAAGCAAGACGAGGGCACGCTGGACTTCCTGGTCCACAGCATCGCCTTCGCTGACAAGGACTATCTGAAACCGGACATGTTCCACCAGACCCCGCGGCAGACCTACTTGTCGGCGATCGATACCAGCGCCTACACCCTGCTGGCGATGGCCCAGCGGGCCATGCCGCTGATGACCGACGGCGGGGCGATCGTGAACCTCAGCTACTACGGCGGCGAGAAGGTCACGCCGGGTTACAACGTTATGGGCATCGCCAAGGCCTGCCTGGAGCACACCACCCGCTACCTGGCCTACGAGCTGGGCAAGCCCGAACGCAACATCCGCGTGAACTGCATCAGCGCCGGGCCGTTCAAGACCCTCGCGGGCGCCGGCGTGGGCGGCATGGACCAGATGATCCAGTACCAAGAGCACACCGCCAGCATGAAGCGGGCCAACAGCGGCGACGAGGTGGGCGACACTGCGGTTTACCTGCTGAGCGACCTTAGCACCGGCGTGACCGGCGAAACCATCCACGTCGATTGCGGCTTCAGCATCGTGGGCGTGCCCGAAGGGCATGGAGCCTAGGGCCTTGCCGGCGACGAAGCAGCCGCCGCGGCGGTGAACCCGCAATGTGAGTTTGAACGTTCGCTATCGGACGTTCTTTGCGCTGCGCGGACCGACCCGGGTTCCTCTGGCCGATCACCCCGGGCATGAGCACCGCCACCCTCAGCAAGTCGCAGCGCAAAAAGCTTCGCCGGCAAATGGAGGAACGGAAGAAAGCCTTGCTGGCCAAGCACGGCCGTTCTGCGGCCGCGGGGCGCACCGGCACCCGGCCTTCGCTGCCCAAGGATCCCCCGCGGACACCCTTTCCGCCGCCCACGGCGGTGGTGGTTCCGGCACCGGTGGTGCGGGCCCCGGCCGTGCCACCGCCGCCCACCTCCAAGCCGCCGGCCCGGGCGGCCGTCCCCGAAGTTCGCGACCTGGACGCGCCGGGCCCCGGACCGCTGAGCCGCGGGGCGGCGGTTGTTGAACACATGGCCCGCCGCGCCGCTGCGGCCTATCGCGAGCGGCCCTGGCAAGAACGCCCCCTGCGGCGCCGGGCCGAGGCCCACCGCACCCTGGCCCGCCTGGTACCGCCGCTGCGCGTGCTGGGCGTGGCCGCGGTCGTCGGCGCTGTCGCCCTGGCCCGCGAGGCCCGCGGCCTGGGCCTCAGCGACACGGGCGCCCTGGTCGTGCTGGGCATGAGCCTGGGCGGGGCGGTGGTGCTGCTTAGCCTCGCCGAGATGGCCCGGGCGCTGCAGGTCGTCGCGCGACGCTAGGTTTTTTACGCCCCGACGCCGAGGGAGCCGAGCAAGACTTCGTTCATTGGTCCTGAATCGTCTGCGGCGCTGGGATGCCCCTGTTGATGGACGCATTTCGAATGAATTGAATCCGCCGCCCGCTAATCCGGACTGCTTCCACCGGCGTTGGTCCGTCAGGATGTCGTCTCTGTGTCTCCGCGTCTCTGCGTCTCTGCGTCAACATCCAGCCGTGCCACCACCTGCCGCGCCGTGACCGCCACCAGCTCGCTCGCGTCGTTCACGCACGCCTGCACGGCGGCTTCCAGTTCTGCGTCGTGGTGTTGGGCCAGCGCGTTGCCCGCGGCGATCAGCGCGTTGCGGCGCACCATGTCCAGCTTCATCCGCTTGAGCGCCGAGCCGCGGAAGGCTTCGGCTCGGTCCGCGTCGGTCCAGCGGATCACGTCGACCAGCGGTACACCGTGGGCCACTTCGGTTCGCGGGGCATAGCGCGGATGCACCGGTAGGGACACGTCTTGCCGGGCGGCCACGGCGTTGTAGGGGCATACCTCTTGGCAAATGTCGCAGCCCCCCAGCCAGTCGCCCAGGCCTGCGTGCAGCCGCGGGGCGATCCGCGAGCGGTGCTCTAACGTCAGATAGCTCACGCAGCGCGTCGCGTCGACCGCGTAGCCCTCGGGCGCGATTGCGCCGGTGGGGCAGGCGTCAATGCAGCGGGTGCAGTTGGCGCAGTGGTCGGTGGGGGGCACGGTTAGCGCCGGAAAGCCCGCGTCTTCGCTCGTCGGCAGCTCCAGCGTGGTGACGATCAGCCCGAGCAAAAAGAACGAGCCGTGCCGGGGGTGGATCAGCAGGGTGTTTTTGCCCGTCCATCCCAACCCTGCCCGCGTTGCGTGCTCGCGTTCGAGCGCCGGGGCGGTGTCCACCGTGGTGCGGAAGGTGTGGCCCGGGTGCGTGTCGGCCAGCGCGTCGGCCAGCCGGTGTAGGCGTTTTTTTAAAACCTTGTGGTAGTCCGCCCCGTGGGCGTAGCGGGCGACCCGGCCCCGCGGGGTGTCGCCGGGCTCGGCCCCGGTGCCCGCCGGGTCATCGCCCCAGGACCGGTACGCGTCCGCGACCGCGATCACGCTGCGGGCCCCGGCCACCAGCTTCGTCGGATCCAGGCGGACCTCTAGATGATCCGCCAGGTAGTGCATCTCGCCGTGGTGGCCCGCCGCGATCCACGCGCGGTACGCCTCGGCGTGGCCGGCGGCTGCGGCCGCGGCGATGCCCGCGAGCGAGAAGCCGTGCCCGCGGGCCAGCGTCAGCACCTGTGGGGCATCGGAAAGGGGCGGGGGTTCGGACATCCGGGGAGCTTAATCTGCGGCGGGTACGCCGTGCGAGGGCGGCCGCGGCTTCCTACAATCCAGGGTTCCCGACCGACGCGCCACTTCCGTCGCCCCTCCGCGCAGCCGCCGCCATGCCCTACGACCTCAAGCCTATCGACCTCGATGTCGAGACCACCGAGTACCTCGACGACCCGGGCCGCGGTCCTTCGTCCGGTGGCGACCGTTGGACCCTGAATTTCGGCCCCCAACACCCCGCCACGCACACCACGCTGCGCATGGTGATGGAGCTGGAC
>CALLPP010000095.1 GCA_938015655.1 uncultured Algisphaera sp.
GTAGCCCTGTACGGTGGCCCTTACAACGAGCACACCGATGTCCACTCGCTGGCGCCGCCCCAGCCACCCCCAGCCCTCTCCCCCCAACAAGTCTCGTCTGCGGTCAGGCGTCCAGATACGCCTCAATGTGACGGGCCTTACGCACCAGCCGCTGGGCATGTTCCTCGTTGGCCTCAGTAAAGCGATCCAAAAAACGCATCGCCTCGGCAAACTGTTCGGCGAATTTGGCCTGCTCCTGGTCCTGCCACGCGGCCTCCAGGTGGCGCATCTGCCCCTTCAGCTGCGTACTCATCTCGCCCAGCGCGCGGTCAAATTGATTCAACGACCGGGCAAAACGCTTGAGCTGCTCGGGATCGACGTGGGCCTTGGACATTCAACACACTCCATCAAGCCGCAACCTCACAACATCAAGAAGCCGCGGCCGCCGCAGCGCGCTCCATCACCCCGCCGTCGCCTTCTTGCCACTGCAGCATAAACATCGCCCCGGCAATCACCCACCCACCGGCAGACCGCTCAAGTCGGTAACGGTACCACCCCCCGATGACCCAGCGTTCAGCACCAAACACGTGGGTCACCTGGGCCGACCTCCGGCAGACCGCCGTCTCGCCATCCATGTCCACCACCGCCGGCCCCAGCAGGTGCTGGATCGCGTCCAGCGGCGTCAGCATCGCCGTCCAGGCCGCCACCAGGTCATCGGCCCGGATCCGCGAGGGCTCGCCCCCGGTCAGCGAGGTGTAGTCCGTGTCCAATTCCTCAGAAAAACACGCCCGCGCCGCGGGCCAGTCGCCCTGGTCCACCGCCATGCCCAGCCGTGCCACCACGTCCGCCACCGCCTGCTGCTCCAATACGCTTAAGTCTGCCACGGCCGTCTCCTGTTCTGAAATGAACCCTGATGAAACCCGGTGCGCCGCCGTCAAAATAGACCGCGAACCCCGCATACCCTAACCGTTCTATGAACGACATCCACCACAACCACGGTCAGCAGCGCTTCGAGCACGGCGACGCACAACTGACCTACGCCCGGCCCACCCCCCAGGTCATTGACCTGCTCAGCGTCCAGGTGCCGCCCCACCAGCGGGGCCAAGGCCTCGCCGCCCGGCTCGTCCAAGCCGCCTTCGCCCACGCGAAAGAACACAACCTGCGTGTGGTTCCCACCTGCTCCTACATCTCCGGGGCCTTTCTTAAGCGACACCCCGAGTACCTGCCCCAGACCCAGCCGCCCTCCGCGCCGTAAGGCCTCGCACGCCACCACGCCGGTTTTCGGCCCCCGCCCACGCCGGCCGCCAGGCCCTACACTCCGCCCATGAGCAGCATCGACGACCGCATCGCCCAGTGGGAAAAAATGGCCGAACAGGCCCCCGACGACATGGCTTTCTTCAGCCTGGGCAACGCCTACAAAGAAGCCGAACGCTACGGCGAGGCCGCCAAGGCCTACGGCAAAGCCATCTCCGAAAACCAAGGCATGAGCCGCGCCTACCAGTTCTTGGGCGAGAGCCTGATCAAAGACGGCCGCGAAGACGAAGCCAAACCCCTGCTGACCAAGGGCTACAAGATCGCCGCTGAGCGCGGCGACGTCATGCCCCAGCGCAGCATCGGCGAGATGCTCAAACGCCTGGACGTCGATCTGCCGCAAGTCGAAGACGCCGCGGCGAAGAAGGCCCAAGTCGAATCCAGTGGCAACATGGTCCTGGACCGCCGCGCCGGCCAGCCCCAACCCCGCCTGGCCGATCCGCCCATGCGTGGCGCCCTGGGCCAGTTCATCTACGACCACTTCGGCCAGATCACCTGGAACCAGTGGATCGGCCAGGGCACCAAAGTCATCAACGAGCTGCGGCTGGACTTTTCCAACGTCGCCCACCAAGACCTCTACGAGCAGCACATGCTCGAATGGCTGCAGGTCACCCAAGACGAAGTCGCGGCGTATGCCGAGGCCGAAACCGAGGCTGGAGACAAAGGAAACGGATAAGCCCGCCAGCTCGGCGCTTCTTCGCGCGGTCATCAGCTGTATTCTTTACGCAGAGGCGCAGAGAACGCAAAGCAAGGCACCACTGCCGCGGTGCTAAGTGCCCCACTCCCGGCGGTCACGGTGGTGGCACGTCTTCTTCCTCGTCTGAATCAAGCGTGAGGTCTTCGCCTTCGGGGCCCACCGCGTCTTCATGGCGTGCCACCGAGCACAGCCCCTCGCGCGGATCAAACACCAACACCAGCCGGCCACTCGCCAGCCCCTTGCGCAGCGACGCGGTTTTGGCCGCCGCCTCCGACAACTCCGTGCCGTCACGGGTCACGATCTCGGTCAGCACGCCGTCCAGGGCCTCGGCGCTCAGGCTGTCATATGGCACGATCACCCCCGCAGCCTACGCGTCTCGCCGGGCAAGGCGGATACCCTCGTGACCCCGTGCAGATCCAACCCGCCCAGATCCGGTTCGACGACCACGGCAACGCACACTGCGCCGCGCACGACGACATCTACTTCAACCCCGGCCGGGCCCTGACCAAAGCCCGCGAGCTCTTCCACGCGGCCACCGACCTGCCCCGCCGGCTGGCCGACGCCGCCAACACGCCCGCGCCGCGCATCGTGGTCGGCGAGCTGGGCTTCGGCCTGGGGCTGAACTTCTTGGCCACCTGGCGGGCCGCGGCCGACGCGGGCGTACACCTGCACTACCTCGCCATCGAAGGCGCGCCGCCCCGCAACGACGACCTGGCGCGGGCGCACGCGGGCGCGGGACTCGACACCGCCGACAGCGCCCGGGCCGCGGCCCTGCGCGCCGCGTGGCCCGGCCCCGTCGCCGGGGTCCACCGCGTGAACCTCAACGGCGCCACCCTCACCCTGCACCAAGCCCAGGTCGGCGACGCGCTGGCCTCCATCGCCCCGGGGGTGTGCGCCGACGTCTGGTTCCTCGACGGGTTCGACCCCGCCAAGAACCCCGCGATGTGGACCGGCGCCGTGCTGGCCGCCGTCTACGAACACACCGCCGCCGACGGCGCCGCGGGCACCTTCAGCAGCGCCGGCACCGTCCGCCGCGGCCTGAGCGACGCGGGCTACGCCGTCGAAAAGCTCCCAGGCGCCCCCCTCAAACGCCACATCACCCGAGCCACCAAAAAGGTGTCAGGAACCTTTTCTCCGGTCGAAGAAAAAAGGTTCCTGACACCTTTTTGGTGGTCTGGCCGTTTTTTGACCGGCCACGCCTGCGTGCTCGGCGCCGGCTGGGCCGGCCTGCACGCCGCCGACAGCCTCGCCCGCCGCGGCTGGCGGGTCACCGTCTGCGAGCGCGACCACCCGGGCGCCGGGGCCTCGGGCAACCCCGTCGCCATCGTGGGCCCCGTGCCCGAACGCGCGCCCTCGCCGCGGCACGACTGGTACCGCAGCGCCCTTACCCTCGCCCGCCAGCAGCCCGACTTCGAGTCCGTCGGCGCCCACCGCGCCCCCACCCAGCACAAACCCGAGGCCTGGCTGCGCCGCGCCGCAGACAACTTCGGCGCCCTCGACGGCCGCGTGACGTGGCAAGACCAACCGCCGGGCCTGTGGTGCGCGGGCGCGGGCCTGCGGCGCTTCGCCACCTTCGCGCGGCACGTGCTGGACCACCCCCGCGTCACGCTCGTCACCGCCGACCGGCCCGTGCCGGCCGACGTCACCGTCTTGGCCACCGCCGCGGCCGTGCGCGACCACCGGGCCTGCGCCCACTGGCCCCTCGAAGCGGTCCGCGGCCAGCTCAGCCTTGTCGCCGCCACCACCGCCAGCCGGGGCCTGGACCACGCCATCAACGGCCCGGGCTACCTCACCCCCGCCTTTGATCACGACGGCACGCCGCGCCACGCGGTGGGCGCCACCCACGACCGCAACGACCCAGACCCCGCGGTCCGCGCGGCCGACCACCGGCGCAACCAAGATCACGCCCGCCGCAGCAACCCCCACTGGACCGAGGCCATGGACTGGGCCAACGTCACCGGCCGCACCGCGTGGCGTTGCAACGCCCGCGACCGCATGCCGGTGGTTGGCCCGGTCCCCGGCCAGCCCAGCCTCTACGTCCTCACGGGGCTCACCAGCCACGGCGCCCTGTCCACCCCGCTCGCCGCCGAGCTGCTGGCCGACCATATCGAAGCCACGCCCCCTCCCTGCGGCGGGACGTCGCTCAAAGCCGTCGCCGCCTCCCGGTTCCGCTGAGCGGGCGCCGACCCGCTCGAATTCCCACCGGCCTAGAGCATCGCATCTCATTATCTAACCAGCTGCCGCCAGCGGGACGCGGCTTCTGCAAGGAGTTTAAAACAGGAAACCCCTAAGGGTTGCCGATGCAAACCGACGCCTCGGGGGACACGTCCCGCAAGGCACGACGGTTAGATAATTAGAAGCGGTGCTCTAAAAAACACCCGGGCCGGTGAAGCCCGGGTGCTCGCAGCCGCCACTTCAATCCACCTTCTGCCGCAAGAAGCTGCGCATCTTGTCGATGATGAACGCCGCGTCTTCTTCCAGCGCAAAGTGCCCCGTGTCGAGGATGTGGTAGTCCACATCTTTCACGTCGCGCAGGTAGCCCCGGGCGCCAGCGACCGGGAAGAACGCGTCGTTCTTGCCCCAGGCCACCAGCATGGGCGGCTGGTGGTCGCGCAGGTACTGCTGCCACTGCGGGTAGAGCTTCACGTTGTTTTGGTAGTCAAAAAACAGATCCAGGTGCATCCGGGTCTGGCCCTCGCGGCTCAGTTTCAAGATGTCCAGGTTCCAGTTGTCCGGGTTGATGCCCTCAGGGTTGCGGGTGCCGTGGGTGTACTGCCACCGCAATCCTTCGGCGCTAAACACCTGGGCCGCAATCGCCGCCTCGACCTCGGGCTGGTTGCGGTCTTCCCAGTATTTCAGGATCGGCCCCCATCCTTCGGGGGACAAGCCTTCCTCGTAAGCGTTGCCGTTCATCACCACAAACCCTTTCACCCGCTCGGGGTGGGCCGTGGCGATGCGGAAGCCCACCGGGGCCCCGTAGTCCTGGATGGCCAGCACATAATCGGTGACGCCTTTTTGCTCCAAAAACTTGTCGGTGACCGTGGCCAGGTTGTCGAAGGTGTAGTCAAAGGCCGTGCGGGGCGCGGGGAAACTGCTGTCGCCAAAGCCCGGGTAGTCCGGCGCGATCAGGTAAAACTCGTCCCCCAGCGCCGCCAGCACCTCGCGGTACTGGTGCGACGAGTGCGGGAAGCCGTGCAGCAGCACCACCGCCTGCTTGGCCGGGTCACCCGCCTCGCGGTAAAAGATGTCCAGGCCGTCGATCTTCTGCGTGGCGTAACGGACCCGGCTCAGGTCGGTCTCCGCCCGGGCGGACGTGGGGTGCAGAGCGCCGACGGCTGCGGTCAGCAGCACCGCGGCGGTGGTCAACGTGCGAAAAAGAGTCTGTTTCATCTTAAAATCCTTGCAAAAAAGGGGGGGGGGGGAAACGGTTTTTGCCGCGGCTGCGCCCGCGACCAAGTTTCAAGACGTGTGGGTCAGCCGCCACGGCGTCCGGGCCGCGTCCGGGTTTTATCTCGATTTATGAACGATCGGTCAAATTTAGATTAAAAAAAATCAACGGGCCGTCGCCTTCAACGCGGTGCGCAAAATGGTTCGGGTTCGGGCCTTGCTTTCGCCGGTTTTGCTGTCCGCCATCACCCCTGACACCACGACGTTGAGCGTCGCCGCCAGAGATTCCGCCGCAATGTCGTCGCGGAAGTCGCCGTCGGCCTGGCCCCGGCGGATCGCCGCGGCCAGCAGCTTTTCGAGGCGCTTGCGCTGCCGCACCAGCAGCACCCGCGCTTCCGTGTCGTGGGGGCCCAGCTCCACCAACGTGTTGATGGTAAAGCAGCCCCGGCGCTGGTCGTCGCCGGCGGCAAACTCCACCAGCACGGTTTCAAACAGGTGCGTCAAGCGCTCCCGCACCGGCCCGTCTTGCTCCAACGCCGTGCGGAACGTCGCGTACACCTGGTCGGTGTAGTTTTTCAGCGCCGACAGAAAAAGCGTGTGCTTGTCACCAAAGGCCTGGTAAATACTGCCCTTCTTCAACCCCGTGGCCTCCACGAGATCCATTAGCGAGGTGGCTTCGTACCCGCGGCGCCAAAACGCCCCCATGGCCTTGTCCAAAACTTCATCGGCATCGAACTCGCGTGGGCGTGGCATGGGGTGGGTCCGTTCCTGTCTTTAAAACCATCGGGTTCAGCCAAGCGGCACCTGTTTATAACTCCTCGGTCAAGAATATATTCCCCGTCGCGCCCGCCGCCGCCGCCATGCCGTTTAGCGCTTCTGGTACACCCGCACGTAATCCACCTCGTAGCGTGCGGGAAAGACCGTCCGCGACGGGTCCCCCCCGCTGTTTCCGCCGATCGCCAGGTTCAGCAACAGGTAATGCGGCTGATGAAACGGGTTCTCCGGCCCCCACCCCCCCGGGTTCACGGTGTTGCTCAGGTCCACCGCATTCAGCAGCACGTCATCGACGTACAGCGCGATGCGGTCTGCGTCCCAGTCCATCCGCCAGACGTGAAACCGCTCGGCCCACGGCGTCCCCCCCAGCGACGACAGGGGCGTCTTCGAACTCTTCCACCGCGGCTTCCAACGGGCTTTGCGCCCCCAGCAAAAGTTCGCCAAAACATTGCCGCCGTAAAACTCCATCAAGTCGATTTCTCCCCGGCTGGGCCACTCGCCCCGCTCGCCGAGAAACCAGATGGCGGGCCAGAGCCCTTCTTCCGCGGGGATCTTGGCCCTGACCTCAAAGCGGCCGTACTGCCACCGGTGCAGCCCCTTGGTGGTCAGCGACGCCGAGGTGTAGTCCACGAACCGGCGCTGCGCTTTCCAACCGCTGCCGTCCGCGCAGTGCAACGGGTTGCGGCGGCGCTCCCGGCGGCCTGCGATCACCAGCCGGCCGTCCCGACACCACGCGTTCTGCGGCTGATACCACTGCAGCTCTTGGTTACGCACAAACCCGCGCTCGTACGTCCAGTGCGCTGGGTTCGGAGGACCGTCCCGGTCGAACTCGTCGGCCCACACCAGCTCGTATTCGGCGCCAACCGCGGGCGCCGCGGTCAATAGCAGCGCCAGAACCCACCCCACCCGCCGGAGAAGCCCCGGCCACGACCATCGCGTGTTCGTCATCGGGCCAGTGTAGAAACCAATCCTGCGCCCCGGGGCCCTGTCTGGCGCCGCCCATCACACCTTGCGGTGCACGTGGATCTCTTCGCGGCCGCGGTAGGTCACCAAGAGCGCCCCGCGGGCGGCGAAAGCTTCAAAAAGGTTTTCCACCGCCCACTCTTCCCCGGGCCACGGATAGGCGTAGATCACCCCGAAGTCGTCCGCGTCCAGGCCCAGGTCTTCATAGCCCGGAGTCAACCCGACCGACAACGTTTCGAACTCGCCCGAGTCCACCGCCAGGTCGTCCCCACCCTCGGGCACGAAGCTGCCGTGGACAAACGGCACGTCCAGCCCGTGGTCCGCGGCCAAGTCCGCGGCGGCGTCCACCAGATCCGGTTCAATCTCGATGCCGCAGGCATCGAAACCCAGCTGCGCGGCGAGACACGCGGTGACCCCCATGCCGCTGCCCCATTCGCAAAACGCGCCCGACGGTGCCAGGTGCGACTGCCGCACGGCCGCCAGCGCGGCCACGCTCATCCGCGCATCGCTGGGCACAAACGCGGGGATCGGCTGGTCTTTGCGCCGCCGCACAAAGTCTTCGATCCGCCGGTTGGCGTCGGCCATCAAGGCGTCGTGCGCCGCCGTGACGGCGGTAAAGTCCGGTTCAACGGCGACGGAGGTGAGCGGCATCGGTGCAGAATAGAGGATCGTCCCGACTGCCACGGCGGCGTAGACCGGGCGGCCCGGCCGCGCTCAACGCCCTGACACCACCACCGGGCCGTACAAACGGCGCTGGCGTTGGCCCGTGGCCCAACCGGTCACCCCCACCTGACCCAGGCCAAACCACCCCGCGTGGCCGTCGGCGAACACGGCGTTGACCCCGTCCGGATCACCGCCCCACTGCCCGCCGAACGCGGGGTTGGCCTCGCGCGTGGCCCCGCGGCCCCGCCCGTGGTTGTAGCGCTGCCCCGATCCGCCCACGCCGCGCTGGGCGTCGATCAAAACATCCTGCCCGCGCAGGTCTTGGGCGGGGGCCAGGCCGCGTGCGGACGCGGGAGGGCGGATCCACGCGTACGTGCCGTACAGCACCGCGGCAGTGTTGCCCGCATCCCCGGGCCGCGCCGCGCTGGTCGACGGGCACGCGGGCAGACCCGCACCGTCGGCATACGACGCCAAAACCTCCCGGCGGTCGTGACCGGGGTGGGCAAATACCTCCGCGGGATAACGCGCGGCATCGGCCACCGGGGGCCAGCGGCCGTCGTGGTCTTGGGCCCAGGCACTGCTCCACACCCCACCGAGTCGTAGGGCTTCCAGGCAGGTGACCAGCCGGCCCGAGACCTGGGTGGACCGCAGCGCCGGCGACAGCAGCGACAGCAAGACGACCAGCCCCACCATCAGCACCAACATTTCAACCATGGTTTGGCCGCGGTTAAACGGCGGGCGGCGCGTAGGCATCGGTCAAGCCTGCCTGCGCCGCGGCGCCGGGTGAAGGCGGCGCGAGATCCGGGCACCCTCCCCGCGGGCCTCAGGTGGGTTTGCAACCGCTGGACAACATGGGCAAGGCAGATCGCGCGAGTCGCGCCCAACAGATTACGGCGCGGCCGCCCGCAGCCGGGCCAGAGCCGCCACAACCTCGCTCAGCGGCAGGGCGTACGACTCGATCCGCCCGGCCCGCGCGATGTTGATGCCCAAAAGCCGCCCGTCCAGATCCACCAGCGGCCCGCCGCACTGTTCGGGCTCAATCGTGGCGTCGTGCTGGAGCACGGCGTCAAAACCGTCGCGCCGGCGCGACAGGGTGTTGCCCATCTGATTCATAAAGTCTTCCCGGTCGTCCAGGTCCACCGGCCGGTTCATCAGCACCACGTCCAGGGCCAGTTCCTGCCCGTCGCGCCCCACCACCAGCTCCAGGGCATCGCCCACGCTCGCGTCGCGCAGCGGATCGATCAGGTCGCGAGCCTCGGCAATCGCCCGGCCATCCAGCCGCAGCAGCCGGTCGCCGGGCCGCACGCCGGCGCGGGCGGCGCCCATGTTGTCTTGCACGCCGCTGACCACCAGCGCCTCCGGACCCTCGCCCCGCCCCGCGGCGCGGAAAAACGCGATGCCCAGCCGCACCGGATCCAGCCCGCGCGGCGCGGTGCTCACGATCCCCACCGCGTCGGGGAAGTCTGCTAAGCCCGGTACCAGCACCCAGCGGCCCGGGCCCGGCAGTGGCCCGGGCCGCACCCCCGCAGGATCCAGCGGCACCAGCCCCGCCACGGGCGGATCAATGCGCAGCAACGCCAAGTCGGTGCGCGGATCGACGGCCACGGGCACCAACGGCACATGGCGGCCGTCGGCGAGCGTGCCGTACACCGCGCGGGGCCGGCCCTCGGCATCGCGTAGCTCGCTGGCCTTGGTCAGCACCTCGCCCGGGCCCGACACCACCAGCCCCAGCGCCACGGGCTGGTGATCTTCAGCGCCGCTTAGCCGCAGCGTGGACCGACGCACCGACGTCACCGCCGGCGTGAAGACCCGGCGGACCGCCTCGCCCTCGGTTTCAAACCCGCTTTTAAGCACCGGCCGCTGGGCGCACGCGGGCAGCACCAGCAAGACCAGCATCGCCACCACCGGCACGCCGGGCCGGCGCACCGCGGCGGGCCTCCGGCACGGTTCACGGCTCGGGCCCAAAGGGCACCTCCTGGCTGCGGTACTCGCCGTCGCGGATCAGCTCCACCCGGGCCCGGACCGCCCCGACGTCCGCCCGCCGGACCAACGCGCGGGCCGCCTGCACCGGGTCGTCCAGCCGCTCGCCGTCCAGCGACCGCAGCACGTCGCCCGCCTGTAAACCCGCCCGCCCCGCGGGGCTCGCAAGATCAACCCCGTACAGCCGCACCCCGTCGCGGTGGCCGGTCAGCACCACCCCGAACACCCGCCACAACCGGGCCCCGCCGGCCAGCCCATCCCAAGCCGCCACGATGTCGTCGATCGACGCGGACACGTTGGACCGGGCGGTCCGGCCGATCCGCGTGTGGATGCCCACCACCCGGCCTCGCAAATCAAACAGC
>CALLPP010000096.1 GCA_938015655.1 uncultured Algisphaera sp.
GGCCGACGTGAAGTTCAACCCCGAGGGCGGCAAGGTGTACCAGCTGCACGGGCCGCTGTTTTTTGCCAGCGACGAGGCGTTCAAGGCCCTGTTTGCCTACGACGACGACCCGGATGACGTGGTGATCGACTTCTACTTCAGCCGGGTGTACGACCAGAGCGCCCTGGAAGCCATCAACGCCGTGACCGAGAAGTACGCCCAGCGTGGCAAGCGCGTTCACCTGACCCACCTCAGCGAGGAGTGCCGGGCCCTGTTGGGCAAGGCCGGGGATCTGGTGGAGCCCAACATCAGCGAAGACCCGCACTACCACGTGGCCACCGACCGTTTGGCGTAACGTGCCGGGGTGATCGGCCTGCTACTTCTATTTACGTACGCCTACGCCCTGTTGGTGGCGGGTATCGTGTTCGCCATCGTGTGGGGGATGAACCGTCCGCGGCGCAAAACCCTGGGAGTGTCGCTGGGCTTGGGCGGCCCGGGGGATCCCGCGGACCTGGGGCTGGAGGCCCAAGAGGCGACCTTTAATTTGTCCGACGGCACCTCCAGCCCGGGGTGGGTGGTGGCGGGCGATCGGCCCCAAGGCCTGGTCGCAGTGGTCGTGCACGGCCACCGCGACAGCCGGTTTGGCGCCCTGTACCGGGCTGAGATGCTCAAGCCTCACGTGCGGGCCACGGTGGTGTTCGACCTGCCCGGGCACGGCGACGCCGCCGCGCCCCGCTGCCTGATGGGCCGGCGCGAGGCCGACGACGTACACGCCGTGGTGGACGGCCTGCCGTCCGCGTTGGCCGACGCGGGCGTGGTGCTGCTGGGTTACTCGATGGGCGCCACCATTGCGGTGAAGGCCGCCGCGCAGCGGCCTGGCCGGTTTGTGGGCGTCGTGGCTTGTGCGCCCTACCGCCGCTGGGACGGCGGCCTGCGGGGGCAGATGCGCAAGCACCGGCTGCCCGCTTTTCCTGCGGTGTCCCTGGCCGGGGCCCTGCTGCGGCTGATTCCTGGGTTGGGCGAAACCCCCGGCTTCGACCGCGCCGCCGACGCCGCCCGGGTGCCCTGCCCGCTGCTGGTGCTGCACGGCGACGCGGACATCATCTGCGCCCTGGACGACGGCCGGGCCATCGCCGAGGCGGCGCCGCGCGGCGAGCTGGTGGTCATCCCCGGCGGCCAGCACAACCAGTTGCTGGGCGCGGGGTACGAGACCATGCACGCCGGGCTGGCCCGGTTCTTCGCCACGGTTTAGCGTCTGTGCGGTGGTTTTGGTCCGGCTTTGAAGCTCGGTGTCTGGTCTACCGATGGTAAACTTAAACGCCGGGCGTTTTGGCCCCGGGCTCCACCGATGAACAGCGTGGCCATGGTTCGCAACCTAAAAAACTTGGCAATACCCAGGCGCTGGGCATTGACGGGAACACGTCGCTGGACGTGACCATCGCCGACGGCCGGCTGATCGTCACCCCGGTAACGTGGGGGTGGGGGAAGAGGCGATGTCGAAGCACGTGGAAGCGGCGTACGAGCAGTACGGCGATGCGCTGCGGCGTCTGGCGGAGTAGCGGCGTAGCCGAATCACCGATCCGGTTTTTAAGTGTGCAGAACGTGTGCGCGCTTCATGGCGTCACGCTGCGGCGCGACGGCGGGCTTGCCGGAATCAAGAACCCCGGCCTGCTTGAAGCGGCGGTGGCCATCCCGCGTCAGCAGTTCGGCGGCGCCTACCCGCAAGAAAGCGTGCCCGCGATGGCGGCGGCCTACCTGTTTCACCTCTGCATGAACCAAGCGTTTAACGATGGCAACAAGCGTATGGCCTTGTTGGCGGCATACGTGTTCGCGGCCGAGAATGGGTTTGCGTTTAAACTTAATCAGGGCGAGGTGGAGTGGCTTGTGCTCGACGTCGCGGCGGGTAAAACGAACAAAGCCGCGCTCGCCGTGGTATCCAACCAGGTGTTGGTCGTGATGGATCAATCAAAGCAGTGAATGAGATTGTGGCGCGGTTGGACGGGTGTGCAGGCCCGTCGTCATCGGATGTGCGATGGGCCAGTGGGTCCGAAACGGGGCAAGGTATGAACAGAGTCGTGTCCTTGATCGTGACCGCGCTGAGCGTGTGCCTGACCGTCTCGGCCCCGTGCCTGGAGATCGAGGGCTTCACCCCCGACCACACGCCGGTGTACAAAACCGTGGGCGGTGTCGAGCTGCGGCTGCACGTTTTCACCCCCGCGTGCCACCGGCCTGCGGACCGCCGGCCGGCGATCGTGTTCTTCTTCGGCGGCGGCTGGAACACCGGCTCGCCCGGGCAGTTCTTCCCCCACTGCGCGTACCTGGCGTCGCGGGGCATGGTGGCGATGTCTGCCGACTACCGCGTGCGTAAGCGCCACCAGACCACCCCGCGCGAATGCGTGCAGGACGGCAAGTCCGCGGTGCGGTGGGTGCGGCAGAACGCCGGCCGGTTGGGCGTGGACCCCGGCCGGGTGGCCGCGGGCGGCGGGTCGGCCGGCGGGCAGGTGGCCGCCGCCGCCGGCACCCTGACGGGGTTCGACGAACCGGGCGAAGACCTGGGCGTCAGCGCGCGGCCCGACGCGCTGGTGCTTTTCAACCCGGTCTTCGACAACGGCCCGGGCGGATACGGCCACCAGCGCGTCAAAAAGTACTGGCGCTCGTTCTCGCCCCTGCACAACATCGACGGCCAGGCCCCGCCCACCGTGGTCTTTCTGGGCACCGAAGACAAGCTCGTCCCGGTGGCGACGGCCAAGGCCTATCAGCAGCGCATGCACGACGCGGGGCGTCGCTGTGACACGCATCTGTACCCGGGCCAGGCCCACGGCTTTTTTAACCACGACAAGAAAGAGCACTACCGCCAGACCGTGATCGCGATGGACCGGTTTTTGGCGTCGCTGGGCTACCTCGAAGGCGAGCCGGCGACGCCTTAGCGGCGGGCAGGGCGTCGGGGCCCGCCTTTCTTTTGACCATGCCGGCACGCCCGGAGCCGAAGCACGACAATGGCGGGCCTATTTTCATTCTTGGGAGACCTGCGATGGATGCAACGGCCCTGGCGGCGACGATTGATCACACCCTCTTGAAAGCCGAGGCCCCCGCCGCGGGCATCGACGGCGTGTGCGCCGAGGCTCTCACCCACGGCTTCGCGTCGGTGTGCGTCAACGGCGTCTTTTTGCCCCGGGTGGTGGGGGCCCTGCGGGGGGCCGCGGTCAAAGCCTGCGCCGTGGCGGGCTTCCCACTGGGCGCTATGAAGCCCACGGTCAAAGCCATCGAGGCCACCAGCCTGGCCAAAGACGGGGCGCAAGAGATCGATTTCGTCGCCTACCTGCCCGCGCTGATCGCCAAGAACCACGCCGCCGCGGTGGAGGACTTTTTGCAGGTCACCACCAACGTGCGCTCGGTGTCGCGCGACATCGTCGTGAAGGTCATCATCGAATCCGCCGCCCTGATGGCCGGCGTGGACGAGGCTGAGGGCGAGGCCCGGATCGCCGTGGCCTGCGCCGCGGCGGCCGAGTCGGGCTGCGACTTCGTGAAAACCAGCACCGGCTTCCACCCCGCCGGCGGTGCCACCGTGCCGGCCGTGGCGTGGATGCGCAAACACGCCGCCAATCTCCAAGTTAAAGCCAGCGGCGGCATCCGCACCCGCGACGACGCCCTGCGTATGCTCGACGCGGGCGCCGACCGTTTGGGCTGCTCTGCGGGCGTGGAGATCGTGTCGGGTGCTGACGTGCCCGGCGGTGCGGCCTGCTGAGGCGAAAGGCTGAAACGTTTGTTTTTCGAGACGGGTTCGGTGCCTCTGGGTTCGGCCGGACGTGATGTTTCGATTCTGAATCCACTAAGATATGAAATTTATGATCGTCAGGTTCGGTTTTGTTTTTGCGGCGATATTTTTTGCTGTGTTTGTTATTCTTAGCGTACCTCCATTCAGCGACAACGATGGCTTCGCTGATGAATCGATAGAGACCGCAATAAAAGCTTTCCTTGGTTTTGTGGCAGGTTTTTTTTCTGCCGCCACGTTTTCGGTAATATCGTTTTTTTCAAAAAAGAAAGACTAGATTTACCGTAACGTCCACAGTTTTTTACTGCCCAACCACAAAATGTAGTGATTGCGCTCACGTGATAAAGTGGTCGCAATGCTCGCGTGAACCTCAAAGCACGCATCAAAAAAATCGGACAGCAGCTCGCGGAGCGCGACGCGCTAATCCTCAAGGGTCGTGTCCGTCAAGTTTCGCACTTTCGATTCAGCGGCCTCGGTCAGTTTGGTTCCAGTCAATTGATTCGAGCAAGGAGGCTGGCTGCCGCGTAGGCCGCTCACCCTCGCTGGGTAACGTCCTAAATCTTTCGCACTTTCGACTCAGTCGCCTCGGCCAGTTAGTTTCCTACTCAGCGCTTCGGGCGAGAACACGGTGTCCGCGTAGGGCGCCGGCGTGTGTCTTGTTAAGCTTGAAGATTGAAATCGTTCTTCTCGGAGTCTCGGCGTCTCGACGTCTTGGCGTTCATCCCTTTACCTAAGACACCCCGCGCCCCATGCAACTCAGCGACTTCCAGATCGGCCCCGGCCAGCCCCTGACCGTTATCGCCGGGCCGTGCCAGGCCGAGAGCTACGACCTGTGCATCGAGGTGGGCGAGACGATGAAGGCCCGCTGTGCCGAGCTGGGGGTGAACTACGTTTTTAAGGCGTCGTACGACAAGGCGAACCGCAGCAGCATCCACACCGAGCGGGGGCCGGGCCTGGCGGCAGGGCTGGAGCTGATGGGGCGAGTGAAGGAGGCGCTGGGGGTGCCGGTGACCACGGACGTGCACGAGCCGGAGCAGGCGGCGGCGGCGGGGCAGGTGATCGACCTGCTGCAGATCCCGGCATTTTTGTGCCGGCAGACGGACCTGCTGGTGGCGGCGGCGAAGACGGGCCGGGCGGTGAACGTGAAGAAGGGGCAGTTTTTGTCGCCCGCGGAGATGAGCAACGTGGTGACGAAGCTGACCGAGGCGGGCTGCACGCAGCAGATGCTGACCGAGCGGGGGACGTTTTTTGGCTACAACCGGCTGGTGAACGATTTTGCGGGGCTGTACGACATGATGCGGCTGGGCCCGCCGGTGTGTTTCGACGTGACCCACAGCACGCAGAACCCCGGGGGGCAGGGCACGAGCACCGGCGGGCGGCCCGAGTGCGCGCCGACGCTGGCGCGGTGCGCGGTGGCGGCGGGGGTGCATGCGTTGTTCATCGAGACGCACCCGGATCCGAGGTCGGCCAAGAGCGACGCGGCGACCATGTTGCCGGTGGATCAGGCGGTGGAGCTGCTGGGCGAGCTGGTGCGTTTGCGCGCGGCGATGGGCTGAGCTTGGGGTTGGCAGGGGGGCGGCAGGGGACCGACGTTTGGGAACCCCTTTGGCTTGGGCGGCGTTCTATAAAGGGTGACCCTTCGCCGGATCTATAGTGCAGCATCGGCGTTGCCCGCCCGGAGTCTGCCCATGACCGCCAGCCAACGCACGATTGCCAGGGTCCGCCGCCGCTTGGTACTGCATCGCGGGGTGCGGGTGGCGGGGTGGACGCTGCTGGGGCTGGCGGTGGCGGCGGCGGGGGCGTTGGTGGCGGCGCA
>CALLPP010000097.1 GCA_938015655.1 uncultured Algisphaera sp.
ATCAGGGCAGCGGCGAGTTAAACATCATCGTCGGCGTCAACGTCAAGCACTACGAGACCGCGGTAAGGGCGATCTACGCAGCGTTTATGGGGTGAAGGTTTTGCCTCACGAACCCAGTCTTACAACCCTAAGACCATACGCATTCCACTTAGTCCAGAAGCTCAATCCACCTGGTCTTTGTCACGCTCGTGATCCGCTCTGCGGTCAGGACGTTCCACACCTTGCGTCACGCCCCATCGACCTCTGCCTCGTCTGCATAGACACGATTGCTCAAGTAGTGGCTCTTCAGATACGCCCACAACCGCTCGATCGCGTTCAGCTCCGGGCTGTACGGCGGCAAGAACAACAGCGTCATCCGTTCGGGCACCACCAACGATTGGGCGTGGTGCCAGCCCGCGCCGTCCAGCACCACATGGGCGTCAGGATCCGCCGCCTCACAGATCATCCGCAGATGCTCGCTCATCAACGCCGTGTTCACCGTCGGGCAGATCAACGCCGACGACGCCCCGGTCCGAGGGTTCACCCCACCGAAGATGTAAGCCCACTTGTACGCCGTCTGCTTCATCCGCTGCGGCCGGCTGCCCCGTTCGGCCCAGACGTGAGTCAGCGTGCCCTGCTGACCGACCCGCGCTTCGTCCTGCAGCCAGACTTCGACCTTGCGGCCGGGGTGAGCATCGCGGACACCTTGAACAAAAGGGGGGCCTCTTCCAGCCATTTCTCCATGGCTTCGGGATCGTTTTTCGTGTGCTGAGGCCGGGGCCGCAGGCAGCTGAGCTTCAGGCGGTGTAGCAGCTCATATACCCCCGAGAGGCTGTCGAAGTGGGCGTCGAACTCGTCGGCCAAGATCCGCTTGGCGTCGAGGCCGCGGAGGGTGCAGATCCCCCCGTCCGCGTCGGTCGGTCCGTCGAGGATGCGTTGCTTGAACGCATCCTGCTGCTCGGGCTTGAGCTTGGGCGGTCGGCCGGTCGGCTTTTTGGCCTTGATGGCTTCGAGACCGCCGTCGCGGCAGGCGTCGCACCAGACTTGGACGAAGCTGCGGCTGCGGCCCAGTGCCTCGACGATCTCTTGGGTCTCGTAGCCATCCAAGGCGTAGCGGATGGCGCGGAGGCGATCGGCCTGCTTCTTGTCTTGACACTCGGCGAGCGCGAGGTCGAGCATCGCGTCGTCGGCGGGGTCGCGGAGGAGGATGTTCAAAATGTGGCTGCAAAAAGTGTGGGAGTACACACTGTGCCGAAGGAGCGTCGACCGCGCAACCGATCAGGCGCCTAACGCGCGTGGTTTTTTTTGGGATGCGTATTAGGCCCCAGATGGTGTGGGCGCCGCGGACTCGGCTTTACTCGTGAGGTGCAGTAAACCCAAATGGCTTGGGGTAATCGATTCTACCCACGCCCCGCGGAGCCGGGGCCCGCGTGCTCAGCCGGCTTCGAAAAAGCGGTTGCCCGTACCGCCCGGGCCGACCTTGACCCGGACCGGGCGTCCACAGCGCGGACAGCCGCCCACGTACTCGGCCGCGTCGGGGTGTCGGTAGACGCGGCTGTAAGTCGAGCAGCAGCGCCAACGCACCGCCAACCAGGGCCGTACGGCGGGGTCCGCCGGCGGGGGCTCGGACGGTGGAGCAGGCGTAGAGGCCGGCGGGGCTGAACTCAGATCCAAAAAATAGTCGGGCTGGTGCGGCACGGGGTTTAGATCGGCTGGACGGGGGTGGGGACCGGTTAAAAATAATCGTGGATTTGGGGTTCGGCCGACGTTTTGGCTGCGTTCAGGCCGCGGACAGCGCTACTGTGTGGAAATGGGGGTTAAGCGCGTGTGGCGCAGGGGGGGGCGGACGCGGAGTGGGTTCGGGCAACCGCGTGCGGGGTGCGGTCCGGCTCGTCCGCGGCGGGTAGCGCTTACCATCTGGGCGAGAGACGCCCGCCCGCTCTGCGCCATGCCCACCGTCAGCCAGTCAAGCCGATTTAACTTCTCGACCCGGCGCCGGCAGGCGGCGGTGCAGCACCTGCTGGCCCAGGGGCTGACCGGGTTGCTGCTGGCCCTGGCCTTCCCTCAACCCGGCTGGAGCGTGCTGGCCTGGGTGGCGCTGGTGCCCGCGGGCATCGCGGCGGTCCGCACCCGCAGCTGGCGGCGTTTGTTCATCGCCGCGGCGCTGGTGTCGGCGGTGTGGTGGGCCCTGATGCTGCGGTGGATGTGGCCGGTGACCGGTCCGGGGGTGGGGGTGCTTGCGGTGTACCTGGGGCTGAACGCTGGCGTGGCCTTGCTGGCGGCCGGGGCGCTGGTGCAGAAGCTGCGCTGGCCCATGGCGGCGGCCCTGCCCTTGTGCTGGGTGGCGGTGGAGGCGCTGCGCTCCGTCGCCCCGGCGGGGGGCTTTGCCTGGTTCACCTTGGCCCACAGCCAGGCGGCCTGGGCGGATGGTTCGGTGGGGCGGGTGGCCCAAGCGGCCGACCTGCTGGGCCAGCACACCGTGGGGCTAGTGGTCGCGGTGGTCAACGGGGCGCTGGTGGACTTCGCCACGCGGCGGGCGGGCACCGCGCGGGTGTCGCTGGGGGTGGCGGGGCTGATGCTCGCCGGGGCACTGGGCTACGGCCAGTGGCGGATCACCCAGGCCACGGGCACTGCTGGTCCCGCGGCGACGGTGGCGGTGGTGCAGACCGCGGTGGACCACAACAATAAGCTGTCGCCCACGTTGGAGACCATGGCCACCGACTTCAACGATTTGATCACGCTGCATGGCGAGGCGGTCACGCAAGTCAACGCCCTGGGCGGCCGGGGCGTGGTGGTGTGGCCCGAGACCGTGGTGCCCACGCCGCTGAACCAAGCGGGCCGAGCGGCACTTCAAGCCCATGCCGCGGACCTTACGCAGTCGCCGGGATTCCGCGGTTATCACCAGCTGCGGGCCGAAATGGCCGCCCTGGTGCCCGAGGCGGTGGCCCGTCAGGGTGTGCCCACCTTCGTGGGCGCCGCCTTCCGGGGTGAAGGCGGCGAACCTCGGCACAACGCGGTGTACGCGCTGGGGGCCGACGGGGCCTACGCCGCCCGACCGTACTTCAAGCAGCACCTGGTACCCGTGGGCGAATACGTGCCCGGGCCGGGCTTCGTCAAAAGCCTCGTGCTGAAGCTCAGCCCCTACGGAGAGGACCACGACTACACCATCGATCCCGGATCTGAAGCGGTGATCTTCGACCTGCCCGGGCCCGGGGGGCGGGTGCTGCGGGCCGCCACGCCGATCTGCTACGAAGACGCGGTGGCGGGGGTGTGCCGCGACATGGTGTACGGAGGGCCGGGCCCCGAAGCCAAGCGGGTGGACGTGCTGCTGAACCTGACCAACGACGGCTGGTACCCGGGCCTGGGCCAGCGGCGGCAGCAGCTAGGACTGGCTACGTTGCGTTGTATCGAGAACCGCGTGCCCATGGCCCGCAGCGTGAACACCGGCGTCAGCGGGTTCATCGACAGCAGCGGCCGCCCGCATGGCACCCTCAAGGCCTTCGTACCCGGCGTGAGCGCCGCCGAGATGGTGACGGACACCCGCGTAAGCCCCTACGGCCGCATCGGCGGCTGGCCCTGGGTGTTGTTTGTGCTGCTGGCAATCGGTGCGGGCACCTTTGCCGGCCTGTTTGGGCGGCCCTTGGCGCGGCATCGCATCGCGTGAGTGGCGCGGCCGGACTGCGCTGCGTGCGTCTCACAACCCCAAGTCGGTGGGCTCGCTGCGCTCGCGAGTTGAGTGGGGTTCGCCGACGTGCCGCTTACTTTGCGGCCAAGGCCCACCGCCGCGTGCAGCAACCCGAGGACACAAAGCAAATCAGCAGACGCAAGCGGGCGTGGAAGTCTTTGGCTTCCTCGGTTTACTCCTCGGGTCTCCGTGCCCCATGCGTGAGCAGCGGGCAAAAGCTCGGCCGGCGTTGGCTCACGGTCGGGCCGCCATCATCAGCTCGTGAGCGCAGCGAACCCAAGGTTTGAGACGATCCACCGCCCGGCCTCGCCCGGCCCGGTCGGTGTCGCGCGTTGTCGCAGAAACCACGCCCTACTTCGCCGCGAACCAGTCCGCCCCCACCCCGGGATCGACTTTCAGCGGCACGCGCAGTTCCATCGCGTTCTGCATCTCTTCGACGAGCACGGCCGACACGGCGTCGGCGGCGTCTTCGGGACATTCCAGCACCAGCTCGTCGTGGATCTGCAAGAGCATCTTCGCCGGCAGGGTGTCGCGCTCGATGCGGCGGTGCAGGTTCACCATGGCGAGCTTGATGAGATCTGCCGCCGAGCCCTGTACGACGCTGTTGATCGCGAGCCGCTCGCCGAGTGCGCGTTGGTTGGGGTTGCGGCTGTGTACTTGATCGATGGCGCGGCGCCGGCCCAGGATGGTGGTGACGTGGCCGTCGGTGGTGGCCTGCTCGACGCAGGCCTCGATGAACCGGTCGATGCCGGGGTAGCCGGCCTTGTACTCGTCGATGAGGGCCTGGGCGCCCTTGTTGTCCATGCCGTCGATGCGCCGGGCCAGGCCGAAGGCGGTGACGCCGTAGATGATGCCGAAGTTGATGGTTTTGGCGTGGTTGCGTTGGTCCTTGGTGACCTCGTTCAGCGGCACGCCGTAGACGTGGGCCCCCACCGCGGTGTGGATGTCCAGGTCGCGCTGGAAGGCGTCGATGAGCGCGGCGTCTTCGGAGAGGTGGGCCAGCACGCGCAGCTCGATCTGCGAGTAGTCGGCGCTGACCAAGACGTGCCCGGGCGCGGCGACAAAGGCCTTGCGGATCTGGCGGCCGACCTCGGTGCGGATGGGGATGTTCTGCAGGTTGGGGTGGCTGCTGCTCAGCCGGCCGGTGGCGGCGCCGGTCTGGTGGAAGCTGGCGTGTACGCGGCCGTCGCTTTCGCGCACGGCTTCTTTGAGCGCCACGAGGTAGGTGCTGACCAGCTTGGTGAGCGTGCGGTATTCGACGATGAGCCGCGGCAGGGGCCGGGCGTGGTCGGGCACGTCCAGCAGCTCGCCGTCGGGCAGCTGGGCCAGGGTTTCCAGCACCTCGGCGTTGGTGCTGTAGCCGGTTTTGGTCTTGCGCTGCACGGGAAAGTTCAGCACGTTGAACAGCAACTCGCCCAGCTGCTTGGGGCTGTCGGGGTTGAAGGCAGGCGGGGCTTGGTCGGTCAGGCCCGGGGCCGGCGCGTTGGCCGGGTTGTCGCTTTGGGGCTGGGCGATGTCCAGGATCTGCTCGCGCAGGGCGTCGATCTTGATTTGCAGCCCGTCGCGCTGGCGGTCCAGCTCGTCGGGGTGGACCACGATGCCGTGGTCTTCCATGGTGGAGAGCACCTCGACCAGCGGCATCTCCACGTCGCGGGCCAGCGCGGTCATGCCCATCTCCTCCAGACGCGGGGCCAGCACCGCGTGCAGCTGCAGGGTGATGTCCGCGTCTTCGGCGGCGTAGGCGGTGATCAGCCGCAGCGGGGTCTGGTCCATCGTTTTCTGCGGCGGGTCGGCCTTCTTCCGCGGTTTCTCACCGATCAGCGCGGTGATGGGCACGGTGGTGCGGCCCAGCTCGGCCAGGGCCAGGTGGTCCATCTTGAGCCCGGGGGCGCCGCACAAAAACGCGGCGACCATGGTGTCGAAGGCGCTGCCGCCCAGCGTGATGCCCGCGTGCTTGAGCACGAGCCAGTCGTACTTGAGGTTGTGACCGACTTTGGTGATCGCGGGATCTTCAAGCACGCCGCGCAGGCCGTTGAGCACGGCGGCGGGCGAAAGGTGCGCGTCGGCCTCGGGCGAGCGCATCGGCACGTACACCGCTTCGCCGGCGGTCCACGCCAGGCAGATGCCGCAGAGTTCGGCGGTGGCGCCCAGGCCGATGGTTTCGGTGTCCACGGCGATGAGCGTCTGCTGCTTAAGCGCCGCGACGAGTTCGTCGAGTTCCGCGGCCGTTGTCACCGCCCGGTAGTCGCCCCCGATCGTGTCGAGCCAGGCGTCGGGCGCCTCGGGTTCGTCGTCCGTGCTCTGGTCAAACAGGCCCCCGCTGCCGGCCTCCGGCTTGCGGCCGACGGGCTTCTGTTGCGGGGTGTCGGGTTCGGCGGCCGCCGCCGTGCCCGACGCCCCGCGGCAGAGTGCCTTGAGGTCGCCGCGGTGGCGATTGAAGCCCAGGCGTTCGAACAGCGTGTCGAGCGCGTCGGCGTCGATGCGCTCGGGGCTGACGGCGGCGTCGTCCAGCGTGAGTTCGATGTCGCAGTCGGTCTTGAGCGTGACCAACCGGCGGGTGAGTTCGAGGGTGCCGTCGGCCACCGCGGCTTCGAGGTTCTGCTTCTGCTTGCCCTTGAGCTGGTCCAGGTTCTTGACCAGCTCGGCCACGCCGCCGAAGTTCTCAATGAGCGTGCGCGCGGTCTTGGGGCCGATGCCCTTGACCCCGGGGATGTTGTCGGTGCTGTCGCCGATCAGCGTCTGGTAGTCGATCACCTGGGCGGGCGTGATGCCGCGCTTCTCGAACAGCGCCGCGGGGTCCATCTCCACGTCGGTGTGGGCGTCAAACAGCGTGATGCGGTCGCTGAGCACCTGTTCCAGATCCTTGTCTTTGGCGACCAGACGCACCCGGAGATCGGGGTGCTGTTGGGTCAGCCGCTTGGCCAGGGTGACCATGAGGTCGTCGGCCTCGTCGCCGGGCTTGCCCAGCACGGGGATGCCGAAGAGCCGGGCGGTTTCCAGCATGGTGGGGATCTGCGGCTTGAAATCCTCGGGCGGCTCGCTGCGGGTGCCTTTGTACTCCGGGTAGAAGGCGTGGCGGAAGGTGTCGCCGGGGCTGTCGATCGCCATCGCGACGTAGGCGGGGCGGTACTGGGCAAATAATTTCAGCAGCAGCCCGGTGAAGGCGAAGGTGGCGTTGGTCGGCTCGCCGGTCACGGGGCTGGTCATGCCCCCGCGGATGGCGTGGTAGGCCCGGAACATCTGGGCGTGGCCGTCGATGAGGTAGAGGGTGCGGTCGGTGGCCGGGGTGTCAGCTGGGAAAGAAGATGCCATGGGCGAGAGTGTACGGGCCCCTCGGGAGGGCTTTGGCGCTGCTCCTCTTAGCCCAAGCCCGCGTCGGGCGACTACACTTACCAGTGTCAACGACCCGTTACTCCGCGGCCTTTTTGAGCCGCTTCCCTTCGGAGATTCCCCTGTGACCTCACGCACCCTTTTTGTTGTTGCCCTGGTGGTTGGCCTGACCGCTGTGCTGCGTCTGTCGTCGGCGCCCGCGGCCCCGCAAGCATTCAGCCAAGACGTGAGCCCGCCGACGGCCGCCGACGCCGACGCGGTGCGGGGCAAGGCGCTCACCGCGGTGTTTAAAACCAGCCAGGGCACCATCGTGCTGGAGCTGTTTACCGACGAGGCGCCGCTGACGGTGGCCAACTTCAAGAACCTGGCCGACGCGGGGTTTTATAACGGCTTGACGTTCCATCGCGTGATCCCGGACTTCATGGTCCAGGGCGGCTGCCCGCTGGGCAACGGCACGGGCAACCCGGGTTACAAGTGGGACGACGAAGCGGGTGCCCTGAAGCTTAAGCATGATCGCCCGGGCATCTTGTCGATGGCCAACGCGGGGCCGAACACCAACGGCAGCCAGTTTTTCATCACCCACAAGCCCACCGGATGGCTCGACGGCAAGCACGCGGTCTTTGGTCGGGTGATCGAGGGGCAGGACGTGGTGAACAAGATCGCCCGCGGCGACACGATCACGAGTCTGTCGGTGGTGGCGGCGGAGTAGACGCGGCCTGCGGCTTGGTGCCCGGTACCCGTCGTTTTTCTGGCCACGTTGCCTTGCTGCACAACCCCGCCCGGCGCGGGGTTGTTTTTTGCGCCGGGTGGGGCGGCGTCACGCGTGGGGATCAGCGCGGTCGGCGCTCCGGATCAGATCCGGCAGCTGGGCGGTGAACGCCCCGCGGGCGAGGCTGTGGTGGGCCCCCGCCGCGCGGGCCGCGGCCAGGGCCTTGGCCATGACGTGGGGGCCGAAGGCGAGGATGGTGGGTGGGGCGCTGGGGTGGGCGGCGGCCTGGCGGATCAGCTGCAACCCGGCGTCGCCAAGTTCTAGATCGACGAACAGGGCGGCCGCCGGGCCGTGGGGCTTGCCGTCGTCCACCTGGTCCAGCCGGGCTTGCAGCATGGCGGGGTTGCGTACGGGACGCGACACCCGGCCCAGGTCTTCGCAGGCGGCGCGGATGCGGGTGGCGAAGATCAGGTCCGAGCAGGCGTACAGGATCATGACGTGGCGGCGGGGGGCGGCGGGGCGTTGTGAGCCGGCGGGCGGCATAAAAAAAGACCGTCCGCATGGTGCGGGACGGCCTTTAAATCGGTCCGAATTCGGGGCCCGGTCAAGACCCGGCGGACAATCGATTCGGTAATGCACTCGGCAGGGCTCGAACCTGCAACCTGCGGCTCCGTAAACCGCTGCTCTATCCAATTGAGCTACGAGTGCGGGGCGGGCAGGATAACGCTGCGCTCCCCGGCGGGCAAGCGGGCTCGGGCTTCGGGCCGTGGGGCGGTGCGCTATGATGCCTCGGGCCCGGTGTTGCCCCTCCGTTGCCTGTTGCCGTTTATGACCAGCCCCACCCCCATCAGCCTGGCCGACCCGGTGTCGGACGCCCGCCTCGACCGGTTGTTTGGGGTGGTGCGTGCTTACGGCGCGGTCATGACCGCGTTCAGCGGCGGTGTGGATTCGACGCTGGTGGCGGCGGCGGCCCGGCGGGTGCTGGGGCGGGCGGCGGCCCCGGCGGCGCTGGGTGATTCCGCCTCGCTGCCGCGGCGCGAGCTGGCCGCGGCCCGCAGCCTGGCCGGTGCGCTGGACTTGGAGTTGATTGAGGTGGCCCCGGCCGAGCAGCACGACCCGGGGTACATCGCCAACGCCGGCGACCGCTGCTATCACTGCAAGAGCCACCTGTACGGCGTGCTGCACGATGCCGCCCGGGCCCGAGGCATCAGCACCATTGCCAACGGCACCAACGTGGACGACCTGGGCGACCACCGCCCGGGCCTGGTGGCGGCGGGCGAGGCCCGGGTGGTCTCGCCGCTGCTCGAAGCGGGCCTGGACAAAGCCGACGTGCGCGACCTGGCCCGCCTGCTGGGCTTGCCCAACGCCGACAAGCCCGCGGCCGCGTGCCTTAGCAGCCGTCTGCCGTTTGGCACCCCGGTCACCCGCGAGCGGCTGGAGCAGGTTGAAGCCGCCGAAGAGGCCTTGCAAGACCTGGGCCTGGCCGGGTTCCGCGTGCGGCACCACGAATCGGTGGCCCGTTTGGAAATCCCCGAAGACCAGTGGGCCGCGGTGCTGGACCCGGACCGGCGGACGGGTTTGGTGGCGGCGGTGAAGGCGGCGGGCTTCACCTACGTTTCGTTGGACCTGGAAGGCTTCCGCAGCGGTAGCGGAAACGTGCTGCTGACCGTGAACGCCCGGCCCGCGGGTCATTGATTCGCGCCCGCCCGTGGCCTAGCATGTTTGCACGGCAGACCCCGTCGCCCACCGCCCCGAGACGCGATTTTGAACCAGAAGTGCGACGAATGTGACCGGCCCGCCACCCACCACGGGGTGGACGTGGTCGATGGTCAGAAGATCCCGGTTCACCTCTGTGATCAGCACGCTGCGGAGCATGGGCTGACGGGCAAGACCCCGCACATGCCCATTGCCGAGCTGCTGAACAGCTTCGTGCAGAAGCACTCGGGCGGCGACAGCACGCCGCGCGTGGCGGAAAACCTGACCTGCGAGTCGTGCGGGGCCACTTTCGCGGAGTTTCGGGACAACTCGCTGCTGGGGTGTGCGGACTGCTACACCGCGTTTGAGGGTCCGCTGAGCCCGTTGATGGAGCGTGCCCACGAGGGAGGCACCCACCACGCGGGCAAGGTGCCGCGGCGAGCGGGGGTGGGCGAGCGGCGTCAGGTGGCCCTGCGTCAGCTGCGCCGCCGCTTGGACGACGCGGTGCAGAGCGAAGACTACGAGGTGGCCGCCCAGCTCCGCGATGAGATCGACGGCTTGGTGGGCTAGCTCCGCTTCCGCCCCCGCCCAAGCCAACGTCTGTCGCCCCGTCGATCCATCGACCGACGTCTCCCCCTGTTTTGACCGGTTTTCTATGAACTTTCGTGCCAACACCGAAAACGCCGGCGAGTGGCTACGCGGCGCCGGACCCCTGGCCGACGTGGTGATTAGCAGCCGCGTCCGCCTGGCCCGCAACCTGGCGGGCCTGCCGTTTGTGGCCAAGGCCAACCGGCGTCAGCGCTACGAGGTGCTCGAGAGCTGCCGCTCGCAGATTCTGGCCAAGCCGCTGTCGGCCAACACGCTGTTTGTTCATTTGAACGACGCCACGGCGCTGGACCGGCAGCTGCTGGTTGAACGCCACCTGATCAGCCGGCAGCACGGGGCGTCGAAGAACGACGTGCCCCGGGCCGTCGCCGTGGGCAGCGAAGAAACCTTCGCGATCATGGTCAACGAGGAAGACCACCTGCGCATCCAGGTGCTGCGGTCGGGTATGCAGCTGGACGACGCGTTCGGCCAGATCAACGGCATCGACGACATGCTGGAAGAGAAGCTGGAGTACGCCTACTCCCGCCGTTTCGGCTACCTGACCGCCTGCCCGACCAACGTGGGCACGGGCATCCGGGTCAGCGTCATGCTTCACCTGCCGGCCCTGCAGCTCACCGGCGAGATCGACAAGGTCAAACGGGCAGCGCGCGACATGCACCTGGCGGTCCGCGGCATGTTCGGTGAGGGAAGCGACGCCCAGGGCGATCTCTACCAGGTCAGCAACCAGACCACCCTGGGCAAGAGTGAGGAGGAAATCCTGGCCGATTTTGGGCAAACCGTCGTGCCGCAGATCGTCAACTACGAGCGGCAGGCCCGGCAGGCGCTGGTCCGCGACCGCGGCCCGCAGCTAGACGACAAGATCTGGCGGGCCTGGGGCACGCTGACCCACGCCCGGGTGATCAGTACCAAAGAGGTGCTCTCGCTGCTCAGCCACGTCCGCCTGGGGGTCAATCTGGGCCGGATTGAGGGGATCGACATCCGCACGCTTAACGAACTGTTTCTGCTCATTCAGCCCGCGCACCTGCAGCGGCTAAGCGAAGAGGAAATGAATCCGGCCGCCCGCCGCATCGCGCGGGCTCGGCTGATCCGCCAGCGGTTGGGGGGGTGACTTCGGAAGGCTTTGGACGCTCAGACTGCCGCTTTGCTGGGATTCGCAGCTAATCCGGTTCCGCTGCGTCCGCCGCGGTCAGCTGCTGCACCGCCAGCTGCTGCGGCCGGGCCAGGGGCAGGTCGTCCAGCCGGTGGAGCGCACGCCACACCCCCGCTCCACGGCGCAGGCGCCCGCCGGTAACCCGGGCCTGGTGGACGGTGAAGCGGACCGTGCGGTGGGTGGTGGGGTGGACGAACTCCGTCACGGCGCGGGTGGGACCGGTGCTCAGCCCCAGCTCTTGGGCCAAGTCGGCGTTGCCGGCCTTGGTCTCGTCGGTGGGCAGCTGCCACATGCGGCTCCACAGCCCCTGGGCGGGGCGCTGCACAAAGAGGTAGCGCTGGCCCCGGGCCGTCGCGCGGTACAACGCCAGCACCCGGTGGCTGACCGTCCGTGGTTTTTTCTTGGGGGTTTTGACCGGCAGCCGGTCAACTTCGCCCCGGGCCCGGGCGGCGCACCGGGCACGCAGCGGGCAGGTCAGACACGCCGGATTTTTCGGGGTGCAGACCAGCGCCCCCAGCTCCATTACCGACTGGTTGAAATCGCGCGGCGAACCGGCCGCGTCGACATTGGTTTGGGCCAGCGCCCAGAGGGTTTTGAGGGTTTCCGGGCGGTCCACCGCGCCCTGCAGGCCGTAGAACCGCGCGTAAACCCGGGCTACGTTGCCGTCCACGATCGGCTCGGGCGTATCGTAAGCCACCGACGCGACCGCCCCGGCGGTGTAGCGCCCGACGCCGGGCAGTTTCAACAGGTCCGCCGCGCGGTCGGGCACCCGGCCGCCGTGTTGTTTCACTACCTGCCGGGCCGCCGCGTGCAGGTGGCGAGCGCGGCGGTAGTAACCCAGCCCCTGCCAGCGGGTGAGCACCGCTTGCTCCGGGGCGGTGGCCAACGCCTCCAC
>CALLPP010000098.1 GCA_938015655.1 uncultured Algisphaera sp.
GGCTACTATGATGCCTATCGTTTTGTCATGCCTTCAGCAGGAACCAGTGTCTCTGTCGAAATAGTAATGATAAAGAAAGAATCAAAAGCCCGCCCGCCCCCAGCCCCCCGCCGCCGCGCGCCCCCCGTCAGCGCGCGACCCCCGCGCGCACGCGGCGGCGGCGTTACGTGCTGGCGCTCACCGCCGTGGCGGGCCTGGCCCTGGGCAACCACCTGCTCATCAGCCACAGCACCGAGCAGTATCTCACCGACACCACCGCGATCATTCTCGCCGGGCGCCAGCGCGTGCTCAGCCAGCGCGTGGTCTACCGCGCCCTGTGGGGCGACGAGCAAGGCGTGGCCGACAGCCGCGAAAAATGGCGACTCGCCCACGCACGTCTGAAAAACACTCTGGCCAACGACGCAAGCCGCCTCGGGCGGATCGGGCGGCTGGGATTAATGGCCAGTGAAAGGGAAAAACTGCTGGTTGCCGCCGACGCGGTGCTAAAAGCCAAGGGCCACCCCAGCTCCGATCTGACCGCCGAGCTGCGCGCCCAGGGCCACGCCTTCCTCGATCTGATGGAGAACACCGTCCGGTCGTTCGACGAGCTGGCGGTGGCACGTCTGGAGGGCATGCAGCGGACCGAGGCCATGCTGCTGGCCGGCACGCTGCTGCTGCTGCTGATCGAAGCACTCTTCATCTTCGAACCCGCCACCCGCGCGCTGCGCACCCAGTGGCAGGCGCTGGCCCGCAGCGCCGAGCGCATGGAGCTGGCCGTCCGCGGCAGCCGCGACGGGCTGTGGGACTGGGACCTGGGCACCGACCGGGTCTATTTCAGCCCGCGTTGGCAGCAGCTGCTAGGCCTCAACGAAAACCAGATCAGCGACGCCCCCCAGGAATGGTTCAGCCGCGTGGACCCGGACCAGGTCGTCGATCTGCGCGAGCGTCTGGGCCGCCTGCGGGACGGGCACGACCCGCACCTGTCAATCCAGCTGCGGATGACGCACGCCGACGGCCAGCCGCGGTGGATGCTCTGCCGCGCCGCGGTCGCGCGCGACGAACAGGAAGCGGCCGTGCGCCTCTCCGGCTCGCTGACCGACATCTCCGAGCTCAAAGCGGCGCAGGACGAGCTCATCCAGCAGGCCCACCACGACCGGCTGACGGGCCTGCCCAACCGCGAACGCTTCTTGAAAGAGCTTCAGGGCGCACTACGGCGCCACCACGACGACCCGGACGACCACTTCGCGGTGCTCTTTTTCGACTTCGACCGCTTCAAGACGGTCAACGACAGCCTCGGCCACTCGGTCGGCGACGCCCTGCTCATCAGCATCGCCGAGCGTTTCCGCGCCGAGCTGCGAAAAGACGACATCGCGGCCCGTTTCGGCGGCGACGAGTTTGTCATCCTGCTCAACGGCACCGCCGGCCCCGACGAAACCCGCCTGGCCGCCGACCGCCTGCTAGCCGCCCTCGCTCAGCCCCACCGCCTGGGCAAACACACGGTGGTCAGCACCGCCAGTATCGGTGTGGTGACCGACGGCCTGGGCCACGACAACGCCGCCGACGTGCTGCGCGACGCCGACGCGGCGATGTACAAAGCCAAAGCCGCGGGCAAGAACAACCACCGCTTCTTCGACCAGCAGATGCACGACGCCGCCGTCGAGCGGCTGCGCACCGAGAACGACCTGCGGGCGGGCCTCGACGACCAGCTTGAGGTGTACTACCAGCCGATCTTGACGCTCGCGGATTCCCGCGTGGTGGGGTTTGAGGCCCTGGTGCGGTGGAACCACCCCACCCGCGGGCTCATCACCCCCGACCGCTTCATCCCCATGGCCGAAGAAACCGGCCTCATCGTGCCCCTGGGCGCGCGGGTGCTGCGCGCCGCCTGCCGCCAGCTCGCCGCGTGGGACCGGGGGCCGGCGCTGGGCCGCCAGCCCGGCATCAGCGTGAACTGCAGCAAACGACAGCTGCTCGACCCCGGCTTCACCGCGCTGGTCCGCGACGTACTCGATCGCACCGGCCTGCCCGCCGGCCGGCTGACTCTCGAGATCACCGAGACCGCGGTCATGGAGAACCCCGAAGACATCGCCCGGGTGATGGCCGAGGTCCGCGCCCTGGGCGTACGGCTGGCCATGGACGACTTCGGCACCGGCCACTCGTCCCTGAGCTGCCTGCACGAGTTCCCCATCAACGCGGTCAAGATGGACCGCAGCTTCGTGCGCCGGATGAACCGCGACACCTCCTTCGCCGCAGTCGCCCAGACCATCGCCGACCTGGGCCTGAACCTGAAGCTGGACATCGTCGCCGAGGGTATCGAAGACCCTCTGCAGCAGGAACGCCTGCGGACCATGGGCTGCCTCTACGGCCAAGGCTACTTGTTCGCCCGGCCGCTGAGCGCCGACGATGCCACCGCCTACCTCGGCAAAGACGCCGGCGGTATCCCCCGCGCGGCGTAGCCACCGCCGGGTCTCGGGGGTCGGTACCCTCGACCGGTGCCCGGCCCCAAACCCCCTCACCCCGCGACCGGCCCGCCGCTGCCCCACGTCTACTGGCTGGGCGGGGGCAGCGGCGGGGCCAAAAGCACCGTCGCCCGGCGCTTGGCCCGGGCCCACGGCCTCACCCTCTACGACACCGAC
This sequence comes from uncultured Algisphaera sp., assembly GCA_938015655.1. Taxonomy (GTDB): domain Bacteria; phylum Planctomycetota; class Phycisphaerae; order Phycisphaerales; family Phycisphaeraceae; genus Algisphaera. Next base: position 2,613 of record CALLPP010000098.1, read on the forward strand.
GGCACGATGGCCGACCACGGCCAGCGCTACGACCGCGCGGCCTGCCGGCGGCTAGAGGCCTTTAAACACATGACGATGGACGAGCGCTGGCTGCTGCGCGACCCGGCCACCATGCTCACGACATTCCACTGGTTCGCCGGCGAGGGCTTCGACCTGATCCTCGAAGACCTGCGAGCCCTGCCGCCCGACACGCCGGTGATCGCCGAGGGCTTCCGCCTGCTCCCCGCCCTCACGGCCCGGGTGATGGCTTCGCCGCGTCACGGCCTGTGGCTGCTGCCCACCCCCACGTTCCGCAAAAAAGCCTTCACCGCGCGGGGCACCCTCTGGGACATCCCCAACCGGACCAGCGACCCACCGGCGGCGCTGGAGAACCTGCTGCAGCGCGACGCCCTGTTCATCCATCGGCTACAGCACGAGACCCAGGCCCACGGCCTCGCCACCCTCACCGTCGACGGGCAACGCTCGGAAGACGAACTGGTCCGGGCCGTCGCGGCCCACTTCGGCCTGACGGGCTGACGAACCGCGCCGCTGCGTCGCGCCTCACGCGTCCGGGTAGCTCCGCCCCCGCCACGTCGGCCTGCGCCCCGTCAGCCGGCCGGCCAGCGCCACCCACTGCAGCAGCACCAGTGCCGCCACGCCCAGCGGCCGCGTAAGCACCGAGCCAGCCCCCTGCTGAAAGCGCACCGCCAGCCGCACGCTGGTCAGCAAACTCAGCCCCGCCGCCGCGTACACCGGCCCACACCACACCCCGCCGGCCAGCAGCGCCCATGGCAGCACGTGCCCGCCCAGCAGCAGCACCGTCCAGGGCCCGATCGCCCACGGCGAGCCCATCCCCGCCCCGGCGTTTTTCGAGAAGCCGCGCCAGGTGTCCGCCGCGTTGTCGTACATGCGGCAGGTCGCCAGGCCCGTCACGTCCGCCAAGTCGGTCTTAAGACCGGCCGAACGGAACGCCCTCGGCAAGTCCACCCCGTCGTGCATCGACGCGCGGATCGCCCCGTGCCCCCCCGCCGCCGCGTAGGCCGCGCGGTCGGCCACGAACAACTGCCCGCACCCCGCGCCGAGCGACGGGCGCCCGTCGACGCGCATGCGGCCCATCGGCAGGTATCCCAGCAAGACCAACACAATCTGCGGCACGATCAGCACCTCCAGCCACGTACCGGTCACCTGCCGCGGCACCCCGCTGGCCAGGTCCACTTTCTGGCCCCGCAAAAACCCCGCCAACCCCGCCAACGCCCCGAGCCGCAGGCGCACGTCCGCGTCCACAAACACCAGCACGTCGTGGCCCGGGGCGGCACGCTCGGCCAGCACCTTGCAGGCGTGCTGCTTGCCGTTCCAGCCCGCAGGCAACACCGGGGCCACCTCCAGCCGCACCCGCAGGTCGTCCGCCGCGATCTTCCGCACGATGTCCGCGGTGCCGTCGGTCGAGCCATCATCCAACACCACCACCTCGAGCGCCGCCAGCCCCTGCCCCGCCGCCAACGCCCCATCGATCGCCGCGGCGATACCCGCCGCCTCGTCCCGCGCCGGGATCAGCACGCTCACCCGGGCCGCGGGGTCCACGCTCGCGGGCCCGCGGTAGAGCCCCAGGTTCCGCAGCACCATCAACGCCGGCAACGCCGCAAGCGCTAGCGCCGCCCAGCTGAAAAACCCCATCATCGCAGCGCCTCCCCGTGACCGGGGTCAAAGCGCTCGCCCCACAGCGCCGCCCGCCCGCGCCGCCACAGGTCGTAGACCGGGTTCACCCCACGCCGCCCGTCCAGCAGCGTGGTAAACGCCGCCGCGTCCCGTGCCGCCGACGCCGCGGCCAGCCGGTCCATCGCCGCTTCCAAGCCCCGCTCCAGCCGCACGTTCCATTGCGCTGCCCCGCCCAACGCACGCCCCGCCGCTGCGCCCAGCACCACGGGTTCACCAAAGCACAACAACATCTCGGGCTGCTTCTCTTCCCAGAACGGATACTCCAGCGCCAGCGGGTAGGCCACCGCCCCCTTTGCCCGCCGCGCCAAGTGGGCCACGCCCGGGCGTAGCCTCACCGGGCGCTCGCGGGGGTCGGTAAAGCCCCCCTGGGCCGTGACCCACAGCGTCTGCCCAGGTGTGCCCAATACCGCACGACCGAGTTGAAGAAAGCGCTTGGCCCCCACAGAAGACTCCGGGTCGATCCCAAAGAAGCCCAGCTTCTCCAGGAAGCGGTACTTCTCCAGCCCCTGAGCGTCGATCGGCCCGTAGCCCGTGCGCCCGCGGTAGTGCCGGCCCACGAGCACCGCCAGGGCCATCGGGTCCCACCACGACGGGTGGTTGAGGTACACCAGCCACGCCCGCGGGTCCGCCGCGTCGGGCACCTCGCCCAGCACCCGCACCGCGTTGAAGTCCTTACGCACAAAACGCGGCGCGTACCACGCGAACAGCCGGATGAACCGCGCCGACGTCTGAGGAAGCGCTTCACGCCCGGGTTGTCGGTTCGGGTTGTCCACGGCGGCAGAACCTTGGTTGCGGCGGCTCCCGGCCCACGCGGCCATCCCCCCCACAACCCGCGGGGGGTCAGAACCCGTCGGTCACCAGCACCTCGTCCAGCGTCAGCTGCCCGCCCTTGGGCCAGGGGTCCTTCAAGCTCTTGCCGATCGCCACCATCGGTCCCAGCACGTGCTCGTCGGGCAGGTTGATCAGCTTCGCCACCGGCTCAAAGTCGAAACCGATCATCGGGCAGCTGTCGTAGCCCATCGCCTTGGCCGCCAGCATCAGCGTCTGCATCGCCATGCCGATCGAGCGGTTCGCCTCGTCGCGTTGCAGCTCCTCGCGGCCCTCATGAAACGGGCCCATCCAGCCCACCAGCAGGTCCGACACTTCTTTCGGAGCATTCACCCAGTAACGCTCGGGCGACTTGTTCCACGCCTTGATGTCCGCGGTCATCACCACCAGCAGCGACGCGTCGGTCATCTGCGCCTGGTCGTTGCCGTTCGCGCGGATCTGCTTGCGCTTCTCCGGGTCCTTCACGTTCACAAAACGCCAGTGCTGGATGTTGAAGCTCGTGGGCGCCTGGATCGCCGCCTCAAAGAGCTTGGTCTCTTCCTCGGCCGTGAAGCGGTGCTCGGGGTCGAAGTGCTTGTGCGCCCGGCGTCCGTAAATGGCGTCAAAGGTGTCCATGGAGTCTCCTAACAAAAGGGGCAAAACACGAAAGATGGAAAAGCAAGCCCGCGTTCAAGCTTACCCGTCCCGATCCAGGCTGTCCGCGGCGATCCAGCCGCTCATCATCACCATCGGCATGCCTGGCCCCGGGTGCGCCGCGCCGCCGGCCAGGTACAGGCCCTTCACCTGCGGGCTGCGGTTGGCCGGCTTGAAGGCCCCCATCCACCTGCCGTGGCTCGCCAGCCCGTAGATCGCCCCGTTCAGCACGTGGTAGCGGTCGTGGATGTCCTGCGGGGTCAACGCTTTCTCGAAGACGATGCGCTCTTCCAGGTCGGGCATGCCCGCGGTGCGTTTGAGCTTGTCCAAGATCGTCTGGCGGTAGTTCTTAAACAGCGGCCCGTCCTTCGACCAGTCGTGGTGCGGCCGCAGGTACGGCGTGTGCACCAGCACATACAGCGCCTCGCCGCCCGCGGGCGCCACCTGTCCGGGCGCCTCGGTCCGCGCCGTCGCCGCCAGATACGCCGTGGGGTCGGGCGCCGGCTCGCCCTTCTTGTAGATGTAGTCAAACTCTTCGTGCGCATCGCGGCTGAACACAAAATCGTGGTGCGCCAGGTGGTCGTACGCCTTGTTCAAGCCCAGGTACAGCACCACGCCCGAGCAGGCCGGCTCGTAGGCGCGCCGCTCATCGAAGTCGTGGCCGATGGTGCCACCGATCAGCTCGCGGTGGGTGCGTACCGCATCCATGTTGCTCACCACGCGGTCGAAGTCCGCCGTCTCGCCCGCCGCCGTCTCCACCGCGCTCGCCCGGCCCCGCTCGGTGTGGATGCGCGTGACCTCGGTGTTGGGCCGCAGCTGCACCCCCAACTCCTCGGCCAGCTTCGTGAGCGCCAGCGGCACCGCCCGCGTGCCGCCGATGGGGTACCACACGCCCTGGTTCACCTGCATGCTCGCGATGCCGCACAAGATCGCCGGGCTGCCGTAGGGCGACGACCCGACGTACTGCGTGAAGTGGTCCAGCATCTGCGCCACCCGCTCGTCGTCCACGTGCTTGCGGATCTGCGTCGCCACGCTCGACCCCATCTTCATCGCCAGCACGTCTTTGAGCGTGTTTAAGCTCAGCGC
>CALLPP010000099.1 GCA_938015655.1 uncultured Algisphaera sp.
GTACTCGGTGAGAACAGCAGTATGTACGACGAGCATGAACGCCAATTGACAGCATTGGCAAGCACAAAACAGCAGGTGTAGCAGCAGTAGCCGAAGGGCGAAACGTCTAGCACATAATGCAGCAACAAGTAGCAACCAGAACTACAGCAGATAGTTCAAAGTGCAGTGCGAGTGACGTTCGTTGGCAAGTTTAGTCATACACTAATCACTCTGTCCAGCGAACTTGCCTTCCAGGCCCCAGGTGGCGCGGTAGCGGCTCGGCGGTCCGGGCACCGGTCCGTCGAGCGGAGCGCTCACCGGCCAGACACTGGCGATTTCAACCTTGTCCGCCGGCACACCCTGATCCACCACCCGGTCGCGCATGCAGCGGCCCAGGACCACGACCCGGTCGGCTCGGCGCATGCACAGGCGGTTGAGGCCGGCCATCGTCCGGCCCAGAAGCGAGGTCTTGCGGACCACGCCTGCGGCGGTGAGCACCTCGGGGTAAAGGTCCATTGACCAGTACACGTGGCGGGTCCGCCCGCGCCGGACCCATTGGATGAAGGTTCCGATCAGCCCGATGTAGGGCGGGCTGGTGAGGGTCACGATCACCTCGGGCTTGCCGCCGGGCAGCCGGGTGCGCCAGGCGGTCCACAACGCGGCAAGGTAGAACACCGCCGCATCAAAGCTGCGCCCAAAAATCTTGTGCGTGCCAAACCACGCGGCGCCCACCCGCCGCACCCGCACGCCTCTGATCACCTCGTGGTCCGGGTGGGTGGCCCCGGCTTTGCCGTAAAGCGACTTTGAGGCCACCACGGCGACCTCGTGCGCCGTGCCGTCTTGGGCGGCACCAAAGTGTTCGGCCATGTCCTGAAGCAGCTGCGCCGAGGCGGCCACGTCCGGGGCGTAAACCTGGTTGACGAAGAGGATGCGCACGCGGAGCCCGGCGAAAGGAACGAGGGGAAGTTTACGGAGCGTGCCACCCCAAGTGGCTACCGCCCCAGTGTCCGGGCCCGATCGCGGGTCAGGGCGATTCGGCGGGGCGTGTATCCGGCTCAGACGGCGCAGCCGGTTCGTCGGCCTGGGGGGCGGCGCTCTCCCCGCTCCCGCCGCCGGTCAGCACCGCCAGGCCGCCGAGCAAGCCGTAGACCAACAAAAAGGCCCGGTAGGCCATCAGCATCGCCACGATTTGGTTGAACGTGGTGCCGCTGCCGTCCAGCAGCGCCGCGGCGGTGGGCTCCATGACCCCCAGCCCCAGCACGGTGACGGGCAAGGCCCCGACCAAAAAAGCGATGGGCAGGACTGCGAGCAGGGTCAGGAGCCCCGTGGGCACACCGATGGCGTAGCCCGCCAGGGCGGTGGCGGCGGCGAGACAAAGGTGGACCGGGACACTCATCAGGATGGCGGCGGCCAGCGTGCCGCGGTGGTGGCGGTACCCCGCCACGGCACGGTCCAGGCTCTGAAACGCCTGGACCCGGGTGGTCAGCAGCTGGATGCCCAGGGCCCGCCGGGTCCAGGGGTTCATGTAGACAAACACCCCCGCGGCCGCGATCCCCAAGACCCCCCAGGCGGTGAACGTGACGCGGCGACCAATCACCCCGCCGCCCGCCAGCGGCCCGGCCACCGCCGCCAAGATCAGCAAGCCCAGCAGGCCCGCGATCCGATCCAGCACGACGCTGATGACCGCGGTGGTTTTGGCTCCGGGGGGGCCTTGGTTGCCGCGGGCGTCTCGCCCCCGCACGGCGCGGGCGGCGCCGTAGGCCTTCACCAGATCGCCCCCGTTGGAGCCCAGCGGAACGCAGAAGTTGAAAAACAGCCCCACCAACGCGAGCCTGAAGGTGGCGAAATAGGTCACCGGCAGTGCGCGGCACCGCATCAACATCCACCAGCGCAGCGCCTGGATGGGCACGATCGGCAGGGTCAGGATCAGCCCGGCGGCCAGCCAGCCCCAGTGGGCTCCGGCGGCCAACGACCGCAGCCCCTGCTGAGTGACCGGCTCGGTGGCCCCGGGGGGAACGGCGGCGTAGTCATTCCAGCGGACCGTCCACAGAATGTAGCCCAGCCCCGCGGCGATCAGCAGCAGGCGGACGATCAGCAGCAGGTGGTGTTGAAGGCGCGGCGGCATAAGCGGAGACGGGGGAAGAAAAAAGAAAGGCCCGCGTCGGGACAGCGGCAAGGCTCGGGGGGGTCGCGTCGGGCCGCCCGCGCAACCCGAACGAGAACCATAGCGGCAGCGGGACGTTGGGTCCGGGGGGGGCTGAGGGGTGCTAGGCCATCACCACGTGGGCTTTGTCGCCCGTGACCGTGCGGGTCACACCCCGGGTATCGACCACCAGCGGGGCGTGGGACACAATGAGCGGCCAGTCGTAGGACGTGTGGTGGGTGGCGATCACCACCGCGTCGTAGCCGCGGAGGGTCTCGGGATCGAGCGGGACCGAGCGTTTGCCCTCCAGCTGCTTGTATTTTCGTGTGGGCGGCACCACGGGGGTGTGGGGGTCGTGAAAGTCCACTTCCGCCCCCAGTGTCTGCAGCTGCCCGATGAGCTCGAAGCTGGGGCTTTCACGGACGTCCCCGACATCGGGCTTGTAAGCCAGGCCCAGAACCAAGACCCGGCTACCGTTAACCGCCTTGCCCCGCTGGTTCAGAGCCAGCATGGTGCGTTGCACCACCCACGCGGGCATCTTGGTGTTCACCTGGCCCGCCAGCTCGATGAACTGGGTGGTTTCACCCAGTTCGCGTGCTTTCCAGGTGAGGTAGAACGGATCGATCGGGATGCAGTGCCCGCCCAAGCCCGGGCCGGGGTAAAACGCCTGAAACCCAAAGGGTTTGGTGGCCGCCGCGTCGATCACCTCCCATACGTCGATGTCCATTCGGGTCAAAATCACCTTCAACTCGTTCACCAGTGCGATGTTGACCGCGCGGTAGACGTTTTCCAGGATTTTTGCCGCTTCGGCCACCTCGGCGCTGCTCACCGGGATGACCTGGGCGATCGCGTGGCGGTAGAGCGCCACCGCCGCGGCGCCGCTGGCCTCGTCCAGCCCGCCCACCAGCTTGGGGATCGTTTGGGTGCTGGACCCCGGGCGGCCCGGGTCTTCTCGTTCGGGTGAATAAGCCACCAAGAGGTCTTCGCCCAGTACCGGTTGGGGGGGGCGGGTCTGGGGTGCTTGTTCGCGGGCTGCGGCGAGCAGGGCCGGCAGCATCACGTCGCGGGTGGTGCCGGGGTAGGTGGTGGATTCCAGCACCACCAGCTGCCCGGGGCGCAGCCGCCGGCCGATGTCGCGGGCGGTTTGTCGGACAAACGACAGGTCCGGTTCGTGGTGGGGGCCTAGGGGGGTGGGCACGCACACCACGATCGCGTCGGCTTCCGCCAGGCGTTCCAGGTCCGTGGTGGCCTCGAATCGCGGGGACGCGGCCATCTGCACGGCGAAGTCGCCGCCCAGGTGCTTGAGGTAGTTCTCACCCCGGTTCAGGGCCTCGACTTTGGCCGGGTCGGTGTCGAACCCGAGGCACCGGAGGCCCGCGGACCAGAACGCCCGCACCAGCGGCAGGCCCACGTAGCCCAGCGCCAGCACCCCAACCACCGCCGTGCCGTCGGCGATCCGTGATTCGAGCGTTTGGCGGGGGGAGGGGGGCATCGGTTGGCTTGGGCTTAGAGTGGACGACGGCGCCGTGGGCAAAACGTCTTGTCTTAGGAGTGTTTACGATTTTTCAGTAGGAAAGCCAAAGTCTACTTCAGGCGAGGGCCGTGTCACCGCCGATCCTTTCAGAGTGAGACGTCAAAGACTCGGCAACCAAGGAAGGTGCATATTGTCTGCCTACCCTCCGGTTTTCGGCGGCTGGAGGCATTAACCTTGCCCCATCCGAACCTTGTCTAACCGGGCAACGTTCTGTTTCGCGGGTGTCATATTTTACCTTAGGATTCGTCCCTTCTGTTCCGGTCCATGCTCAATTACGCCACCGACCGCATCATCGTCACCGGCGGAGCCGGCTTTCTCGGCCGACACGTCTGCGCTCTGCTTCGTGCGCGGGGGGTGACCGACGACCGCCTCCACGTCCCGCGCAGCGCGTCGTGTGACCTCACCGCCGAAGCCAACGTGGCCCGGCTCTACGCCGAGTTCCCGGCCGACGTGGTCATCCACCTGGCCGCGGAGGTGGGGGGCATCGGCGCCAACGCCGCCCACCCGGGGCGTTTCTTTTTCGCCAATTGGGCCATGGGCTTGCACCTGATGGAGCACGCCCGCCGCACCGGCGTGCGCCACTTTGTCCACTGCGGCACCGTGTGCGCGTACCCCGAGTACACGCCACGGCCTTTCACCGAAGACCGGTTTTGGACCGGCTATCCCGCGCCGGTCACCGCGCCCTACGGCATCGCAAAGCTCTCGCTGGCCCTCATGCTCGACGGCTACCGCCGCGAGTACGGGATGCAGGGGTGTACGCTGATCCCGGTAAACCTGTATGGTCCCAACGACAACTTCGACCTGGCCACCGCCCACGTCATGCCCGCGCTGATTCGCAAGTTCGTGGAAGCTCAAGAGTCCGGAGCCCCCCGGGTTGAGGTGTGGGGCACCGGCAAGGCCTCGCGGGAATTCTTGTACGTCACCGACGCCGCTGCTGGGCTGCTGGCCGCGGCCGAGCGGGTGAACGATCCCACCCCGATCAATCTGGGCAGCGGGGTCGAGACCCCGATCGCCGAGCTGGTGCAGCACATCGCCGCCGAGACGGGTTACGCCGGTCAGGTGGTTTGGGACGCGTCGCGCCCCGACGGGCAGCCCCGCCGCTGCCTGAGCACCGAACGCTCCCGGGTGTTGCTGGGCTGGGAGTCGCAGGTCGCGTTGCACCAAGGCATCCAGCAGACCGTGAAATGGTATCGAGAAAATCGCCACCAGAATTGGGGGTAAACGCCCTATAGGCGATGAGCCGCCGTTGAAACCCGCCCAACCGTTTAGGTAAGTAACGTCTCCCGCCAAGATTGATCCGACCTTACGGCGCACATCGGTCAAACTAGCCGGCCGCGCCGCGGTTTTGCCCCGCGGCGCACCTTGCTGATGCTCTTTTTTCGGACGCCCTCGCCATGAACCCCAACCGCGCACTCATCACCGGTATCACCGGTCAGGACGGCTCGTACCTCGCCGAGTTTTTGCTCGAAAAAGGCTACGAGGTCCACGGCGTCATCCGCCGTGCCAGTACCTTCAACACCGACCGCATCGACCACATCTACAGCGACCCGCACGCCGCGGGCCCGAAGATGCAGCTGCACTACGCCGACCTGACCGACGCGAACAGCCTGTTGAAGGCCATCAACGCCTGCAAGCCCACCGAGGTCTACAACCTGGGCGCCCAGAGCCACGTTCGGGTCAGCTTCGACCAGCCGATCTACACCGCCGACGCCACGGGTGTGGGCACCATCCACCTGCTCGAAGCCGTGCGGCAGTACCGCGACGCCAGCGGCGTGAACGTGCGCTACTACCAGGCCAGCACCAGTGAGATGTTCGGCGGCATGCCCGAGAGCGCCCCACAGAGCGAAGCGACCCCGTTCCACCCGCGCTCGCCCTACGGCTGCGCCAAGCTCTACGGCCACTGGATCACCATCAATTACCGCGAGAGCTACGGCATGCACGCCAGCTGCGGCATCCTCTTTAACCACGAGAGCCCCCGCCGCGGCGAAACCTTCGTCACCCGCAAGATCACCCGGGCCGTAGGCCGTATCAAACACGGCCTGCAAGACAAGCTGTTCATGGGCAACCTTGACGCCAAGCGCGACTGGGGCTTCGCAGGTGACTACGTCGAGCAGATGTGGCTCATGCTCCAGCAGGACACCCCCGACGACTACGTCGTCGCCACCGGCGAGACCCACACCGTCCGCCAGTTCTGCGAACGGGCCTTTGGCCGTGTGGGCCTGGACTACAACGACCACGTCGAGATCGACCCCCGCTACTACCGGCCCGCCGAGGTGGACCTCTTATGGGGCGACCCCACCAAGGCCAAAAAACAGCTGGGCTGGGAACCCCGCGTGGGCTTTGAAGGACTCGTTGACATGATGGTCGATGCGGACCTCGAACTGGCCGCCCGAGAGAAAACCCTGATCGACGCCGGCCACACCGTGCCCGCCTCGCTCACCCAGCACTAGCGCGGCGGGCGCGGGAGCGCTCGTTGGCGTGAGAGTTGCCGACGTCGGACACAGTGCTGGCGAGGGTAGTGGGTAGAGGGTGGAGGTCTTACCCGGATACAAGTAGCCCCGTTTGATGCTGTTAGCGCGACTTCGAGAGATCTGGCCATGACTAGCAAGGAACCCATCGGATTCCGCAAGCTGAAGGTCTGGGATAAAGGAATGGATCTTGTTGGGGCGATCTACCTCGCCACCGACCTGATGCCCGAGTCAGAGCGGTTTGGCCTGGTTTCGCAGATGCAGCGGGCCGCCGTCTCCGCGCCGTCAAATATCGCCGAAGGCTACGCGCGGTCGCACCTCGGCGACTATCTGAAGCGCCTGAGCTACGCCCGGGATCCCTCGCCGAGCTCGAAACACAGCTCGAAGCCGCCGTTCGCGTCGAGCGATTGGGGCGTGATCAAGCCACTGACGCCTGGCATCTGATCCAAGACTGCAGCCGCATGCTCACCGGCCTGATCAAGAGTCTTCAGCCCGATACCCCGCCTGCGTCCGGCTAAGACCTCTACCCACCACCCACTACCCCCGCAACGAAGCCCCCGCACCCACCGAAACTCGCGATGCTCGACCTTACTCACAAAAAGATCACCGTCACCGGCGGGGCCGGCTTCCTGGGCCGGTTTGTGCTTGACGCGCTACGAAAACGCGGCGTCGACGACGCCAACGTTTTCGTTCCCCGCCGCAAGGACTACGACCTCACCGTCGAGGCCGACGTCGTCCGGCTTTACGACGACGCCACGCCCGACGTGGTCATCCACCTCGCCGCCGAAGTAGGAGGCATCGGCGCCAACCGCGACCACCCGGGCCGCTTCTTCTTTGCCAACGCCGCCATGGGCATGCACCTGATTGAGATCGGCCGCCAACGCGGGCTGCAAAAGTTCGTGCAGACCGGCACCGTGTGTGCCTACCCCAAGTTCGCCCCCGTGCCGTTTAACGAAAGCGACCTCTGGAACGGGTTTCCCGAAGAGACCAACGCCCCCTACGGCGTGGCGAAGAAGGCGCTTTTTGTCATGCTCGACGGCTACAGACGCGAGTACGGCCTGGACAGCAGCGTCGTCGTGCCGGTGAACCTGTACGGCCCGCACGACAACTTCGACCTACACAGCAGCCACGTCATCCCCGCGCTGATCCGCAAGTGCGTCGAGGCTCGCGAAAACGGCGACGACCACATGACCTGCTGGGGCACCGGTAGCGCCAGCCGCGAGTTTCTCTACGTCGAAGACGCCGCCGAGGGCATCGTCGTCGCCACCGAAAAAATGGACGACCCCACCCCACTGAACCTAGGCACCGGGGCCGAGATCACCATCAAGAACCTTGTCGAACTGGTCGCCAAGCACTGCCGCTTCGAGGGCGAGATCCGCTGGGACGCCACCAAGCCCGACGGCCAGCCCCGCCGCTGCCTGGACACCACCAAAGCGACCGAGGCCATGGGCTGGACGGCGCAGGTCGGCTTCGAAGAAGGTTTGCAACGCACCATCACCTGGTTCGAACAGAACCGCGGCGACATCCGCGAAGTCGTGTACGGATAAATCTGTCTACGCGGCGTCGCCGCCGCCGTGAAACCCGCCCGGAGCGTCGTCCGGGGCGCTGCGCAGCCACCAGTGCGGGGGTAACGGATCTTCGTCCAACACCTCCAATCGCTCGGCCATGACGACATCGAGCATGTCAAATCCGCCCTGATTTTCACCGGGATTCGGCCGGACGATGATGATCGAGCGCCGGCTTGGCGTCACGATGCATTGGTTGGCGCTGCGGACCGCATACATCTTCCCGCTGGGGTAGTGCAAATTGAACGGCTGAAAGGGCTCTTTCAGCACGGCTTCAAGAAGGTCGCTGGGATTCATCTCGATACCCTATCAAAATCCTTATTTTGTTTCAAGCGTTTTGAAATCGAATCGGGTACGTTGTGCGTTCGACCATCGAAGACCCTCGCATAGCACGGTTCACCGGGGCATTGCCGCGACTCCCACCCATCGGCCAGCCCCGCCGCTGCTAGACACGAGCAAGGCGAAAGACGCCATGGGCTGGACGGCCTAGGCGATCTTTGAAGAAGGCCTAAAACATCGTTGCGTGGTTCGGGGCCAACCACGACCGACGTACGCGAGGTGAGCTACGGGTAGGGGCAAAGCCGCCGCACAACGTCAAGCGAAAACCAGAATGTACGGTCAGCAGATCGTCGTCGAGTGTTTCTTGGTTCGCGTGTGGCAAGTCTGTACTGGCCACGAACCCCTGTGGGGGGTTGGAAAACCTCAGCTGCGACGAGCGCCGTGAATCAGCGCGACAACGTTTACCTGTCGCGTCCCATCATCCACTTCGAAAAACACGAGATAGTCTCCGAAGTTCATCTTGTGGGTCTCGTTCCCCGGGCCATCGGTGTACCCCGGATCGGCGCGAAAAGCGCCGGGGGCCACGTTTCGAGCCCGTCGATGAGGTCAGATAGCCGTACGTATCACTGTTGAATGACGATCTCGCTGACTTGTTCGTTCCGCAACCAAGTAACGTGCTCACGGATGTCATCTCTGACCGACGGGCCGTAGAAAATGCGGTACTTCATCGATTCAGATGGATTCCGAGTTCATCCGCAAGATTGCGCATCGAGTCGTGGGCATCCAGCTCCGATCCCGATTCGATTTCGTCGCGGCTCGCGGTAATTTTTTCGCTGCGGCGGCTCGAAATGCCGGGTCGGACTCAAAGGCGAGCCGGCGGGGCGTCGTTGCCTCGGCCTGGCTGAGCAGCCATTGCACCAACGCGTTCTGCTGGCAGGCATCGAGCCCATCGGGAAGAGGAATCGTGAGCTGATTCATATTTTGTAATACCAAATATAATTCGATACTCAAAGCCGTCGCCTACTCGTCGCCCACCGGCCAGTCGCCCGCCCGCACCTGCTCCCAGTCCGGGAAGCAGGCCATGATGTCCGGCAGGAAGGCGTCCAAGAAACGGGCGGTGCCGCGGGCGACCTCTTGCGGATCTTCGACGCCGATCAGGGCGACCTCGACCTTTGCGTAGTAGCTGTACGCATCGCGGATGTCGAAGCCCTGGAGCCGCACCGCGTTAGGCGAAGCCAGGAACTTGCCGTTGGCCGCGAAGAAGTAGGTGACGTGCTGGTCGGGTTGGGCCGGCTCTGCGCGGTAGGTGAACCGCTTGGTGGCGATATCTCGGACCGGCAACAGAACCCGTCGGCGTTCGCCGTCGGCCGCGGCTACCGGAGCACGCAGGGTCGATCGGGCGGTAAATCCGCCCGCGTCCGCGGCCCGGAAAACGTCCGGCGACAGCCGCAGGGTTTGGTCGTCCAGTACCACCGAGTCGATACCCGCCGCCACGAAGCAGCGGTCTGGTACGTGAGGCACTGTGTCCACCATCCCCGTGTAATAGGTCACGTGGAAGCGGATTAGCCGGCCCGGTTCGCCCTGATTGATCGAGGTGTCTTCATAGACACGGCTGATAAATTCCTCGGTCCCCAATGCCTCGATTTCATCCGAAGAAATCGGCAGGTCCCGCACGAACTGGTACGGGCCGGCCTGCAGCGGAAGCCGGCTTAAGTGGTGCCGTGCGGGCACCTCTTTTTTAAACAGCACCGCCTCTTGCCAGGCCAGCACCGAGTGCTGGCCCGCCGCGGACACCCCCAACAAGCCGGCCGCGACCGCCGCGCCGAAGGTCAGCCCCGCGGCGCCCTGCCGTGCGGGAGCCAGCCGGGGCAGAGACAGCAAAAGCCCCAGCCCGAGTACCGCCCCCAGGCCCATCAGCGCCTTAGACACGCCGGGCGTGAGCGACTCGATCAGGGGGGCCCCTGAGAAGCTGTTGAAAAACATCGCGTAGGTACCCGCGGTCACCAGCGCCAGCAAGCCGCCAAGCAACAGGCCCTTGATCAGCGTCCCCACGCCCACGGGCGTTGGTTGGCCCGGGCCCGCCGCGGCGGCCGCCGGGGCCTTCCCGGGGGCCGCGTTTTCGTCACGGATGATGATCTGGTTCATGATCCAGCCCAAGAGCATGAAAAGCCCCGCCGCGGGGATCAGCATCAGCAGGCCCACGAACACGTGGAAGTCGCCCTGGGCATACTCCTTGTTGAACGTGTAGATCACCCCCAGCGCCGCCACCCGGCCGATGTTGACCAGCACCGCCACCGGCACCGTCACCGCCATCATGGCGATCCGCTGCCACCAAGGCCGGTCGAACAAGAACGCCAACGCTACGCCCAGGGCCACAAACGCCATCAGCATCCGCAGCCCCGCGCACGCCTCGGCCACGTTTAGCCCTTCTTCCACCCACGCCCCGTCGCGGAAAAAACGCAGCGTGATGCTGTTGCCGTGGTTGGCCACCGACACGTTGGTGAACGCCGCGTAGATCTCCAACGCGATGGTCGCCCCCTTGGCCGCCACGTCTTGCAGCCGCTCGGCGATCCGCGACCAAATTGCATCGCTGATCTTCACCGCGAAGCCCAGGTACAGCACCGGAAACCACAGCACTCGCATCGCCCGCGAGCCCAGTACAAACCACAACAACGCCCCCAACGCCAGCACCGCCGAGTACCCCCGGAACATGTCGTTACGCCCCGGGTAGATCCACCACAGGTACAGGTAGATCGCCCCCGCCAGCACCGGTAACGCCGGCCAGCACAGCCGCTTCGGAGCCGCCGCGAGCCGATCTTTATGCTGAAAAACGTAATACCCCGAAATCAGCGGCACAATCACGATGTGCGACCAGTTCGGATCCGAACTGAAGTGAAAGCTGCGGCGCAGGATTTCCCAGAACATCCAGACGAAGGCGGCGCTGACCGCGATGGAGGCCACCCAGCACGTGGGGGAGATTAACGGGCGCGGTGTCGGTGGGGCGACGGCGGTGGAAACGCGGGTCATGGGTCGGTCACAGGGGCAGACGGGGAAGACGCTCGGCAAGGATAAATCAACTGTTACGGGCGAGCCGTCGATCTGGTTCGGCTCGCGGCAATAACACGCCCCGCGTCGATCACCCCGCCATGCATCATCGGGCGTTAACTGGCCAGCAAACATCAAATAAGGTGACCTGCACTCCTGCCCCCCCAGTTGTACCGGTCAAACGTACCGGTAGGGTCCTGATAACTCGCAGCGTTGGCGTCGGTCCCGAGGGGAATGGGGCGAAGTCGTTGTGGCTCTGTTTTCGCGATGGTGTGATCTGTGGACGACAGGGGAAAGACGCGATCAAGGGGCTGGCTGCATGATGCTAGGCGTTAGGCGAGGCACCGCTCGGTCACGCCACCCAATGGTCGGCTTCTCGATCAGCAGATAAAAGCCCGTGCCGGCGACCGCGATAAGGCCGAACCACAGCACCAGCGCGAGGCCGATCTTGGTCGGAAAATCGAGTGGCCCCATTAAGTGCGAGCCCACGTGGAGTGCGGGCACGTGCGTCAGATAGATCGAGTAAGAGCTGATGGCGACGAAGTAGACGGTCCGTGCTCGCGCTCCAGGGAGGGCACGGCGGCCTGTCGTCGCGGTAAGCAGCAGCATCCAGACCGCTGCGGCAAGGGCAGGTTGAGCGACATAGGAAACCTGACCGCGGAGAACGAAGTCGGCCGCGACCAGCAGCGGCGCCGTGAACGGCAGGAGCCTGCCTGCGGTGTTTTGCAACATCTCCCAATGAGCGGGCCGGTAGGTTGCCAAAAAAGCGCCCCAAACCCCAAGGGTCAGGCCTTCAAGGCGGAGGTGTGTGGCGGCGTAGCTATACCCAGGCCCACTGAGGTCGGGTGTGTAGAGCTGGTGAAGAAAACGTAGACAAACTGGCCCGGCTAGGCCAACAATTAAAAGAGAAACGAGTGCCACGCGACCTCGCAGTACCCCTAGGAGTAGCGGCATACCCAGATAAAAATGCTCCTCAATGCAAAGCGACCAGCTCACAAGAAAAAAGGGGATCTTCTCGAAGTAGTTCTGGACCAACAGCAAGAATCGCCAATCGAAGGGCTCGCGTCGATGGGCGTAGGCGAGGACCCAAGCCAGCCCGAGCGCCGCCATATAGGGCGGCAGCGTCCTCAGTGAACGGCGGAGCCAGAACCGGATAAGGCCAACACTTCTGTTTAATTGTTTCTCCCGCCAGTACAGACCTCCAATGAGGTATCCGCTGATGACAAAGAAGAGGTCGACGCCCAGTGCGCCTTTTTGCAGCAGGCTATTCACAGCCGCGTTGTCGATCGGCAGCCGTTGCGAGACGTGGTACGCCACCACCAGCACGATGGCCACCGCGCGAAGCAAGTCGAGATTTGGGTCCCGTACCTTCATCGTGCGCCGGCCCGCGGAATAGCCTCTCGACCATTATTTAGGATTGTCCCTCGTATATGGACAGAAAGTGCCTCGTCGCGGCCTTCGTTGGCACCAAGAAGGATGCTTTGAAGCAGGCGTTCGGCTAGCCAGACCTGTCCCGCCACATTTGGGTGAAGGGCGTCTCGGTAGAGCGATTTCCATGTGTCGTCGATGGGATCTACCGAGGACAACGGGATGTACGCACCTCCGGAAGATTCTGTGGCGTGACGAATAAGCTTGACCCCCGTAGGGTCGAAGCCGTGTTCGGCTTCTGCGTAGGTTGGAAAGTGGAAAACAGTCACTGTTCGGTCGCCGGCGAGTCTAATCAGTTCCATCAGGTTGGGCAGTGCGGTGCCTTTGGGTGTGGTGGTCGATGCGGTCGTCGTGGGCCGCGTACGTAACGCTGAGGTGCCAAAGTGGTGAAGCCGTGGCCAGCCATAGCGTGTCACGCCCTCCCAAAGGGCCGAAAAGGGTGTCTCGGTTGGTTGGCTTACGGCATCCAAGCCCTTGAAACGACGTATGTCGTCTGCATCGTGGGTAGAAAGGACTACCGCAATAAAATCCGCATCGAAAAACCCGTGCCGGTTGGCATAGGCCAGATAGTTTCCCGGTCCCCAGCTGCCCGCTGAGATATTTCCAACTACGACCTTTCGCCCTGTCACCGCGGCTAGCCGTTTGCGCAGAATCTCTGTTGCGAGCTGCTCGTGCGACGTCGCCGTGCCCCCGTTGATGACGCTGTCGCCAAATACCATCACCCGCAGTTCACTTGGATCGGGCTTGTTTTGGGGAAAGGGCTCGGATCGCATACCGAGCTGGTTCACCACAAAGCGGTTTCCGAACCGGAACAGGTCTTGGTTCGGCTTAAGCTGGTATTCCAGCTCGGAATCGGCGATAAAGAGTGGGGGGGTGCCGAGGCCGAGGCCGTACCGGGCCACGGCCTCGCCGCCCACCCCAAAGATGCCGATAGCCATCAACGCGAGACTTGCGCGGCGTCGAAGTTTTTTCCGGCAGGGAACAGCAGGCTTCATAGGGAACCCGGGTTTATGAGAAGTGCGAAGTCTGGCGCCCACAACACAACGGCGCAAAACGCCACGGCACGCTGACCCCTTCCGATCCTCGCAGCGTAATGAACTTCATCCGTCAACGTGCCGCTGGGTGATAGGCGTGGACTACCGAGAGGTCCCAAGCGAAAAGGCAGAATCATGAAGAAGCTCCTGCTAGACCCGTTTAGCGTCGCCATCGTTTTGGCCTTGGCCGTGATCATGGCTCTCCTGGTCGTGGTGGGGCTGGCCGTTAGCCGCTCCGGCGTGGGCGGCGCCTCTGCAGATGGACCGCGGGGCACCGCCCCGTCAGCCGTCCGAGACGAAGTTCGCTCGGTCTCGGCGTCCGGACCCCCGTTGGCACTCGGGGCCGACCTCGTTGACGGCACGAGCGAGGTTGTCGGTAGGCCAACGTCTAGCCCAAATGCCGGGACCGATCCCCCGCGCGTTACCGAGACGCAGGCCGCTGCGACCGGCAATGAACAAGGCTTATTGTCAGCTGGAGCGGCGCCGGAACCTTCGCGGCCCGCAGCGGCTTCAGAGCACGCATCGTCCTCAACCGGCACGGGCTCATTTGACGCCAAACTCAGACTTCATGTCGCTGCGAACTCGCGGCCGAATTCCAACCGGCGCCAGAACGCGCCCGCTGAAGGGGAAGCGGCGAATCCCTCCGCTGGTGCCGTTTCCGCAGACCCGGCATCAGCCCCGCGGCCCCCGATCTCGCCGCAGCCGGACGATGCGTCCCCTCCGCTGGACGAGCCTCCGGACGCTGTACGCGTCTACTGCTGGCAGCCCGCTCCCGATGCAGGCCTACGTCCCGCAGTACTGCTGAACCGACACGGGGCGCCGGCCGCGGTCATCCAGCAAGTCGAGGCCGTGTTCAAAGATCTTCCCGTTGAAGAGCGCTGCTTGATGATCGCACCCTGGCAGATCTATCAGGGCCCTCCTTTTGAGAAGAGCAAGCTTCTGCAGATCGTGCGCCACGGGCCTGACCTGTCGGCAGACCGAAATTGGTGGGGGCAGGTGTTGTGGGGTTTGGAGCAACGCGGGCTGAGGCCAGGCCGGGTGGCCCTCGACTGGGAGACCGGGGTGGGCTATTGGGATCTCAGGGGTCCGAATCAGGGGGATGTCACCTTGCAGCTCGCTCCCGTTTGGCAGGACGCGGAGGCCTTCGCCCGGTTACCCGAAGCGGTGCGGGTGTACGAACCCGCCGAATTTGACTGGAAAACCAATCGCCATGCCGTTATTGCCTGGACACAGTACGCTGCGGAGGTGAGAGCCGATGCCCTGAGGGAGGTATTCGTGGAGCCGCTGCACGCCGTGTTCCCCGGAGTGCCGGTGAGCAACTACCGCGACGCACGTCATTCGGGAGCGTTAAAAGATAGCAACGGTTGGCCGTTCCCCCAGGCCGGCGTGGGGCTTGAATCCAGCCCGCCGCTTTACCGCAAGTCGGCAGAGGAGAACTTGCAGATGCTGCGGGCGGTTGCGGATGCGGGGGGCCCCCCTCCGGTTCCGTGGGTGTCTTACCCCTCTTACGTGGGGCGTGACGTCTGGGAAGCGACGATCCGAGGAGCGTACGCCTTGGGGGTTCGGGAGTTTCTGTATTGGAACCCGGCGGAGGAAGACAAAGCCCAAGGCGATGATACGTTTGCGGCTGGGATCTTTAGGCTGCTTCGCGTGGCCGAGGGTGCGGCATTTGATTGACGAGATGGGCCGGGTGTTGAAAAGACGCTACGTCGCAGACTGCAAAATGCGTCCTACGCTCGAACTGCGTATCGACCTCTTAGAAGCAGCGTCCGGTACGGACCCCCGCAGCCCCCGTTCGGATTGCGGTATAACCCTGTCCTCATGGCCGAAAACCCAGTGCCCCCCCCCGGTGGTTCCCACGATCAAGAGGCCGAGTCCACGGCACAAGCGCCCGTTCGGCGGCGTTCGGACGTCTATTTCGTTACTGACGATCTGCACGCCAATCTCGGCCGCAAGACGGCTCGGGGCGGCGCCTATACCCTCGCCTCCACTGGGATAAACTTCGTGGTCACGACGGTCAGTACCGTGCTGATCACCCGTGAACTCACAGATGAAGACTTCGGCCTGTTCGGCATGGTGATGGTGCTGACCGGTTTTGCTTCGATGTTTGTCGATTTGGGGCTATCTCGGGCGGTGATCCAAAAACCCAAAATCAACCACGCCCAGGTCTCAACCCTGTTTTGGATCAATCTTGCTGTTGCAGCAGGTCTTGCGGGCATTGTGTCTGCTGCGACGCCATTGCTCGTATGGCTGTACGACGAGCCTCGCCTCGCACCCATCAACTTAGCCCTTGCCGGCCTCTTTATCGTGAGCGCTTTGGGGCTTCAGCACCGGGCTCTACTTACCCGTCGGCTCGAGCATGGCCGGCTCAACCTTGTGAGCCTGCTCGCCACTCCTATCGCCGCACTTGTTGCGGTAGTCGTCGCGTTTTTAGGTGGCAAGGTCTGGGCCCTGGTGGCCTTGCCCGCCGTAGCGCAAGTTGCGAACGTCTTGGGAATGTGGATCGCTTGTCCATGGGTGCCTGGTTTTCCTCGCCGAAACTCCGGGGTCCGCACCATGCTGGGCTTCGGAGCCCACGTGACTGGTTTCCAGTTCAT